>JACVCT010000023.1 GCA_016741895.1 Gemmatimonadaceae bacterium | reverse complement strand
TGCGGGGAGGCCGGCGGCCTGACGGGCGGCTTGGGGAATGGCGTGGGCGGCGCCGGCCCCCCTGCTGCCGGGCCCGTCGGCCGTCAGCAGGTCGGCGTTGGCGAGCACCACCGCCAGCAGATTGTTGAAGTCGTGTGCGACACCGCTGGCCAGCAGGCCCACGGCCTCGAGGCGCTGAGCCTGCTCGGCCGCCCGTAGTGGCGTTCGGTGGCCTCGTTCTCGAAGACGAAGCGGAAGTCCGTATCGGGCCGTGTGACATACAGCGCGTCGGAGCTCTGCTGCAACGCACTGCGCAGCAGGTCCAGCCAATCACCGAGGCCAACCTGCACGGTGATGTCCCGAACCAGCGCGGCGAAGTGTGAGGGTGTTCCCTCGCGGTCGAAGTCTGGTGCCCCGACCCGGAAATCATCACAGCCCCAGGTGCACCACTCGGTCGACCGCGCCGTGGTGCCGCGGATTTAAAGGTCGGAGGCGGCGCAGCGCGTTTCGAGCACCCGTTCCAATTGTGCACGCGCATCAGCGACGAGCGGCGCCGGCAGGATGTCCTCGATCATGCGGCCCGCATGGTCCGAGACGGCGACGCCGCTGAAGGCCGCCATGATCTCGTTGACGTACACGAAGCGGAGCTCCGGGTCGTACAGGGCAAACCCGCACGGGAGCGCGCACAGCGCCTCGCGGAACGGCATGGCCGCGGGATGGGGCGTCCCCGACGTGTTGCCCTGCGTCATGACCTGACTCCCGTGCAGCGACGGTGGACCGGAAGCCTCCCTGCGATACTGCGGGCACCTACGGTACGGTACCGTACGCGTTCAGGAAGCGCAAACGGCTGGTTTGTTCACACGTCGACTCTTTTGCTAGCCGATCAGTTGAATGAGTCGACCCCTCGTTGGTGAAGGCGAGCAATCCAAGTGGCAATGGCGACCGGTCGCTCTTCGTGAAGCATCGCGGCGGCGCCGTCGAGTGTATCGACGCGGAACTGCCGCAGGCCGCGGGTGAGCGCCGCCACTTGTACAGGTGTTGGCGCGTTCACGCCAGCCTTGCTGCCGATCAACAGCAGCACCGGCGCGTGAACCATCGGGAGTCGTGAGGCGATGGGTTGGGATTCCTTACTGTCCGCCATGCGTTGCAGGCTCCTGAGCACGCCCCGCACATCTCGTTCGGCATGCTCAAGGTAAGCGCCGACGACGTCGTGACTGACCCAAGTGGGGTCACTACTCTGCGCACGCATCGTGGCCGCAAAGCGGCGGCGTGCGAACGCGCGTCCAGGCGGAGTGCTCAGCACGCGCGAGAATGCCAGGGCCAAACGCAGGCCGCTGGTTGCCTGTGTGTCGTTACCGCCGCCGGCCACCGACACCACGCCGCGAACCCGCTCCGGCAACTCGGCGGCAAGATGCAGGGCAATCGTCGCGCTGGTGCCAATGCCAGCGACGACTAGCGGTACATGAAGCGGAAGGACCTTTCCCAGCACCAACCGCACGCGGAATGCCTGAGCACTCAGCGCGTAGTCGGCATGGTGCGGACGGTTGGACTGTCCCATGCCGAGCGGGTCGACCACCACGACGTGAAAACCACTGTCGACCAGGGCACGCACCACATGCCGGTACGCGAACGCGGATCCGATGGGTCCGGGCAGAAGCAACGCGTAGCGGGAGCCAGGACGTGCTGTAGGACTGGAGACTTCGACGTGAAGTGTTTCTTCGCGGCCGACCGCTACCCGTAGCGCGCGTGTGTCCGGCGACCATGCGGGCGGCTCAATGCGAGGCCCCCGGGCCACGTGATGTGCCATGGCTGTCGTCGCCGGAATACTCAGGCACAAAGCGACCACCCACCACACGCTGCCAGCTGTCCGGCGATTGGAGGCGAAGCAATCACGAAGCTTTGGCATGCGGCAATACCAGTGTCACCCGGTCACGGGTTTCCGACAGGTTGGTATGCGACAGGTTGCGGCGGTGTCGCGATCCTGTGACCGGGGTCTGATCCCTTACGGGTTGCGGGCTTCGGGAGCGTGACGCCGCGGTGCTCGAGCCGAAAGCGCGACGCCGATGCGATCACGATATCGGCGGCGCGCTCGACTGCGGTCGCCCCGATGGCGTTATCGCGTACCGTCTGGCCATTGTGCTCCAAGGCCTGCTGCATATCCGACAGGTTCATCGCCAGCGTTCCTATGTCTCGCGCTTCATGGTCGATGCGTTGAGCCTGCGCCACGATGCGATGACTCAGTGCTTCGACACGCGTCTGGGCGCTGCTCAGTTGCTCGGCGACGCCGACGGCAAATTCGGCCCCATCCCGCGCCCCCTCTGCCGTGCGCTCGATCAGCGCCCCCGTCTGCTTGGACGCCTCGGCTGCGCGCAGCGCGAGGGCACGGACTTCTTCGGCGACAACGGCAAATCCGCGTCCCGCATCACCCGCGCGCGCGGCCTCTACGGCCGCGTTGAGCGCCAGCAGATTGGTCTGGAACGCAATGTCCTCGATTGTTTTCACAACGCGCGCGCTTTCCTCGGTGCTGGATTTGAGACGCCCAATGCGTTCCACCAAGGCCTCCACTGCCTCCGTCCCGCGTGTGACCTCCATGGTGGCGTCGGTGGTCTGGTCTCGGATCCCACGCATCGCGGCGGCGGTGTCACCGAACGCCACAGCGGTCCGGTCCAGTGCCGTTGTTACGCGACGCAGGTCGGCCACCTGCGCGTCGGTGATCGCCGCCAGCTGGCCGTTTCGCTCCACCATGGACGCGGCCTCCCGCCTGGTGCTCTCCGCTGCGTCGCGAATGGCTGAGAGTGAGCTGCCCAACTCCTGCAACGCCGCATTGAGCGCCGTGGCCAAGGTGCCGTACTGGCCAGGCAGATGTACGGGCAGCCGACCACTCAGGTCACCGGCCGCGACCTTCTCCAGCACCGCGGATGCGGCGCGCAATGGCGTGGCCACCGCTGTGACCGCGCGCGTCACGGCCGCGTCCAGTTGCCCGTACACGCCCGGGTACTGCTCATGCCTGCCGGTTTCGAGGATACCGGCTTCCACCTGCTGAATACGATGTTCGACCTCGCCAAGGACGGCACGCAGGGTGGTGGATGCCGAGACCAGCGCCCGTAGGCTGTGCTGGCATTGAGCCGCCATATCGTTCCCACAGGCGCCAATGGCGCCGATTTCATCCCCTCGCTGCACGCGCAACGCGGGTTGCTCCCTGATTCGGACCGTCTCGAGAGCGCCACGTTCAATGGACGTCGCGACAGCGGTCAGGTCAAGCATCAGCCCGGTCCGAATCGCCTCGAGGTGGGCCGCGACGTCGAGCACCGGTTGCGTCACGCCACGAATGGCGCGCCACCCGAACACGGCCAACACTACGCCGATGACCACGGCAAGGCCTGAGAGCAGCAGCTGCGAGCGCTGCAGCTCGGCACGCTGAGAGGCGACGGCTCCGGCCACCTGCATCGAGACGCCCGCTGCAAGCGAGTCGAGGAGCGCGATGGGTGGACGATCCATTCCCTTCACGGACTGGTCGGCTCGGCGGGGACTGCGCAGGCTGTCCGCAGCAAACCCCGCCATGGCGCCCAGGTACCGGCCAGTCAGGGTCCGATGTGCGATGGCGAAGCGATCCAACTGGGCGAGCGCGGTGGAGTCATGCAGCAGTCCGCGCAGCGAATCCGTTATGGCCTCGACCCGCCGTCCCTCTCCGATGAATTGCTCACGGTACTTGACGAGGCTGGCGTCGTCATGCCCGCGCAACAGGACATTCTTCCACTCCTGCACCTGCAACTTGAAAGCGAGGCCCGCTTCACGCGTCATCAGCTCGGCGCGGACGTCGCGCCCCAGCAATTCGTCGATTTCCTCTCGGACGTTCCGGACCCGGTCCAGCGTGAGACCAATCAGCGTGACCACCAGCGCAAGGCCGGCAATCAGCGCACCGCCGAGACGGCGCGACAGCGAGTGATGAGGAGACATGGTGAAGATTCGAAGAGGTTCGGCGTCGGACCCGATCTCGGGTTTCGGCCGAAGCACACCCAACATTCACCTATGCGGCCCATCCGTTACACGAGCAGGTGCACCGTTACCGGCTTAGCTGTCGACAACACCACGATCCTGGTGGCCCGTCGCTGCCGCGCCCGGTGGCGCCACGTCCGGTCGCGCCAGTCTGACCTCTGGCTGTCCCTGCGCCAGCGACAGCGCATGCTCGGCGATGGCCAGTTCCACTTCGGATGCAAAATCCCGCGCAGCATCCACGGCATCCTTGCGCAGCGGAAGGATGAGCTCCGAGGGATGCGCAAACACGAAGCCGTCTTCGCGGGCCAGCGCGTCGTAGGCCTGCAGGTCCCGCGCGGTCAATACGATTTCCCATTTGCGCCACCACAGGCGGCCACGGTTCTGGATGCGCGCGTCGCCGAGGGCATGAATGGGAATCGTCACTTCACGGATTCCCGCGAGTTCGGTGTCGGTGCGGATCTCGGGTCCGATGCGCTGGATTTCCCGTTCGACCCGCCACTGCACGATGACGGTGTCACCCTCGAGACGCAGGACGCCGTTCCTGCGCTCTTCGGTGGTGGTGACGGAACCGCCGCTGATGACCTGATGCTCGGCGGACAGCTGAAACGGCAAGGCGGCAATGCGGGGCACGGAGGGCACCTTCGGGTGTTCGGGCATCCGGAGCGGCGCGCCCGGATCAGACAACCTGTGGTGACCAATCTAGGTCGATGGGGACGTGCGGGCCACTCAGCGCAGGCGGAAGCGCGCGACGTGCGTGATCTCGTCTTCGTCCACCGTAACGAGCGTGCGCTCATCACCCTTGGCCAGAATGGGCAGGCCACGCATGTCCGATCACGCCGACAGCCACGGCGGGTGTGCTCCCACGACGCCATGCCGGGGTAATGCCTCCCACCTCCCTGCAAGGCAGCCCTCAGCACATCTCAGATACAGGAGTCTTCATGCACATTCAGCACTTTGCGGCCTTTACACGCGATGGACAGGGCGGCAACCCGGCCGGCGTCGTCCTGCTCGATCAGTTCCCTGCCGATGAGGTCATGCAGCGGACCGCCGCAGACCTTGGCTATTCCGAAACGGTCTTCGCCGCGCGGCAGGCGAGTCAGTGGCAGGTTCGCTACTTCGCGCCCACGAGCGAGGTGCCGTTTTGTGGTCATGCCACCATTGCGCTGGGCGCTGCGCTTGCCGAGGCGCACGGCAACGGTGCGTATCCGCTCGTCCTGCACGACGGCACGGCGATTGCCGTGGAAGGCCGTGTGCAGGCGGCATCGATGTCGGCGGCGCTCCGCTCGCCCGCCACACACAGTCAGGCGCTCGACGCCGAGACCACGGCGCGTGTGCTGGACGTGTTCGGGTACCGCATTGACGATCTCGATTCGCGCATCCCGCCTGCCCGCATCCACGGTGGCGCGTCCCATCTGCTGATTGCGCTGCGCGATGCCGAGGCCCTGGCCGCCATGCAGTACGAGTTTGCGGCCGGTCGTGAGCTCATGCTGGAGCAGGGCGTCGCCACGGTGGGGCTGGTGCATGCCGAATCGGCGCAGCGCTTTCTTGCCCGCCATGCCTTTGCCGGCGGCGGCGTGTACGAGGATCCGGCCACGGGGGCGGGTGCGGCCGCGTTGGCGGGCTACCTGCGCGACCTGTCCTGGCCACACGGCGGGGTCCTCGAGATCCTGCAGGGACAGCACATGGGCGTCCCGTGTCGCATCGAGGTGCGCCTGGGCGCGCGTGCCGGTGAGGGTGTGCAGGTGGCCGGCGAGGTCCGGCTCCACCAGTCCGGGAAACCCGCCTAGAGATTCAGGCGTAGGGCCTGAATGAACAGACATGTCGCGGGGCGCCCGCCAGGTGCGATTGTGCTGACGATGATGTTGGCGATGGTGGGGTGTGGAAACGGGACGAGCACCCCACCCGGTGCTGCATCCGATGTGCCGAGTGATGTGCGGGTCGTGGTCGATTCCGCGACGGCCCGTCGGCTGCGCGAGGCTGATCGTCTGTTCCACGCGCAATTCCCCACAGAGGCCTCGCGTCTCGCCATCGCCGGCACACCGCTGCCAGGCGAGCGTCTCATCGGGCGCAACCGGCAGTGGGGCGAGATGTACGCGTCGCGCTTTCAGATGGGCACCGGCACCGCACATCGGTTGCTGCTGGCGGCGGGAGCGCGCGCCGAGGCGCAGCGGGCCTTCGACGGCATCGAGGCGGGCTTCAGCACCATGGAGCCATCGGGGCGCCTGCCGGCTCGTGTCCCACTCAGTGTTTCGATGGGACAGTCCATGAGTGATGCCGACGTGGCGAGTGGCGCCGCATTCTTTCTCGGCGATGCCTGTACGGCGTTGTTGGCGTTGGCCACGCAGTCCGACGGGGTGTCGTTGATTGCGGCGTCGCGTCAGGCCGAGCTGCAAGCCAAAGCGGTACGAAGCGCCAGGTGGTTGCACACACAGGCGCCGCTGTTGTTGGCAGCGGACGCGGCGGCGCCCAATCGTCTGCTGTTCGACGCCCGTGCCCTGCTGGCCTGCACCGCGCTGGCGCCCGACGACGCGCTGCGTCGCAGCGCCGAGACCTTTGTGCAGCGGGCCCTGCAACTGCAGTCGCCGGAAGGATGGTTTGTCGAAGGCGGCAGCTGGGATACCAACTATCAGGCCGTGGCGCTCGAGATCGGCGCCGATGTGCATGCCCTGCTGCCGAGTGGATCAACACGCGACGCGTTGTCGGCATCACTCGTTCGGGGCGCGGCCTGGCTGACTGCGCGCGTGGACGCGCAGGGACGTGTGAATTCACGTGGCAACCGTCGCACCTGCGGCGGCGGGGAGTCGTTTCTCGGCACACCCAAGTCGCTCTCGCTGCCGAGTGTGGTGACCGGACTGGGTCGTGTGGCCGCCTCGGTGGGTACAGTGCCCGGTGCGGTGGCGGCGGTGCAGCGTGTGTACCAGTGGGCGGCGGCGAATCCCGAGAAGGATCCCTGCTTCGAGGCTGGGCCGTAGTTGGCCCTGCGACACTCCTTCCTACCTCCCTTCCTGTTGGCGTTTCCTCTCCATGTCGATGTGCACCATGTCTGCTGCCATTCGCACTCTGCTCATCCTGCTGTGTCTCAGTGCCGGCGCACTTGGCCAATCCGCCGGTGCCCAGGCGGCCGCCGACGACTCTCCCTACGCATTGGCCCGCACACGTGCGGGCGAGCCCGCCTGGGCGCCATTGCTGCGCCTGCGTGCCGCCGCGCCACGCTTTGCTCCCGACACCACCGCGGGGCGCGCCGAGCGTGGGGCTCCGGAGCGGCAGGCCTGGTTGCAGTTGCTGGCGCAGGCTGAGGCCACGTTTGGCAATCCGCAGCGCGCACTCGAGGCCTGGGACCAGCTGGGCCGGCCCTTCACCGGTGACCTGACTCCCTTCCGTCAGCGCTACGGCAGTGCGCGCCAGGTTTCCGCTTTCGATACGCTCGTTGCCATGGCCGATACGGCGCGAGTCATCATGGTGAACGAGCGACACCACGCCGCCGTGGACCGCCTGCTCACGCTGCGCCTGCTGCGCGCCCTGCGTGCCAAGGGCTATCGCTACTTCGCCGCCGAGGCCTTTGCCGTGGATACGGCGCTGCCAGACCGCGGCTACGTGACCGACGATGGCAGCTACCTGAGTGAACCCCTGTTTGCAGAGGTTGTGCGCGAGGCCCTGCGACTCGGTTACACTCTCGTGCCATACGAGGCCAGTGCGCGGCAGTTCGACGAGCCGGATTCCCTCACGCCGCAGCAACGCCGGGATTGGGCGCAGGCACAAAACCTGGTCGCGCGCACGCTCGCCGTGGACCCGCAGGCCCGGGTGCTCGTGCACGCAGGCTTCGACCACATCAAGCAGCAGGCCAGCGCGACCTGGTCGCCGATGGCGGCATACTTTACGCGACTCACGGGCATTGATCCGGTCACGGTGGACCAGACAAACGCCACGGCGCGGAGCCGGCCGGAGGCCAGTCATCCGGTGCATCAGGCGCTTCGTGGGCGTGTGCCCCTCGACGGCACGATCTTCCTGAGCGACTCCTCCGGCGAGTCGATCGGTGCCAGCGCCCTGCTGGTGGACCTGGTAGTGGTGCGAGCACAGGCGCCGGATATCGCGGGACGTCCGGCGTACATGACCATGAACGGACTGCGCAGTGCGCGCCGCGTGTCGGTGCCCGAATGTCGTCGCCTGAACTGCGTGGTCACGGCTCATCGGGCAGCAGAACCCGACGAGGCGGCGGTGCTCGACCGGGTGGAAGTGGTGCAGCAAGACGCCGTGACCCTCTTCCTGCCGGCTGAGGCGGTACGGGTGAGCGTGTATGCGCACGACGGTCGTCGCCTGCGGTCCTGGACTCTCCCGCGTCCGCGCTGAGTTGCGCTACAGCCAGCCCTTCTCGCGGGCAATGCGCGCCGCTTCGATGCGGTTGTCGCCGCCCACCTTGGCGATGGCGCTGCTGAGGTAGTTGCGCACAGTGCCTTCGCTCAAATGGCACTGCTCAGCCACTCGCGCAGCGGACGCTCCCTCTCCGGCCAGACGCAGCACCTGACGTTCCCGATCGGTGAGTGGATCAGCCTCCTGCCAGGCCTCAACCGCCAGCTCCGGTGCGATGACACGTCCGCCCTGATGCCCACGCCGGATGGCATTGGCGAGTTCTTCGGCCGGGCTGTCCTTGAGGATGTAGCCGCCTGCGCCCGCGTCGAGTGCGCGGCGCAGATAGCCCGCGCGGGCAAAGGTGGTGACAATGACCACACGACAGCGCAGTTTGCGGCGCTGGATCTCGGCCGCGACATCGAGCCCGCTGCGATTGGGCATCTCGATGTCGGTGACCAGCACGTCGGCTGCCTGCGTGGTGATGGCTTCCAACGCCGCGTCGCCATCGCGCACCCGCGCCACCACCGTCAGGTCGGACTCGGCGTCGATGAGCGCCGCCAGCGCGCCGAGCACCAGGGCCTGGTCTTCGGCCACCACCACGCGGATCATGCGACCTGCTCCGTGACCGGTTCGACACGCTGTTCGCGGGGCAGTGTCACAGTGACGGTGGTGCCGTGTGGCCAGCCGTCACGCGCTGTCGCGTCTGCAATCTGCAGCTGCCCGCCGACGGCCTGTATCCGTTCCGCCACGCCGCGCAAACCCTCGCCACCTTCGCTCATGTGGCCCCGCGCGCGTTCACCCGGTGTCGCGCCGCCGCGTCCGTCATCACTGACTTCCAGCACGGTGAAGTGGGGTGACTCGTGAATGGTGATGCGGCAGCGCTGCGCCGCGGCATGCCGTGCCACGTTGGTGCAGAGCTCGCGCAGCACGGCAGCGAGGACGGCATCACGCAGGCTGTCCGGCGCGGTGAGCGTGATCTGCACCTCACAGGCAATACCAGCCGCTTCCAGCAGGCTGCGCGAGGCAAGCACGGCCTCGTCCAGCGTGGCGCGATAGCCGCGGATGGCTCGTCGCACGTCCTGCAGGGCGCTGCGGGCCGCCGTTTCCAGTTCCGACAGTTCACGGAGCAGATCCTGCTGGGACGCGCTCGGAGCATCGCTGCGATCTGCGCCTGCGACGGCCTTTGCCAGACGCTGTGCCACCTGACTCTTGAGCACCACCAACGACAATGTGTGTCCGAGCGCGTCATGCAGATCATGCGCAATGCGCTCACGCTCGGCGGTGGCGGCCAGCTCGCGGTTGCGTGCCGTGGCCAGTTGCAGCGCGGTCACCGCACGACGTTCGCGCTCCTGATGCAATGTCACCGCGCCGATGAGCGGGGACATGATGGCCACGGGCAGGACCGTGAACATGTTGGCGTCAACGGCCCAGGCCCAGAGCGCTCCCACAAAACCGACCAGCAGGATCACTCGCCAGGCCAGACGTTCGGATTCAAGGCGACCGGCCACGGCAGCCGCGAACACGAAGAACACCACCGCGCCGGCGTTCCACGGCAGCATGGCCAGACCCACAAGACCCTGCAGTCCCACATGCCAGAGCCGCTGATGGTACGGCGCCCAGTACGCCTGGAAGTAGCTCCAGAGGAACACGAGGAACAGCATGCCAGAAAGCAGCAGCTCCTTCGGGTTCGCGCGCGCCAGCAGCGGCCAGACCACAAACGGCACGACGTACAGCAGCCACAGATAGGGCGGCCATCCGAGCTCGGCGGGCAGCGGGCGAAAGAGCCAGACGGGAATCCGGCGCTTGCGAACAGTGGCGGGCGGGGCAGTCATGCTTCCCCAAGTTGTCGTGTCGTGGTACGGCTGGTAAGGCAGGGCGATCAGCGGGCTGCGCTGAGGAAGTCCTGCATCTCGCTGATCAGCCAGGCCGGCTCGTCGAGCATGATGAAGTGGTAGGCGCTGTCGGAGATGCGGGTGGTGCCGTTGCGCAGCGCGGCATACTGGTTGGCGAGCAGTTGCTCCATGCGTGGACGGGTCTGGCCGTAACTGCGATACGCCACCCAGGCATGCAGGTTGAGCACCGGCGCCGTGATGCGCGCGAGGTCAGGGCGCAGATCGACACCGTACAGCGCCGACATGGCCTCCGCCACGGTGGCGCGATCACTGGCCCGGCCCATGCTGCGCACCTTGGGCAACTTGCTGGTGTCGCGCACCATGCTGCGCAGTTGCATCTCCTGCATCTGTTCGGCCTGTGCCGCCTGCGCCGCATTGCCTCCAGTCATGGCCCGCCGCATCTGGGCCACCATGGGCTTGACGCTCTCGAGCGTCGCATCCGGGCTGATGGTGGCTGGCAGGAAGGGCAGGCCATCGACGTTCACCACGGCTCGCGGCAGCGCCGGTTCGTGTGCGGCGATGTCGAGCGCCAGAAAGCCTCCCAGGCTGTGGCCGACGACGATGGGCCGCTCCAGCTGTTCGGTCTTGGCGTAGGCCACGATGGCGTCGCGCATGCGACGCAGCCAGGTGCTGTCGGCGGCAATGGGGGGCTGTCCCGCGAAGCCGGCGAGGGTGAAGACGTGGCATTGATAGCGATCGGCAAACGCAGCCACGATGTCGTCCCACACGGCACCGCCACTGGTGAGACCGGGAATGAACAGCATGGGCGGTCCCTTGCCCACGACTTTCACGGCGAATGGGGCGGGCGCCGTGGATGCGGTGGTGGAGGCCGCGGGCCGTGCTGTCGTTTGCGACTGGGCCGCGGAAGGGAGCTGCAGGGTCAGGAGCAGGAATGCGATGGCGCTGCAGCGGCCACCAGGGCCGATGCGCCGGCGGACTGGCCGCAGGGCGTTCGAGGGAGCAGGGAAAAGGCGCATGGTCTGGGTCGTGGGAGCGTAGTCTGAGACGGGCGGCTGTGCCGTGTCCTCAGCTTGGCGCCACCGCCCTGCCGCTCACCACCGTCAGGCATCATGATGTGGGTATGACATTCGTCACATGGCGCCGCCGGAACGCCGGACCGCCCTCGCACGTTGTGGGGGCATCATGCGAG
Source organism: Gemmatimonadaceae bacterium (assembly GCA_016741895.1). Lineage (GTDB taxonomy): Bacteria > Gemmatimonadota > Gemmatimonadetes > Gemmatimonadales > Gemmatimonadaceae > Gemmatimonas. The sequence goes on along the minus strand of JACVCT010000023.1, from coordinate 14,620 downwards.
TTCTGATGTTCTTCGGATGTCTGCTGACGGCATCCGCTGTTTGGGTATCCCCCGCCTCCGCGCAGGCGGACCGCTCCGCCGCAGGCCCGCTGTCCACACTCGCTCTCGACGAGCGCCTGCGGCAGGACGCAGGGCTCGAGGTTGGAGACACCATCACCCTGGCCACCACACCCGACGGGCCGGGGCAGCGGCTCGTGGTGTCGGCCTTCACGAAACGCACGGCCGACCCCTCGGAGGTGGCGCGCTCCGAGTACAAGGTGCGTCTGCATCTCGGTGACCTGCAGGCGCTGTTGGGCTACGGCGACCGCGTGGACCGTTTTGCCGTGGTCACCAGCGACAGTGCCGCCACGGAACGCACGCTGTCGGCGGTGAATGCGCAGGCGTTTGGCTTCCGCGCGCACCGATCGCGCGATATCGCGGTGGAAACCGGTCGCACGTTTGCGGTCATCAATCGCTTTCATCGCGCCATTGGTGTCATCACCATTCTGGCCAGCGCGATCTTTCTCCTGTGCATCATGCTGCTGCGTGTGGAGGAGCGTCGGCGCGAGATTGCCACGCTGCGACTGATCGGACTCTCCCGACGTACGGTTGTGCAGGCCATCGTTGTCGAGGCCACGGCCATCGCGCTGCTGGGCGCGGTGCTGGGAACGGGATTGGGGTGGGTCAGCTCGCTGGCCGTCAATCGCTTCTATCAGGGACTGTATCGCACGCCGCTGGTGTTCTCGCTGGTCACGCCCGATGTGGTGCTGCTGGCCGTGAGCCTGAGCGCAGTGCTGGGGGTGGCGGCCGGATGGCTCGCGGCCCAGCGCCTGGTGCAGCGGGCGCCGCTGGCGCTGCTGGGTCGCTGAGCATGCGCGCACTGCTTGCGCTGGCCTCGCTCATTCGTCATCCGGCCCGCACCGCGCTGGCCGTGGCCGGCATTGCGGTGTCGAGCGCCATGCTGCTGGACATGGTGATGTTGGCCAGCGGCATGCGCCTGTCCTTTCGCGAGCTGCTGGATGCACGCGGCTTCCAGATTCGCCTCAGCCCCAAGGGCACGCTGCCCTTCGACACCGAGGCCACGGTGGGTGACGGCCGCGCCACGCTCGAAGCGTTGCAGCGGCATCCGGCGGTGCAGGCCGTGGCGCCCAATCTCGGAACACAGCTCATCGCGCCGCGCGGGGAGATGGGCGTGACACTTGCCGCGCTGGGCGTCGAGCCGGCGGTGCAGGGGGACTACACCCTGCTCGAGGGGACACAGCCCGGGCGTGGTGAAGTGGTGGCCAGCCGCGCGGCCCTGCGTGCGCTGGATCGCCGGCTGGGTGATACGCTGACCCTCGCGTCCGGCTGGGATACGCAGCTCCGTCTCTTCCGTGGCACGCAGGTGTACCGCGTGGCGGGCGTGGCGCGATTTCACTATCTGGGTGCCGATCAGCATGTCGTGGCGCTACCACTGGCCGATGTGCAGGCGCTCGACGATGGCGCCCGCGACGACCGATTGTCGTCGATCATGGTACGGCTCAGGCCCGACGCCAATGCGGCCGACGTGGCGCGCGAGCTTACTGCGCAACTGCCACGTGTGAGTGTGCTGACCACGGCGGATGCGGTGGCGCAGGCCGACGAGCGCCTCGCCTACTTCCGCAACCTTGCCTTCATCCTCGGCAGCGTGTCGCTGGCCGTGGGCTTTCTGCTGGTGACCACGTTGATGACGGTGTCCGTGAACGAACGTATCGGAGAAATAGCCGTGCAGCGCGCGCTGGGTGTGCAGGCGTCACGCATCGTGCAGCAGATCGTGGCCGAGGGTCTGGTGCTCTCGCTGGTGGGTGGAGCGCTGGGATTGGGGCTTGGACTGCTCACCGCGCGCTATCTTGAAAGCATTCTGGGGGATTTTCCGGGACTGCCGCCTGACATTTCCTTCTTCGTGTTTCAGCCGCAGGACGCACTGAGCGCCATGGGCATGCTGGTGGTGGCTGGCGCCCTGGCGGGTATCCTGCCCAGCTGGCGCGCCGCACGCTTGCCCATTGCCGCCACGCTGCGCGAGGAGGCGGTGGCATGAGCCGCGCGCTGTCGGACACGATGCTGCTGGAGGCGGTGGACATTCATCGCGACTACGCCATGGCCGGCGACGCGGTGCACGCGTTGCGCGGATTGTCGCTGTCAGTGGCCGAAGGGGACTACGTCGCAATTGTCGGCCCGAGCGGATGTGGCAAGAGCACCTTGCTCAACCTGCTGGGGGCGCTCGACCGGCCGTCGCGTGGTGCGGTGCGTGTACGCGGGCAGGATGTCGCGCAGCTCAACGACCGCGAGGCAACAGACTTTCGGTTGCGCAGCGTGGGCTTCGTGTTTCAGCGCTTTCACCTCTTGCCCATGCTGACGGCGGCCGAGAACGTGGCCCTGCCCATGGCGGAAGCCGGTGTGTCGGCGCGCGAGCGACTGGCCCGCGCAGCGGAGCTGCTCGCCTACGTGGGGCTCGGCGGGCGCACGGCGCATCGGCCCACGCAGCTCTCGGGTGGGGAGCAGCAGCGTGTGGCCATTGCGCGCGCGCTGGCCAACAAGCCGGCGCTGATGCTGGCCGATGAGCCAACCGGCGAGCTGGACGCGCGCACGGGTGCGGAGATCATTGCCCTGTTCGAGCAGCTCAATCAGGACGGGACCACGCTGGTGGTGGTGACCCATGACGAGGAGCTGGCGCAGGCGGCGCGCCGGGTGGTGCACATGAAGGATGGCGCGATCGTGCGTGACGAGCGGCTGCGGGACTGAGACGCGCCATGGACTTTGGAACAATCATCCGTCTGGCCTTCGCGCAGTTGTCGCATCGCCCCTGGCGCAGTGCGCTGCTGTTCGGCGGATTCGGGCTGGGCGTGGGCGTGATGATCGTGCTGCTGTCCATCGGCGAGGCCATGATGGCGCAGGCCCGCGATGAGCGGCTGGTGGGTGGCGGCGCCATCACCGTACTGCCGGAAGGGCTCGACGTGGAGATGCTCAAGACCGGCGGTGTGGGGGGCATGTGGTTCTCCATCGCCAATGCGCGCTTTGTGCACCGTCAGTTGCTCACCTCGCCCCGTCTGGGGCAGGACGTGGTGACGGCGGCCCCGCAGATTTCGGAGAAGCTGGCGTATCTGCGCATTGGCGGTGAGGCTGATGCACGCGTGATTCCCGTGCGGGCGCTCGGAGAAATCCCCTCGGCCTCGCAGGCCGCGGGAGCCGTACCGCCGCTCGCGTCGGGAGCCTGGGAGGACAATGCGGCCGATGTGGCCTGGCTGCGGCCCACGCCGTCCGAGCGGCTGCATCAGATGGACCGCTTGCACGTGGTGCCGGCCTCCGTGCCGGCGGATGCGCGTTCGAGCTGGGCAGAGTGGCACTATGCCAATGTGGTGTCGGATGATGGGCGTGAGCGCTTGTTCGTGACCCTCATGCTGGTGGGCGATGTGCCACACGGCGAGTGGGGCGCGCAGGTGCTGATCAGTCAGCAGGTGGACGGCCGTGCGGTGCGTCGCTGGTCGCGGCGTGTGCCGGCGGCGCGCGTGCAGTTCGACACCACGCGCGCGGACCTGGTGGTGGGCGATGCGGCGCTTCGTGTGCGCGACGATGGCCGTTACGACATTCGGGCCAAGGCGGAGTCGGAGAGTGGCGGACCGCCGATTGAGGTCGCGTTCACCTTGGAGCCAGAGCCGCGGCAGTACTTCCCGGGCGCCGATCTTGGCGGACAGGGATTGGTGTCGGGGTATGCGGTGCCGGTGCTGCGCGGGCGGGCCAGCGGACAGGCCTGTGTTGGCACGGACTGCTTCCGCTTTACGAATGCACAGGGCTATCACGACCACAACTGGGGTGTGTGGCGCTCGGTCAACTGGGAGTGGGGCGCCAGTCGGGCCGGCGATTTCACCTTCTTGTATGGGCGGGTGCAGCAGACCGATCGGGACGCCGCATCGGCGCCGGTGTTCTTCTACCTGGTGGACTCACTGGGTTTCAGGGCGCTGTTCCGTCCGCAGCAGGTCGAGTGGACAGATGATCGCACGCTCGCCGTGGACGGCGCGGTGCTGCGTGTGCCGTCGCGCGGCGTGATGACCGACGTGCGCGGCAACGACACGCTGCAGGTGGAGCTGCTGGTGGACGATGTGGCGGCCACCGATACGCGGCGTGGGTTAATTGAGCGGGGTGAAACGGCCACGGCGCGCAGCATTGCGAAGCCCTGGTTCCTGCAACTGGCGGGGCGGGCGCGACTGCGCGGGCGCGTGGGCGGCCAGGTGCTCAGTGGTGAGGGGCGGGGGTTCTTCGAGACGTATCGATAGCGGCGGGCGTCGTACTGCGTTTCGTCCGCCACTTGCTTCGGTTCGGCGGCAACTGAACGCGTTGTATCCCGTGATTCGGCGCAACGGGCGGTGCGTGGTCACATTCCGGCATGCCGTCTTTCCTGCTTCACCGGCGCGTGCATCGCGCAAGCGCCCTGTGCCTGGGTGCATTTGCCGTCGTGCATCTCGGCAATCATCTGACGGGCCTGCGCGGAATTGAGGCGCACCTTGCCTTCATGCAGGCCGCGCGCGTGATCTATCGACATCCGGCCGTGGAAGCCCTGCTGCTGGCGTCGGCCGCGCTGCAGGCATGGAGCGGGGCGACGCTGCTGAGGCGCTCCCGGCTGCGCAACGCGGCGAACCCGGTGATTGCCCTGCAGCACTGGTCGGGTGCGTACCTCGGATTCTTCCTGCTTGTGCATGTCGCGGCGGTGCTGGTGGGCCGCGGCTTCCTTTCGCTCGACACCACCTGGTACTTCGCGGCGGCGGGCTTCCACGTGCGGCCCTTTGCCTGGTTCTTTGCGCCGTACTACGGTCTGGCCGTGCTGGCCCTGGGCACGCATGTGGGATGCGCGTTGCACCGGCGACTGGTCTCGACCACGCAGGTCCCGCCGCTCAGGCAGGCCGCCCTGTTGCTACCCATGCTCGGCGCGGCCGTGGCTGGTGGGTTGATTGTGAGCATGCTGGCGGGCTGGCTGTACCCCGTGCGTGTCCCGCCCGAGTATCTCGCGCCCTTCGGCGGCTGACGCGTCGGCCTCGGCGGCGGTGTCGTGGCGCACATTGCCCGGAACCCGGTCCACGCCCTCGTCATTGACCTGAGGTGCACGCGATCCCACCCCGGACTGGTCATCGGGGCGGGTTGGCGGGTGTTCCTCATGTCCATGACTGACGTCGATTCCGACTTCCTTCTGGCCGTGTCCGCCAAGGTGCGGGCCGGCGACGCTGATGCCTTCCGGCAGCTCTTTGATGCGCTGTACGGGCCGCTGCGGCGTTTCGCCTGGTCACTCGTGCGCGATGATGCGCAGGCCGAGGATCTGGTGCAGGAGGCCTTCGTGCGCCTGTGGGACCGGCGTGGGAGCATGGACGGAGACATCCCACTCCGTGCCTGGCTGTATCGAACCGTGCGCAATCTCGCTCTCAATTCCCGCCGCGATCACGCGACGCGGACCCGCCTGCTGGACGACCCCGTGTCGCGGGACAACCCCGTGGTGGCCCGCCCGGCGCCGACACCGGAAGACCTCACGCTCGATCACGAGATCAACCGGCAGGTGAGCGCCCTCGTACAGGAGCTGCCACCACGACAGCGTGAAGCGTTGCTGCTGTCCCGTGTGGAGGGATTGTCGCATGCGGAAGTGGCCAGCACCATGGGCTGCGCGCCGCGCACCGTGAACAATCACCTCGTGGCCGCACTCAACACGCTGCGGCGACGACTGGCCGAGCTGGGCACACTGGTGGCCTCGCTGATGGGGATGCTGTCATGAGCCGTCGTCCCTTTTCAGCGAACGGCCTGCGGGTGCCGCGTGAGCTCGAGGCCGCGCTCCGCGATCGCGGAGATGGTGCAGCCCTGCGCGCGGTGTATGAGGTGGTCGGGCGTGAGGCGTCGGCTGAGGGTGCCGCCGAGATCTCCGTCACCGAACGTGAGGCGGCCTGGGCGCGTCTGTCGCGGCGCCTCAATGATCCGGATCGCGTCCCCTTCCGTGATGACGTGCCGCCGATCCTTGAACTGGTGACGGACGAACCGGAGTGCGCGGATACGGCGGCAAGCACTGCAGCATCCGCTGCGCCGTCCACCCCGCCCCCGGCCGTCGTGGCGGCCCGCCGCGAAGCGCCCCGCTCCGTGTCTGTTCGCCGATTCCGGCTTGCTCGCCGCGGTCTCGCGGCGGCGGCGGTGTTGCTGCTTGGTCTTGGCATCGGCTGGGGCGGTGGACAGTATCGCTACGACAATGCGCCCGGCGGTCGCACGGTGATGCTGCCGCTGGCAGACGGCAGCCGTGTGTGGTTGACGCCCGGCAGCACGCTGTCGCACTCGCGCCGTTGGGCGGTGTTCCGTTGGACGGGGCTCGACTGGCTCGCGCCGGACGCGCGACGGGTGACGCTGCAGGGTGAAGCCTTCTTCGCGGTGGCGCGTGACGCGCGGCCGTTCACGGTGGAGACGATGGATGCCGAGGTGCGGGTGCTCGGAACCCGCTTCACGGTGCGCGCGGCACACGCGGCGCATGGCACACGGGTGCAGGTCGAAGAGGGCCGCGTGGCGGTGTCGCATGCCGCGGCGCGCGTGGAGCTGTCGGCCGGCGATGCCGCGCAGGTGGTGGGCGCCGCACTCGAGCGCACGCGCGTGCCGGCTCCTCGTGTGGCGGTGGCCGCGCAGGGGGGCATGGCCGCTTTCGATGAGCCACTGGGCGAGGTGTTCGACGCCCTCTCGCGCCGCTACGGAATTCCGATCGAGCGGAGCACGCGCGTGAATCTCGCCGACCGCGTCTCGTATTTCTTCCCCGATGCGCATGACGTCGAGACGGTGCTCGGCGACCTTTGTGCCGCCCGGGGCCTGACCTACACGCGCACCAGTCGCGGCTATCGCATCGACCGGCCGTGATGCGCGGGAGGAGTCGGCACGCCACTGACCGAGTGAGATTCGGCATGGCACGGATGCTTCGCAGGGCACGGTGGGCGCTGGGCGCGTCCGCCGTGTTCTGCGTTGGGGTGTTGTCCGCACAGCCCCGTCCCACGCCACGCATGCCGTCGACTCCCGCCAGTCGCGTCTCGCTGGCGCTCATTGATGTGCCCGTCAACGATGCCCTGGAGACGTTGGCGGTGACGGCCGGCATCGGTCTGGTCTGGCAATCGTCCGAGTTGGGCGTCCGCGCGCAGCAGCGCATCTCCTGCCGCCTCGAGAACGCCGAGCCCGAGGCCGTGCTCCGTTGCATCACGAAGGCGGCGGGACTCGATTTTGTGCGACTGTCGTCCGGCACCTACGTGGTGGTCGCGGGCAGTGAAGTCGCGCCTCGCCTTGGCAGTCTGGCCGGCGTGGTGCTGGATGCCAGCACCGGTACGCCGCTCCCCATGGCACGCGTGCAGTTGGCGGAACGACCACAAGCGCTGCTGTCATCTGATGACGGGGGCTTTGTGTTTCGCGACCTGCTGCCGGGCCGCTATGCGCTGCGCGCGCGTGCGCTTGGCTACACGCCCACGCAGATCGAGGTGGAACTCGCACCGGGTCAGGGACGCGTCACGCGCCTGCTGCTCACGCCGCAGGCTCAGCTGGCCCGGCCCATCGTGGTGAATGGCCTGCGCGCCGGGGCGCTCGGCATGAGCAGTCCGAACGCAGCCACCGGCACCACGGCGTTCGAAACGATCAAGGCGCGCGCGGTGGTCACGCCGCCCTCGCTGTTTCTGCCCGGGGCCCCGCTGCCACTCGGTGTGTCGCGGCGTGATGGCACGGGTGACCTGCACATGCAGGGTGGTGATCTCGGCGAACACCCGTGGCGACTTGACGGCATCCCGCTGTACGATGTGACCTCGCTGTCCGGACTTCTGGGCATGGTGGCGCCGCTGGCGGTGGAGCAACTCACGCTGCGTCGCAGCGGCTATCGGGCCGATGTGGGCAGCTATGCGGCCGGTGTGCTCGACCTGCAGCACATCGTGGACGCCACGCCACGCGCGATGACGGCTGAAGTGCATGCCGATCCGCTCGCCGCATCGGCGCGCCTCAGCGCCCCTGTGTCAGTGGGCGCAGTCAGCGGGAGCCTGATGCTGGCGGGACGCACGGGGCTCTGGAACTGGACCGCGCCACCCGCGCTCACGCGCGCAATGCGTCACTGGAGCACGCCGGAACCCGTGCTGCTCTCGCGTCTTGCCGGCGTGGGTGCACTGCCGGGCATGGAGAACCTCGAGTCCACGACCTTCTCGGCCGTCATTGGCCAGGAGGATGTGACACTCCATGACCTTCACGCGGCGCTGCGTCTGCAGTCCGGAGTTGCCCACACGCTCGATGCGTCGGCGTTCCGTCTGGAGCGGGGGGTGAGCTTCGACGGTTCGGTGGTGTCGGACGGGGAAACGGCGCTGCACTCCACCGACCGCTACGCGTGGCGCACCACCGGCGCGCAGCTGACCCACCGCTGGCTGCTGGGCACGCGCGTCAGGCAGCAGCTTCAACTGCGCACGGCGCAGCACGCGCTGGCCCACGATGGCAGCATGCGCATGACCTCCGCGCCATCCGTGGGTCTCGGGGCGCATGAGGACAATCGCATTGCCGAGACCACGCTGGCGGCCCAGTGGCGCATTCCGTTTGGGAGCCGGACCGATGTGTCGCTTGGTCTCGAGGGCACACGCAGCAGCGCGCGGCTCAACCTGGCCAACCGCGTGCTGCGTCCGCTCTCGGTGGACGCCACGGTGTGGCGCGGCACGGCGCTGGCCGACGCCACCGTGCAGCTTGCCGATCGCCGCTACCTCGATGCGGGACTGCGGGTGACGCAGCTGCAGTCCGGCCGCACCTATGGTGAGCCGCGTGTGGCGCTGCGTGGTGAGCACGGTGTGGATCGTGTGCTCACCTGGCGCGTGGCGGCGGGCGGCTATCACCAGTTCGTGAATCAATACGATGTGGCCAGCACCATGCCGACGGCCTTCGTGCCGGGCGTGCGCTTCTGGTTGCCGGGCGACGGGCGCACGCCCGTGGCGCAGGCCTGGCATGGCAGCGGCGAGGTGGCGCTGCGTCCGGTGCCGGGCTGGGAGCTCCGCGTCGAGAGCTTCGCGCGCTGGCATCCGGTGCTGCCCATGTTCGACTACGGTGTGATGTTCGACCCCACGCGCGTGAACGCGGCGGTGGCCGACTCGCTGGCCTTCGCGGTGGGCAGCAGCGGCCGCGCCATGGGCCTCGGGTTGCGTCTGCAGCGCGATGTCACACAGGGCGCGTGGCGCACGCGCAGCGAACTGGCGTACGACTTCGGATGGGCAACACGCAGCTTCCCCTCGCGCTTCGCGAACACGACGCAACCCGTGCCCTGGCTGGAACCGCATCGCGCGCTGTGGTCCACCGATGTGCAGCGCGGCGGCGCGACGCTCGCCACGCGTCTGCGTGGTGTGTGGGGCCGTCGCTGGGCCCTGCGGCAGGCCTACTATGATCTGCTGGGCGCGTCCCCGACAAGCGCGGATCTGCCCATCGTCTCCCCGGGGCAGATGCGCCGACCGGCGCTGCTGGATCTCGATCTTGGCGCCACGTGGGAACACGAGATTGCAGGCGCGCGTGTGGAGCTTGGCGGAAGCGTCGTCAATGTGATGGGGCGGCGCAATGTGCTGGACTACGGGTTGCAACGCATTGCGTCTGATGCTGCCGACGCGACCGATGTGTCACCGGCGCGCTACGTCATGCAGCCGCGCTTTCTGCCCGGTCGTCAGTTGTCGGTCACGCTGCGTGTGATGCCGCGCACCATCTTCGGCAGGAGCGCCGCGAGCAACTAGTCATGCCGGCGCAGTCGCGTGTTCTGCTGGTGTCTGTCCGACAACGAAGCGGACAGCATTTCCCTTTCACCAACAGCCATGCGTGCTTCCATGTTCATGATGACTCGCCGCGCCCTCGTGGCGCTGACCTTGCCCGTGCTGGCCTCCACGCTCGTCGCCTGCAGTGACGACGACGACACGCCCACCGCGCCCGCGCTGCAGACCATCACGCAGACCGCTGCCGCGACCGCGGAGCTGTCCACGCTGGTGACGGCGCTGCAGGCCGCCGAGCTCACCACGACGCTCAATGGCACGGGTCCGTTCACGGTGTTTGCGCCGGTCAACAGCGCGTTCTCCGCTCTGCCGAGCGATGTGGTGACGCGTCTGCTCGAGACGGGCAATCGTGCGATCCTCACCAAGGTGCTGACCTTCCACGTGGTGCCGGGCCGCATCACGGCCAGCCAGCTTCGCGACGGCCAGACGCTGACGACGGTGGAAGGCACGGCGCTGCCGGTGTCGGTGGCCAACGGTGTGGTGACCGTGGGTGGTGCCCGCGTCACGACGGCCGATGTGGAAGCGTCGAATGGTGTCGTGCATCTCATCGACGGCGTGATGCTGGGCAGCCTCGACATCGTGGACAACGCGATCATTCGCGGCTTCAGCAGCCTGGTGAGTGCGGTGCAGGCGGCCAATCTGGTGACGCCGCTGCGTGGCGGAAGCCTGACGGTCTTTGCGCCCACCAACGCCGCGTTCGCCGCCATTCCCGGTGGTGCGCCGAGCGACGTGGCCACGCTGACGCGAGTGCTGCAGCTGCATGTGGTGGGCTCCCGCGCCCTGTCGTCGCAGCTGAGCAACGGGCAGCAGCTGCCGACGCTGCTGACCGGTACCAGCCTCACGGTTGGCCTGACCGGCGGCGTGCGGGTGACGGGTCCGCGCAACTTTGCCTCGGTCGTGGCGGCTGATGTCGTGGCCAAGAACGGCGTGATCCACGTCATCGACACGGTGCTTCTGCCCTGAGGCTTGAGGTCATGAACGGCCTCTGATGCGACGAGGGTGTCGCAAGCAGGCATGTACGCCCGCCGGGAGCAATTCGCACCCGGCGGGCGTTGTGCCTTTCCGGGGGAAGAGGTGATGTGATCGTCATGCCCGCAGGTCCGGATGGCGCGATAGCTTCGCAGCACCGTCGGTATCCAGCCCATGTACCGGCCGGGCGGTGTCTCAACCTTCCCACCGGAGTTGCTCATGCCGCAGTACCTCATCGAACGCAATATTCCCGGGGCCGGCAATCTCAGTCCGGACGACCTCAAGGCCATTTCGCAGAAGTCATGCTCTGTTCTGCAGGGCCTCGGACCGGAGATCCAGTGGATTCACAGCTACGTCACGCAGGATCAGATCCATTGCATCTACCGGGCGCCCAACGCGGAGATGGTGCGCGAGCACGCGCGGCTCGGCGGGTTCCCGGCCGATCGGGTCTCGGAGATTCGAACGGTCATCGATCCGACCACAGCGGAGTAGCTGCCGAAAGCGCCGAGCAGCGTCGGCGCGCCACCGCGCGGAATCTGCCGTGATCCAGATCATTGGCATTGACTGCGCCACCGATCCTGCCAAAGTCGGCGTGGCGCGCGGACAGCTGCGGCACGGCCGTGTGGAGGTGGAAGCCGCCCAGTTGGTGGGCAAGGGCGGCGATCCGGCGGCCGTGGTGTCACCCTGGATCGCGGCTCACGCGGGCCCCACACTGCTGGCGGTGGACGCGCCGCTGGGATGGCCGGCCGGACTTGGCGCGGCGCTGGCGACGCATCGCGCCGGCGCGCAGCTCGCCGGTGAGGCCAACCAGTTGTTCCGGCGCACGACGGATCGAGTGGTGCACGAGCGACTGGGCAAGCTTCCACTCGACGTGGGGGCCGATCGCATTGCACGGACGGCACTGGCGGCGCTGCAAATGCTTCAGCGTCTTCGCGATCATCACCGTGAGCGCATTCCACTCGCCTGGAATGTGCGTGACATTGCACCGCTTGCCGCCATCGAGGTCTATCCGGCGGGAACGCTGACCAGTCGCGGCGTGACCAGTTCCGGTTACAAGCTGGCAAGTGACCGCAGTGTGCGGGAAGCGATGCTGGACGCGCTGGCGGACGAACTGGTGGTGGGTCCACATCGTCCGGCGCTGCTGCAGCACGCCGACGTGTTGGATGCGACACTCTGTCTGCTGGCTGCTTCGGACTTTCTGCAGGGAACGGTCATGCAGCCGGACGACCACGCGCTGGCGATGCACGAGGGATGGATCTGGGTGCGTCCTCCAGCGTGACCGGGTCTGGAGTAAGTTGATGGCCTATGGCCGATCTCTCCTCGCTGCTGACCCATCTCGCCTGGGCCGATGAGCGTACCCGGGCATCCATTGCCGCACTCGACCCGCAGAGCGACGCCTACGCGGAGTGTGTGCGACTCTATGCGCACATGGCGGCGGCGCAGCACGTGTGGTACTCACGGGTGCTGGGAAGCGCAGCGCGACACGCGGTGTGGCCAGCGCTGACGCTGACGGAGGCCGCGGCCCTCTCGCGCGAAACTCTCGCCGGATTGCGTGAAGTGGCCGCGCGCGGTGAGGAAGCCCTGGCGGCAGTGGTGGATTACCAGACCGGCAGCGGTGCGCGATTTCAAAGCACGGTGGACGAAATCCTCACGCAGGTGGTGCTGCATGGCAGCCATCACCGCGGCCAGGTGGCCATGCTGGTGCGCCGAGCTGGAGGGCAGCCGGCCGCCACGGATTGGATCTTCCATCGACGGGAACCCTAGTCCGCGCTTCACCCGCGTCGCGCGCGTCACGCCGGACAGGCAATTCGTCCTGTGCAGATGCCGTTGATCACCGGGGATGAACGGTGATGTGAACTGTGCTGGCGGTGTGGCAGCGGGCTCACTACAATCGGGCGCACGACGCGACCGTTGACGTCTGGGTCAGCGGCCGCCACCTCCCCAGTCCGCCATTCCATGCGCCTGCTGCGTTCGTTGTATCTCGTTCTGCTCGGTGCGGTGTTGTTCACGCCCGCCGGCCAGCGTCTGTCCGCCCAGTCAGCAGCGCCGCGCGCGGTGCTGGTCACCGGAGCCAGCAGCGGCATCGGCCGCACGATTGCCGAGCGGCTCGCGCGCGAAGGCTTCTACGTCTATGCCGGTGCGCGGAGCGCCGAGGATATCGCGGCGCTGTCGGCCATTCCCAACATGAAGGGCGTGCGGCTCGATGTGACGTCGACCGCCGACATCTCCGCGTTTGTGCAGCTGGTCCAGCGTGACGGACGCGGTCTCTACGGTGTGGTGAACAATGCGGGCGTCGCCACGGGAGGACCGCTGATTGCCACGGATGACGACGAACTGCGGCGCGTGCTCGATGTGAATGTGATGGGGCCGCTGCGTGTCACTCGTGGCGTTGCGCCGCTGCTCATTGCCAGCAAGGGCCGCGTCGTGACCATTTCATCCATCTCGGGCGTGCTGTCGGGACCGATGCTCGGCGTGTACTCCATGAGCAAACATGCGGTGGAATCCTTCGGCGACGCACTCGGCGCGGAGATGGCGCCGCTCGGCGTGACCTCGAGCCTGATCGAGCCCGGCAACTATCGCTCGGACATCGGACGCAACACGATGTCGGCGGCCCAGGCGGCCGCCGAGCGCGCGCGGGGAACACCGTTTGAAACGGCCATGCAGAACTTCGTGCGGGCCATGGGCAACTACGACAACTATCCGCCGCCGGACAGCGTGGCGGCAGCAGCGCTGCACGCGTTCACCGCGCCGCAGCCGCGTGCGCGATACATGGTGGTTCCCGCGGCCAATCAGGCGGCGGTGACCATTCGCAAGGCGATGGAGGAGCTGGTGCAGCTCAACGCGGGTCATCAGTTCAGCTACGACCGCGAGGCGCTCATTCGTCTGCTCGACGAAACGCTGGCGCGTGTGAAGTGATGGCGGCAGCGGTGCCACTCGTCCCATCAATCGGTTCTGCCACCCTTGACCCGCGACTTTCAAACCGCTAGCCGTTCAGGTATGCAGTATTCGGGCCGTCTCTCCCTGCGCATGGCGCGACCGCGACCGTCGTCGAATCCGATTCGACGCCGGACGGTTGTGCTGCACTCCACGGAGTGTCTGCCCCGATAGGACGCTGCCATTGTGCGGCGACTTTCGCCCCGTTCGGCCTCTGCGCCGGACGGGGCGTTGTGCATGTGGCCCGTACCCGACGGCGTGTTCTCATGCCCATCGCCTCATGTCACACCAGCACAGTCTGTCTTCATCCATTGCCATCATCGGTATCGGAACCATGGGACGCGCCATTGCGTCCGGTCTCGTGCACACCGGAGTGGTGGCGGCCAGCCAGCTCACGCTGGCAGATCGCGACGTCAGCGTGGCGCGTGAACTGGCCAGCCAGCTCACCGGCGCGCGGGTGGCGCCCGATGTCTCGTCGGCCTGCGAAAGCGCCGACGTCGTGCTGCTGTGCGTCAAGCCGAACGATGTGGCGCAGGTTCTCGCAGGGCTGCACACATTGCCGGCCCACGCGCTGGTCGTGTCCATCGCGGCTGGTGTCACGCTGTCCACGCTCGAGGAGCTGACCGGAGGCCAGCGGCCCGTTGTTCGCGCCATGCCCAACACGCCTTGTCTCATTGCGCAGGGGCACACGGTGCTCAGTGCAGGCCGCCATGCCACGCCGGAGCATCTGCTTGTCGTGGAGCAGATCTTCCGCGCCCTCGGCACCTGTCAGGTGCTTGCGGAAAAGCATCTCGATGCCGTCACGGCGCTCTCGGCCAGCGGCCCGGCCTTTGTGTACGTGATGATCGAAGCGCTGGCGGCCGGTGGATTGGCCTGTGGACTGCCGCGCGATGTGTCCACGTTCATGGCCGCGCGCACGGCGCTTGGCATGGGCGACGCACCGGCCATTGCGACCGTCGGCG
>JACVCT010000316.1 GCA_016741895.1 Gemmatimonadaceae bacterium | reverse complement strand
GATGTAGCCGGGGACGTTGGTATGGGCCGGACAGGCCCACTGGCAATCCACGACCCGGTGGTAGTATTGCGGGTCGGAGACATCGGTTGCTGCCATGTGGCGGGGCTCCAGGCGGAGTGGCTTCTGCAGACTCTCGCTAGCTTGTACACCGGACCGCCTCTCGGCAAGAAGGGACAACCGGACATCGGCTCTCGGACGGCCCCAATCATTCCATTTCGTACCTGCCTTTCGATGCGAACGCCCGGACTCGAACCGGGATGGGTCGCCCCGCCAGCTCCTAAGGCTGGTGCGTCTACCAATTTCGCCACGTCCGCAAACCGGGCCCGGTGTCACGGGCCCAGCACTGCAAGATAATCAATCCAGCGGGGTCTGCAGCAGCGCGGCCTCGGCCTCCAGGAACCCATGCAGCTGCGCCAGCGAGCGCTCCACGTCGTCCAGCGTGCCCGCCGGGTGAATGGTGCAGAGCCGCAGTGCCGGACGCTCGCCCAGCATGGTGGACATGATGAGCGCCCGCCCTTCGAGGCGCATACGATCCACCGCCCACGCCGTCACGGCATCCAGGTCGGCTGGCGACAGGTCGGCGTGGCGGTAGCGGAAGGTGATGATTCCCATCTGCGCCGGGGTCAAGATCTCCCACGACGGCGACGCCCGCAACACACGCTCCGCGTGCTCCGCCTGCAGGAAGCCGGACTCGATGGCCTCGCGAAACGCCGGCAGACCAAAGGCCCGCAGCGACAGCCACAGCTTGATGGCCTTGGCACTGCGCGTGAGCTGGATGCCGCGGTCGTAGAAGTTGACGTTGGCCTGCACGTGCCGCGCCACATCGGCCAGATAGTCGGCATGATCGTCGTCGCCCACATGAAAGGCATGCACGAGATGCCGCGGATCACGCACCAGCAGGCAGCCCAGTTCGTAGGGCTGAAACAGCCACTTGTGCGGATCGAGCGTGATGGAGTCGGCGCGCTCGATGCCATCGAGCAGGGCGCGCCCCCGCGGCGTGAGTGCGGCCGCCGCCCCGTACGCGCCGTCCACGTGCATCCACACATCGTGCTCGGCGCAGAGGTCGGCCACCTCGTGCAGGGGGTCGATGGCACCGGTGTTGGTGGTGCCGGCATTGGCCACCACACACAGCGGCCGGCGTCCCGCGGCGAGGTCGGCCTCGATGGCTGCGCGCAGCGCGGGCACGGACAGGCGCAGTGAGGCATCGGTGGCAATCAACCGTCGCTGATCGCGCGCGAAGCCCAGCACCCGCAGGGCCTTGAACAGCGAGGAGTGTGTCTGGTCGGAACAGTACACGACGGCCCGCGCATCGTGCGCGCCCATCTTGACCTCGCGGGCGGTGACGATGGCCGAGAGGTTGGCCATGGACCCGCCGCTGACAAAGATCCCGCTGCTGCCGGCCGGCATGCCGCAGAGCGTGCACAGCCACTCGAGGACCGTGAGTTCAATCTGTGAGGCTGCGGACGAGGCCAGCCAATGCCCGGCAAAGAGATTGTGTCCGCTGACCAGAAAATCGGCCACGGCACTCACGAAATTCGTGGGGCTGGGGACGAAGGCGTAGAAACGCGGATGGTCCGCGTGAAAGGCGTTGGGGAACACCTCGCGGGCCAACAGATCCAGCAACTGCTCGGGCGGGGTGGCTTCCTCTGGCAGCTCCGTATGCAGCCGCGCGGCAGCATCGGACTTTGTGATGGTCGTCGCAGGCGGCAGGTCCCGCCGTGTGGCAAAATGGTGTATCACCATCTCGAGCGCGCGCTCGCCCAGGGCGCGCATCTCGGCACGGGACAGTTCGAGAGGAGTCGTCACGTGCCAAATGTAGTCGCAATCACACAACCGGAGGCAGCATGCAGCACAGACTCGGACGCACGCGGTGGAGCAGGGTGACGGGCTACATGATGGCGCTCACGTTGGGCGTGGCCGGAACGGCCCAGGCGCAGGCGGGTGCGGGTCGCGGGCTGTTCGTGGGGCTGCAGTATGCCGGCGCGTCGGTCAGCGGGAAGGAAGCGGCGGGGAATCTGGGGTTCGGCAGCGGGTTCGGTCTGCACGCCGGCTTCGGCGTGAGCGACAACGTGGCGGTACTGGTGAACTTCGATCGCAACGTCCTGAACCGCCGGCGCGACGATCAGAACGTGACCGTGTCGCAGTATGACGCCCTGCTGCGCTACCACCTCTTCCCGGGCGCCGATTCGCCGCTGCGTGTCTTTGGTACAGCCGGCGCGACGGGTCGTGCGGCAAGCGGCAGCACCGAGTTTGAGGGCGTGGCTCCCACCGCTGGTGCGGGTGTGCAGCTCCACGTGTCGTCGAGCGTTGCCTTGACCGGCACGGCGCTCTGGACTTTCGGGAATCTCACGAGCCTGCGTGAGCTGACCGGCGGCGGCACCACGCGTGAGAGTTTTCGCTCGACGGGGACACGGGTGCAGGTGGGCGCATCGCTCTTTCTGTTCCGCTGAGCGCACGCAAACCCACAGAAAACAACACGGGGCGCCCGGCATGCTGCCAGGCGCCCCGTGCCGTGTGAGGTCGTGAGCTGACGACCTCAGTGGTTCAGCGCATCAGCCACCGACCCGGAGGTTAACCACGCGCTGACCGCCCCGCGGGTCGACCGACTGCACGAGCAGGCTCACGTAGTCGCCGTCCTTGAGGCCGCCCAGAATCTCCTGCAGATCGGCCACCGAACGGATGTCGCGGCGCGGCGTGGGATAGAGCACCGCGAGTACGATGTCGCTGCCGGCAAAGAGGCGATCGCGCGCCGGGCCGTCTTCCGAGACATCGGCCCCACGCACCCCGCGCCCGTTGGTGCGCAGCCGCGTGGCCCCCTCGGCGGGCAGCGGCTCCACCGAGAGACCCAGCTTGCCGGATGCCGGGTTGGCCTTGCTGGCCGGATCTTCGGTGTTCACGGCCAGTGAAGCGTTGGTCTCCGCTTCCACCAGCTTGACCTTGAAGGTCTTCTTGGTGCCGAAGCGCATGACCTCCACCGGAATCACGTCGCCCACCCGCCGCTGACGCACGGCGCGCTGCAGGGAACTCACCCGATCGACGGGCTTGCCGTCCACGGTGATGATGAGGTCACCCACTTCGATGCCGGCCGCCTTCGCGGGACCCGCGTCGGCCGGATTGAACCCCGCCACCTTCACACCACCCACGCGCGAGAGCCCATTGATGCCGGCGTCCTCGGGCAGCGCCGGCTGGACCGAAACCCCCATGACCGGCAGCCGCACGCGACCGTCCTTGATGAGCGCGTCGGTGACGTTCTTCACCAGCGTGATGGGAATGGCAAAGCCGTAGCCCGAGTAGAACCCCGTCTGGCTGGCGATGGCGCTGTTCAGGCCGATGACCTCACCACGCATGTTGATGAGCGGCCCGCCCGAGTTGCCGGGATTGATGGCCGCGTCGGTCTGGATGAAGTCGGAAACCGTGAAGTTGCCGGCGTTGGGCAGATTGATTTCCGATCCGCGGCCCTTGGCCGAGATGATGCCGGCCGTGACGGTGAAGTCGAGGCCCAGCGGATTGCCGACCGCCAGTACCCACTCGCCGATGCGCGTGGTTTCGTCGTCACCGATGGTGAGCGTGGGCAAGCCGCGCGCATCGATCTTGAGCACCGCGACATCGGTGGTGGAATCAGAGCCGATGATGCGTGCCTTGAAGACCCGCTTGTCGCTGAGCGTGATGGACACCTGATCGGCGTCGGCCACCACGTGGTGGTTGGTGACGATGTAGCCGTCGCCGGTGAGAATGAAGCCCGAGCCCTCGCCGCGCTGCTGCCGGGGCTGCGGCGCGCCGAACTGCTCGAGGAAGTCTTCCATGCCCTGCGGGACCCGGCCGCGCAGGTTGGCGCGCGGACGTGCCGTGCGCGAGGTGTTCACCGCCACTACGCCGGGCGTGACCCGCTCGGCGATGTCGGCAAAGGTGGACGTCCCTTCGGGGCTGGACGGGCCACGCACGACCGCCGGGCGGTTGCCGGTGGTGCTCTGAGCCCAGCTGATCTTCGTCCAGTCCATGCCGGACGCAAAGAGCACACCGCCGGCGAAGCACACAGCGGAGGCGGTGGCAAAGCGGAATCGGGAGTAGCGTGCAGCCATGGTTCGGTCAGGTTGGTGTCACAGGGTCCAACTACACACGGAGATCAGACACCGAAGCCCCGCCGGGAGTTTCCGACGGGGCCTGGTGGAACTTACGCCGATCCGGCCCTCGGGGGAGGGTGCGGTACCGACTTACTTCTTGTCGTCGACGATTTCGTAGTCGGCCTCGACCACGTCCTCGGCCTTGGCGCCGCCTGTGCCGGCCGCGGCCTCACCCTCAGGCGCCGCGCCCTCGGGCGCCGACTGGGCCGACTGCTGCTGGTAGAAGGCCTGGCCCGCCTCACTGTAGGCC
>JACVCT010000315.1 GCA_016741895.1 Gemmatimonadaceae bacterium | reverse complement strand
CGGCAGTCGGGATTGATTGGAGCGTCGCACGTCACGGTGGTTGGTGCGCGGGGGGGAAAGAGGCGGGTGCGGGTCGATGAGCAGCTCGGGACCGCCAGGTGGCGCGTCAGGCATGGCTGCGTGTGTGGGCGGCGCGAGCGCGCGCGTGTGAGCAGATGCTCGGGGAGGGCCTCGAGCCGCGAGGCCAGCGTGGCCAGCGCCTCGTTGTCATGGGCGAGTGCGCCAAACTGATAGGCGCCCCGCTTGAGCAGCACACCACAGTCGGCGGCGGCGGCCACGAGCAGATCGAGCATCTCCGGCTCACTCGACTCGAGTCGCCACATCACATCGGGGCCGAGGGCCGTGAACGTCGGAGCCGGTTGCGACATGCCCGCGTCGTCCTGCCACCGCCTCATGGCGCGCTGCAGCGCCGTGGCGATGAGCTCGCGCATGTGGCGACCGGCCTGCGCCATGCCGGCGCACACATCCTGCGCCGCGTGGCGTGCGAGCACGGCCTGCGCGGCGGCCAGCCCCGTGGTTTCGCTAGCCGCGGTGGAGGAGATCCAGGTGTGACGCGCGGCGTCCATGACCGCGCGCGGCCCCACGATGGCCGAGAGCGGGAAACCATTGGCCATGGCCTTGCCGAGGGTGGTGAGATCGGGCCGCACCCCATGCAGTGATTGCACACCGGCCGTGCGCACGCGAAACGCCGTCTTGACCTCGTCGAACACGAGCAGCGCGCCGTGCTGCGTGGCCAGGTCGCGCGCCAGCTGCAGCCAGGCCCGCGAGGCGATGTCGTGCACCAATGGCTCGATGACGATGGCGGCCGGTGTCCTGCCCTGCTCCACGGCATCGCGCATGGCGCGCGTCAGCACCTCGCTGTCGTTGAACGGCAACCAGGTCACAAGCTCGCGCGTGGCGGCTGGCACACCCGGCGCATCACTGTTCCAGTCGAGCCAGCCGAAATACCCGCAGGCCAGCACGTGCTCTCTTCCGGTGATGGCACGCGCCACACGCACCGCCGCCGCGCCGGCTTCGGCGCCGGTCCGAAGAAAGCGCAGCTGCTCGCTCCCAGGAAACAAGGCCACCAGCTGCTCCGCGACTTCCACCTCGAGCGTGTGCGTGAGCGTGGACACGTTCCCTGCCGACACGGCCGCCTGCACGGCGCGCGTGACGTCGGGATCGGCGTAACCGAGACCCACGGCACCAAGGGCCATGCCACAGTCGAGATATTCGCGGCCGGTGGCATCCCATACGCGGCAGCCCTGACTGCGGGAGAAGTGGGTGGGCAGCGTGGGGTCATCGGCCAGTGCGCCATACAGCGCATCCGGACGTTTGCTGCCGGTGGACGCGCCACCAGGCAGAATGGCCCGAGCCCGCTCCGCCCAGCTGCTCACACGGCCTCGGCGTCCGATGCGCGTGTGGACACCTCGCTCTGCGCCACTCCGGCCTCGGCGAGTGCGCGCTGCACGGCCAGACGCGACTCGCGCTCGATGGTGCGCAGCACTTCGATGCTCGCGGTGCGCAGCATCAGCAGCTCACGTCCATCGGGATTGGCACGGAAGACCAGCGAGCGCATCGTGCGCATGATGAGCTCTTCGTTGCGCGTCTTGAAGTACGCGATGGCGTCGAGCGCGTTGCGCATGTCGGTGAAGGCCTGTTCGTAGGCCTCCTTCGTGGGCGCACCCTTGGCGTGACGCGGGGCCTGCAGGCGCTTGGTGGCGTCGCCGGCCAGCAGATGCAGCTCGTACAACGCCAGCAGACAGGCCTGCGCCACGTTGAGCGAGAAGTGCTCGGTGGTGGGAATGGTGCAGATGGCGTGCACACGATCGAGGGCCTCGTTGGGCAGGCCGTGATCTTCCCGGCCGAACATGATGGCCACACGCCCCTGCTGCGCGTACTCGAGCAGGTCCACCGCCGCCGAGCGCGGCGTGTGCCGCTGCCAGCGCGCCGCCTGCGGACGCCCGGAGAAACCCACCACGTAGGCGCAATCGGCCAGCGCGTCGTCGATGGTGTCGAAATGCTGAATGCGCTCGACCAGATCGCGCGTATCGTGCGCAATCTGTTCGATGCGATTGAGGTCGTAGCGACAGGGGCGGATGAGTCGCAGATCGCGCACGCCCATGTTCTTCATGGCGCGAATGACCGCGCCGATGTTGATGGGGTCCTGCGACTCGTAGAGGACTACCGTGACTGCGTGAAGTACCGATTCGGCCATGCGCGGAAGATAGTGGAGAGCCGGGCCGACCGGTCAGGGCAGCGTCAGCGTCCAGGACTCGGACGGATCGAGCCGGTCTCCGCGCAAATAGGCAAAGCCCGAAGCCCCGCCCAGCACGAGCTGACCGCGACGGCGCTCACGATGCGGGGGGCGCTCATTGACGGCCAGCCCAAAGCGCAGCGCACGGCCCGTGGGGAACGCCGAACGCGGCCAGCGCAGCTCGAGATGCCAGCCCTGCTCGTGCACTGCAGCCTGTGCCGCAGGAAGCGTGCTGCCCGGCACGAGCGGCGTGAGGCGGACGGCAGCGTCCCTGCCCTCGGGCGCGCCGGCCAGCGGCGGCAGAGGCACTGCCAGCACGGCGGCATGCCAGCCGCCTGCCGGTGCTGCGTCCTGTGAGAGCCCCCAGTAACACTGCAGCCCATCGGCGTTCACGTCCGCACGCTCGTTGTCGAGCGGGTTGTAGGGCATCTCTGACGGATCGTGACCGTCCACGACAACGGGATGCCCACTCCGCACATGCACGCGCACGAGCACCTCGGCGTCCGTGCATGCCAGTTCCACTCGCGCCTCCGGGGTGTTGCCCTCCCCCCAGGGCTCCTCGGTTCGCCGGTACTGCGCCGCGTCAAGCACGGTGGTCAGCGCGCCGACAAGCGGCTCGGCAATGTTGCGGGACACGGCCTCCCTGGCGAGCAGCGGCAGGGGTCGAGCCGCTGCGGTCGCGGCTGCGGGGCTACTCACGGACGGCGCGGGCGTGTCGGGTGCCTCGCGCAGTCCCTCGAGATCAATGCTGCTTCGTGCTCCGCCCGCCTCGAGGCCAATGTGCCAACCGTGCGGCGCCGGTCCGTGCGCGGCAACGGTCCCGCAGGTGGTCTGCACACGCGCCCACACTGCATCGGTCGCGGCCGGTGTGAGTGTAACGCGTGTGGCCTGCGGATTCGCTCCTGCGCCATGCGCTGTCGTTTGCGACTCCGGGGACCAGCTCCACACGCCCACCAGGCGTCCACGCGAAGCCACGAGGTCCACAAAGAGTCGCGTGCAGCGGCCGTGTCCCGGTGCCGCCGGCGCCTCGGCGCGCCACGGCTGCATGTCGCAGTCGGCAGCGTACCAAGCCTGCATGATGCGCCCGCCTGCAGATGCAGATACAGGCTCAGACTCAGACTCAGACTCGTGCGAGACCGACGCTCCCGCGACCTGCGCCGCACTGCGGAAGTGCAGCGAGCTTCCGGCGGACAGTGGTGCCGCGGCTTCGACGTGACGGAGATGATTGAAGCCGTCCTCGACACCACCTGCGCCACTGCGTTCCGCCGCGGCAAAGGGCGCCACGGGCTGCACCTCGTCGTGGGCGCCATGGACCTGCAGGTCGTGCGCGTCAAGCGCCAGGGGAAGCGTGAGGGTGACTGCAGGCGCATCTCCCTCCGCTGCATTCGCCGCGCGATGCTCCCACTCGAGCACGTCCACGAGATAGCCGTCGGCCACCACGAGCGTGCGCGATGCGGACACCCCCGGAGCAAGCTCGGGGGCATGCTTGCGCACCCAACCTGCTCCGCCGCGATCCTCCCACGCCTCCACCCATGCAGTCCCGGCCAGCTGCGATGCCGCGTTGATGAGCGGAGCGTGGTGCGCGAGCGTGCTGCGATACCAGTGCAGCGTCGGATCGACATACGAACCGGCACCCGGGTCGTCCAGCCAGCGCGCGGCGCCGGTCTGCAGCGTGAGCGCGAGTCGATCGGGATGCCCATGGCCGCCTGCGGAATCGCCGCCGTCGAGGGCCGCGTACACACGCCCCTGCTCCCGACGCAACACGGCCAGCCCCTGTCGCGTTTGCAGCACGGAGGCCGGCTCCCAATGGTCCGACGGCACGGGCGTTGCCGCGCCGAGCAGCAGGGCACGCCACGAACAGGACGCGCGGGTCAGTTGCATGGCCGGCTCGTTGCGTTCGGCATCGGCCGATGAGCGCGCGCGCGCCGTACTGACCCGCGTGATCTGTCCGTCGTAGAGGCGTGTGAGCAGACCGGCGAGGCGACGGTCGGCCCGATGGGCGTAGCCCAGCTCACACCACTCTACAAAGCGCCACTGCCCCGCCGACACCGCATACTGCGAATCCCGGCGACCCGGGAACGGGTCGTCAGGGAGCAGACCGGCGAAGGGGGCCCCCGAGGCCCCGTCGCACCCCGGGTCCACGGAGGCTGCGGGAACCGTGCCTGCGCCC
>JACVCT010000314.1 GCA_016741895.1 Gemmatimonadaceae bacterium | reverse complement strand
CACCCGCCCCACCCATCTGCTCGCGCCCCTGCTGCACGGTGTGCGTCCCCCGTTTGGCCGCCTGTGCACTCTCCACGGCCAGGGCGCGGATCTGCTCGGCCACCACCGCAAAGCCCACACCGTCCTCACCGGCGCGGGACGCTTCGATGGCGGCATTGAGCGCCAGCAGATTGGTCTGCTTCGCAATCCGCGACACGGTATCGACAAAGTCGCCCACCTGATCCGAAGCCGGGGCCAGCGCGCGCACCTGCGCCGCGGTTTCCGTCACGGTGCTGCCCACGTGCACGAGTGTGCGGGCTGCCCGGTCGATGGCAGCCCGACTGGTGGCGGCCGCGTCATCGAGCACGTGTGCATCCTGGGCCGTGGCCTCGGCGGTGCGACGCGCCAGCTCGGCGGTACGTCGCGCGTCCTGACCGGATCGCGCGCCCACGGTGGCCACCTCCTGCTGCTGCGCGACGTCTTCGAGAAGTGCGAGAGCGCTGGCGCTCACGTCGCTGGCGCGAAAGCCCAGCGACTCGCTCGCGGCGTGCACCTGCGAGGCCACGGCCGCCAGTTCATCGGCCTCCTGCTGCACGGTGTCGATGAGCCATTCGAGCTCATCGAGCATGCCGTTGAGGCTGCCCTCGAGAAAGCCCAGCTCGTCGGCATGGCGCGCGTCAGCCCGCGCCGACAGGTCGCCGCGCTCCACCTGCGCCACCCGCTCGCGCGTGCGGCGAATGCGGGCAATGAGGCGCGACGGCATCTGAATGACCTGATGTGACACGACCACCAGCAAACCGGCGGCCAGCCACACCTGAGCCCAGGGCGCCGCGTCTCCAGGCTGGTTGAGCTGGTAAAGCCAGCTGGCACCCAGAAAGCCAAGCACCGACGAGCCGGTGGTGGTGTAGCCAAGGGCCGGGCCGCGGTCGAAGGAGTAGGGCACGATGGCCAGCACGTAGAGCAGGGCCAGCACCGGGGAGCCAAAGACGCCAACGACCACGCTGATGAGCAGCGTGTCGAAGACGGCAAACACGTACTTGAACCAGCGGCGATACCAGCTGGCCTGTCGTCCGAGCGCCGCGAGCCCCGCATTGAGGAGCAGGGCGGCAGCGAACATGGAGACCACCAGCAGGGCCGGCACCTGGGCCAGCCCGAGCTGCAGGCCGGCCACCAGCACGCCGGCCACGATGATGGTGCTCCAGAAACGCCGCCTGGCGGCCACCGCAAAGGTGCGCAGGTCCTTGGCGCGCTCCTCGTTGAGCAGCGCGGGCACGTGGCGGGGAGTGAGGGCTGGGGCAGTCATGGCGTTCAAGGACGCCCCAACCCGCTCCCGGGCAAATCGCCGCGGTCAGGCCGCCGGCAGCAGGGGCAGCAGTTCGGAGGCCCGCACGAGGCTCAGGACTTCCAGCCCAGCGGCCTCCAGTGCCTCCCTGCCGCCCTCTTCGCGGTCCACGAGGGCCAGGACCCCGGTCACGATGCCGCCGGCCGTACGCACGGCTTCCACGGCCTTGAGCGCGGACCCGCCGGTGGTGATCACGTCTTCGACGATGGCCACCCGGTCACCGGGCAGAAACGCACCCTCGATGAGCTTGCCCGTGCCGTGCTGCTTGGCTTCCTTGCGCACAGTAAAGGCCCGAACCATCCCGCTGTCCCCCGCAGCGCCCAAGCGTTCGGCTTCGATTGCACTGGCGTGGGCAATGGCGTAGGCGATGGGATCGGCGCCGAGGGTGAGGCCGCCCACGGCGTCCACGTTCCAGGCGCTGGCCCTGAGGGCGGCGAGGCCGGCTCGACCAATGAGCAGCTGGCCTTCGGGGTGCATGGATGTGAGCCGGCAGTCCACGTAGAGCGAGGAGCGGCGGCCGGAAGCCAGAACAAAATCGCCCCGCTTGGCCGATCGTTCGGCCAGCAGGGCGATGAGGCGAGCATGGGGGGAGGTGGTCACGACATCAGAGGGAGCCAGGGGCCGGCGCCCGGTTAGCCTCGACCGAAGAGCCCCTTCACCTTGCCGAAGAGTCCACCCTTGTCCTTGCCACCGTCGCCGGCGATGGCAGTCGAGCTGCCCGAGGCGACCGCTGGCGCGCTGGCAGCCTCGGTGAGGGCGTCAGCAAACGCCTTGACCGAGGGATAGCGGTCAACGGGCACCTTGGAGAGTGCCTTCATGATCACCGCTTCGAGGCCTGCGGGGAAGACGAGACCGGGCTTGGCCTTGTTGAGCGCCACCGGCGGCTGCGTGAGCAGCTGCGAGAACAGCTCCCGCGGGGACTTGCCGGTGTAGGGCAGACAACCGGAGAGCAGGTAGTAGGCGATGGTGGCCAGCGAGTACTGGTCGGCCGCCGGGCCCACGAGTTCGCCGGAGAGGGCTTCGGGGGCCACATACATGAGTGTGCCCACGAAAAACCCGGCCCGCGTGAGGCGCTGGTCGGGTGCGGCGTCGGTGTCGGCGGCGATGCCGAAATCGAGCAGCTTGACCTGCTTCGTGGCCGGGTCGTACATGACGTTTTCCGGCTTCAGGTCGCGATGCACGATGCCTTCATCGTGCGCGGCCTGCACGGCACTGCAGATCTGCGAGAGAATGGCGGCCACGTCCCGGCTGGGCAGTGGGCCGTTCTTGTCCGCGTACTTGTCGAGGATCTCGCCGCTGGCCCACTCGATGGCCAGATAGTAGCGCTCGTTCTCGGACTGCCCGTAATCGAGGGTCCGCACGATGTTCGGGTGTTCTACCCGTGCGCCGAACTGCGCCTCCCGGAGGAAGCGCTGCACAGCGGTCTTGTCGTGTTGCAGCTTCTCGCGCAACACCTTCAATGCCACGGTGCCATGCTTGGGGTGGTCGGCCCGAAAGACGGTCGAGGTTCCACCCTCGCCGACCTTTCCGCGAACCGTATACCCGGCCAATGTCGTTCCGACTAGCGTCTCGATAGCCACGGGGCGAACGTAACGCCGACACGCAACGCCAGCAAGGTAAAGTTGCGGGACCTTCCACTGTCCGAGATGGTAGCAATGCACATCGTGACAACCCGAGTCCTGACCCTCCGCGTCTGCGCCGCGGTGCTGCTCACCGCCTGCGCCGGCTCGCGGCCGGCGCCGGGGCCGCCCGCCGGTGCACCCGGTGCGCCGCCAGGTGCCGGGCCGCCGGGCGGCGTCGTCACCACGACCGCTGCGGACATGCAGCGTCTGTATCGCTCGCTCGGACTCGTCTCGAGTGGCGGCACCGTCCCGTTCACGGCGTCGGTGTCCTTCCTGCGGGCGCCCTCCCCCGATACCACGCTCACGCTGCTCGCCGTCTCTCTGCCCTCGCGGGTGCTTGGCTTCGCCCGCGAGGGTGACCGCTATGCGGCGTCGTACACGGCGCGTGTGGAGATCCGTCAGGGCCAGGCCGTGGTGCGCAGCGTGGAGTCGGTGGAGCAGGTACGGGTGCCGACCTTCCGCGAGACGACACGCACCGACGAGAGCATCATCTGGCAGCAGTTTCTGCGTCTTGCACCTGGCCGCTACACCCTGGCCATCGCGCTCAGAGACGGCGGCAGCATCCGCTCCTCGTCGGAAGAGGTGACGCTCGACGTGCCACGTCTGTCGGCGTCGGGTCTGGGCAGCCCGGTGCCGGTCTACGAGGTGATTCCGCGCCAGAGCGTGGACTCGTTGCCGCGTCTGTTGGCCAGGCCGCGCGCAACGGTGGTGTTTGGTGTGGATTCGCTGCTGCCCGTCTACATCGACGCGGTGGGGGCCAACCTGCCCGAGGCCGTCGGCATTCGTGTACGTGACGATGGGGACGTGGTGCTGTGGGACAGCACCCTGACGCTGCCGCAGCGCGGCGCGGGCCGCAGCGTGACGGTGGGGGTGCCCGTTTCGCGCATGGGCATCGGCATCAACCGGGTGGAAGTCGTGCCGCAGGGAGGCTCCGACACTTCCCGCACCCGCGTTCTGGTGAGCCTCGGGGACGACCTGCCCATCGCCACCTTCGACGAAATGCTCGGCTATCTGCGCTACTTCGCGGCGCCCGAGCGTGTGCGCGAGCTGCGTGATGCCGGTCCGGCGCAGCGCGCCGAAGTCTGGACGCGCTTTCTCAAGGAAACCGATCCGGTGCCGGCCACGGCTGAACACGAGGGATTGCGCGATTACTTTGCACGCATCCGCACCGCCAACGCCCGCTATCGTGATGATGCGCAGGTTGGTTGGCAGTCCGATCGCGGCATCGCCTTCGTGGCGCTGGGTGATCCGGACAACATCACCGACACCGGCCTGATCGATCCCAATGCGCGCGTCCGCCAGCAGATCTGGGAGTATCGCGAGCTGCGCACGCAGCTTGTCTTCGTGGACCAGACCGGCTTTGGCCGCTGGCGTCTCTCGGCCCAGGGGCGTGTGGACCTTGACGCCGCCATTCGCCGCAAGCAGTCCATGCAGCCGCGCTGAGGGCGCGCGTCCGGTGAGCGGAGGGACGTGTCATGGCTGAGGTCACACGT
>JACVCT010000313.1:1829-4460 GCA_016741895.1 Gemmatimonadaceae bacterium | reverse complement strand
CCTACAATCCGCCCGTTGTCTACGGCGGTTCGGGACTCGGCAAGACGCATCTGGTGGGCGCCATCGCCCATCGTGCCCGCGAGCATCGCCCCGACCTGCGCGTGCGCTTCACCTCCGGTGACGAACTGGCCTCCACGCTGCACCGCGCCATCGCCAGCGGGCAGCCGCATCAGTTTCTCGTCGATCATCAGCAGGTGGACCTGCTGGTCATCGACGACATCCAGTTTCTCACGGGTCAGCGGGAAACGCAGACGGAGTTGCTGCGCCTGCTGAACGTGCTGCTGCAGGGTGGGCAGCAGCTGGTGCTCACCAGCGACCGTCAGCCTGCCGACATTCCCGACGTCGACGAGCGTCTGCTGTCCCGGCTGTCCGGTGGGCTGGTGGTGGATGTGGGCGCCCCCGATTTCGAGATGCGCCTGGCCATTCTGCGCAATGTGTCGCAGGACCGTGGCGTGAGCTTCGTTGACGGTGTGCTGGATGCCGTGGCGCGCATGCCCTTCGGCAATGTGCGTGAACTCAAGGGGGCACTCAACAAGCTGAGCGCCTATCAGCAGCTCGAGGGCACACCGGTGTCGGTAGGCGATGTGCGCGCGGTGCTGGGCGAGCGCGCTCCCAGCACGGGGCCCGAGCGCATCGAGGCCATCATCCCGGCGGGTACGGACTACGAGGGCTTTCTCGCTGACGTGCTGCAGGAGGTGGAGACCCGGGTCGAGCCCTGGCGCATTCAGCTGGGTGATGCCATTGCCCCCTGGCGTCCCGAAGGCTGGCGCGTGACCGTGCTCGAACGTGCGCTCAATCGCACGCAGGCACCCGATGTGGACGGACTGCTGCGCGCCTTTGCCGCCGCGGTGGATCATCTGCGCGGGCTCGAGGCGCAGGCGGCGGCAGTGGATCCGTCGTGGGCCGGCCACGAGGCCTTTCGCAACGTGGAGGCCATTGGCGCAGCCGAGCAGTTGCTGCAGCGCATCATCGAGACCGCGCAGCCGCTGCCGGGTCCCTCACCCGCGTTCACGCGCGCGGCGCTCGACAGCACGCCCGAGTCACAGCTGGCGCTCAAGGCCGTCGACGCCGTCATTGCGGAGCCCGGCGTGCGCTACAACCCGCTGCTGCTGCACGGTCCGTCAGGCAGCGGCAAGTCGCACGTGGCGCATGCCATCGGCAATGCCATGCGGGAACGCTGGCCCGCGCGGCGGGTGGCCTGCCTGTCGGCCTCGCTGTTCGTTGAAGAGCTGATTGCCGCCATGCAGGAGGGCGGCACCGAGCGCTGGCGCACACGCTATCGCGGCGCCGACGTGTTCATTCTCGATGACATTCATCTGCTCGAGGGCAAGGAGCGCACACAGGACGAGCTATTCCACCTCTTCAACCAGCTCATGGCGCAGGGCGCACAGGTCGTGCTCACCTCGCAGCGCGCTCCGCGTGCGCTCACGGGGCTGGCCGATCGTCTGCGTTCACGTTTTGAAGGTGGGCTGGTGGTCACGCTGCCGGCCCGCGAACGGCCGCGCCTCGAGCATCTCGTGGCCCGTGCACCGGGGGAACCCGATCGCTTCTTCCTCGACCGCGAGAAGACGGTGTGGGAATGGCCCGACCTGAGTGGCCGGCTCATCGAGGAGTATCGATGATGGCGCCGGATCTGGTGTCGCGCCTCGGGGAGGCACGCGGCTGATGGCCATTCGCGGCAATCTCAGCGAAGCCAGTCTGGCCGACGTGCTGCAGCTGCTGGCGCTCGGGCAGAAGACGGGCTGCCTCAGCATCGCGCGTGAGGGCAGCTTCGGCACCGTGCATTTTGTCGAGGGGCGCGTCGTGCACGCGGCCCTGGTGAACGGACGTGACCGCCTGGGTGATCGCCTGGTGCGACTCGGTGCCCTCGCGGCCGATGAGCTGGCGCGATTGGCGGCGCAGTTGCCGGCGCACGATGACCACGCCCTGGCGAGGGCGCTGTTGCAGGGCGGGGAGGTGGAGCGCGACCTCGTGCTGACCGAGTTCCGCTTTCAGGTGGAGGAGGCCGTGTATCATCTCTTCACCTGGGCGCAGGGCACCTTCACGTTCGAACCCGACGAGGATCCGGCGCCCGACACGCCGCTGCTGTCCATCAGTGCCGACACGTTGCTGCTGGAGGGCGCGCGGCGGGTCGACGAGTGGTCGCAGATCGAAAAGAAGCTGCCCACGCTCGACCTGATCTTCGAAGTCGATGTGGCGCGATTGCAGGGCATCGAGGTGCCGCTCAGCACCTCCCAGGAGCGCATCATTCCGCTGCTCGACGGCACGCTCGATGTGCACGCGGTGGTGGAGCGCAGCGGGCTGAGCGAGTTCGATGTGGGCAAGGCGCTGTTTGGGCTCATCAGCGCCGGCTATGTGCAACGCGTGGGGCGCAGCGCCACCCGGCGTCAGCCACCGCCGGAGAGCCGCGTGGCCGAGCATCGCAATCTGGGCATCGCGTTTTACCGCACCGGCATGCTGGCCGAGGCGGAGCGCGAGTTCCTGCGCGTGCTCGAGCTGCGTGAGGCCGACGGCGTGGCGCGCTTTCATCTCGGCCTGGTGCAGGCGCGGCGCGGGGCCTGGGCAGACGCCGCGGCCACGTTCGCGCAGGTGGCGGCTTCGGCCGACGCACCGCCCAGCGTGTTGCACAAC
>JACVCT010000313.1:0-1819 GCA_016741895.1 Gemmatimonadaceae bacterium | reverse complement strand
CAACCTGGCCTTCGCGCAGGCGCAGTGTGGCAACACGGTTGCCGCCTCATCGACTCTTGCGGCCGCGCATCAGGCGGCGCTGCGCGGTGGGGTGACCCCCGATCCGGGAATGGCGCTGCTTCAGGCCACGCTGGCACTCGAGGCCGGTGAGCTGGTGGCGGCCGAAGAGGCGCTGGCCAGCGCGCGCGCGCAGTTCGGTTCCCGGCAGCCGTCGGCCGCGTGGTTCCACGCCGCGGCGCTGGCGGCGGCGGTGGGCGGCGACACCGCGCGCGCGACGGCGCTGCTGGAGGAAGGCCTGCAGTGTTATCCGCAGGCTGTTGTCCTGCACAACAATCTGGCGGCGGTGCAGGAGCGGCGCGGGCAGTACGAGGGGGCCTCGCGCACCATCGAGCATGCGCTGCTCACCGATGCGTCGCTGCCCCAGTTGCACAAGAACCTCGGGGACTATCTGTATCGGGCGCAGCGCTACGACGAAGCCTTTGATGCGCTGTCCCGTGTGATCCGTCTGGCGCCGTCGCATGGCCCTGACGTGTATCTCAAGCTTGGCAACATCCACTACCGGCGCGGCGACCTTGTGGCCGCGCGGGTGGCGTGGGAGAGTGCCCTGCAATTCGATCCGGAGCATCGCATCGTGCGCGCCAATCTCGCGGCGCTCACGCCTCCGGCCGACCCTGTGACCGTGTCGACGACGACCGATGGAGCGACCCCCGTTGGGGTCGTGCCGTCGGTGCCGTGACGCAGAAGTCCGTGGGCATTGCCGACCTTGCCGTGGGGGCCGGAGACCTGACGCTGTTCACCGTCGGGTTGGGATCCTGCGTGGCCATTGTGCTGCATGACGCCGAGTGCTGCGTGGGCGGGCTCGCGCACGTGCTGCTGCCGCACCTGGCGCTCACCGCCGGAGCGCCCAAGGCGGGCAAGGTGCCGTCGCTGGCCGTGCCCGAAATGCTTTCACGCATGCGGGCACTGGGCGCCAGCTCGGAAATCCGTGCGCGGCTCGTGGGCGGCGCCTCGATGTTCGCGCCACTGCTCGCGCCCGGGTCGACTGGGCTTGGCATTCGCAACGTGCAGGCCGCGCGGGCGGCCTGTGCGGCGGCCGATGTGCCCATTGTGGGCGAGGTCGTGGGCGGGGACTTCGGTCGCTCCGTGTACTTCGACGTGCGCACGGGCCGCGTGGACGTGCGCAGTGTGCGGGGGCCGCATGTCATCCTCTGAGCTGCGCGCCGGCGCGCCGGCGTCGTCGCCATCGCCATCGCCATCGCCTTCGCGGCGGCGGGTGCTGGTGGTGGACGACAGCGCCTTCATGCGGCGTCTGGTGAGCGACGTGGTGCAGTCGAGCGGCGAGTTCGAGGTGGTGGGCACGGCGCGCGACGGACATGATGCGCTGCGGCAGGTGCAGGCGCTCAATCCCGATCTCGTCACGCTTGACGTGGACATGCCGGGACTCGACGGTCTGAGTGCGCTTACACAGATCATGCGCGAGGCGCCGCGGCCGGTGGTGATGCTGAGCGCCGGCACCACGCATGGCGGCATGGACGCCACGCTGCGCGCGCTCGAGGCCGGGGCGGTGGACTTCGTGCGCAAGCCTTCGGGCGCCATCAGTCTCGATCTCGACCTCGTGCGCGAGCAGTTGCTGCAGGCGCTGCGCGGCGCGGCCCATGCGCAGTGGCGTCCGCTCCCTGAGGCGCGTGCGGCATCGCTCAACATAACGGCACCGGCGCCGGCGGTTTCGCTTCGCCCGCCGCCGGCGCTGCCCGGTGGTCAGGTCCCACGCATCGTGGTGGCCATTGCGGCGTCCACCGGTGGTCCGGCAGCGCTGGCC
>JACVCT010000312.1 GCA_016741895.1 Gemmatimonadaceae bacterium | reverse complement strand
CTCCTGTTCGGTCGCGCGCGCCGCACTGGTCCCGCGCAGCCAGTGCAGCGTGTCGGCCTCGGCGGGGACCTGGCGCAGCGCCTCGGCCAGCACCTGATCGGCTCGTCGCGGAATGAGGACGAGCACCAGCAGCATGACCACCATGGTCAGCACACTGACGCTGCCGATGAGCAGGCCGCGGCGCAGCGCGTTGCGTGTGCGGGCGCGCAGCCAGAGGGCGCGCGAGATCGCGGGCCGGGACGTGGCAGAGCCAGACGACGCCATGCTCAAAGCTAGTGAAACGCACAAAGGGCCGACGCGTGTGCGTCGGCCCTTCGGGTCCTGCAGAAGTCTTGCGACTTACTGGACCGTGACCTTGCCCTTCATGTTCATGGCGAGGTGCGGCGTGCAGAAGAAGTCGTAGGTGCCAGCCGGGACGTTGGCGAACGAGATCGTGTAGGCCTCGTCCGGGTTCAGCAGCATCTTGCCCGACAGCTCACCCGCCTGCTCCGGCATGTTGGCCAGGAGGGCCGACTTCGCTTCCGGCGACAGCGTGGCCGGGTCGAAGGCCACGTTGTGCGGGCCGCCGCTGACCATCACGAAGCGGATGCCGTCGCCGGCCTTGATCGTGATTTCCGCGGGCTCGTAGCGATAGCCCTGACCATCACCCACCATGTTGATCGTGTGCGTCGTGCCCGTGATCGCCGCCGGAGCGCCGGCCGGAGCCGCCGCCGCCGCAGGCGCCGAGTCAGCCGCCGGAGCGGCCATGGCCGCCGAGTCCGTCGTCGCACTGTCACCACCGCCGCACGCGCCGAGCAGGATCGCCGCGCCCGTCACCACCGCAAAGCCGAGAAACCGCATGTCGAGAGGCCTCCAGAGCCTAATCGAAGAATTCTTCTACAGGAGAGTCCTGTGCTCGCAGGGCCCTGCGAGCCTTGTGAAGTTATTCACAAAGTCCCCTGGCGCCAAGTCCCCGGTAGTTCGTCCCCTTGACGACCCCGAACCCGCGCGCTAGCCTCAACGGACTATGCCTGCTTTCCGTTCCGCGCACCATCATACGCATCATGGCCATGGCCCGACGGGTCGGGGCGCATTGTGCGTTATGGGGTAGCAGAGCGCGTCAGCTCCCCGGAACCACGGCGACCTCAGGCCCGTCCATTCGGACGGGCCTTTTTTGTTGCCCGGCTCCGGATACCCCGAGGGACCCGCTGTTTCGTTTCTTTCGACCTCTACGAAGCCAACTCCATGCTGCGCATCGCTTTACCGAACAAGGGCCGCCTCAGCGAGGACACCCGTGAGCTGTTCAACGACGCCGGACTCGAGGTCCGGTCCTCCGGCGAACGGGCCCTCACCGCGTCCCTCGGCGGCGAGTTCGAAGCCATTTTTGTGCGGGCCCAGGACATCCCGGAGTTCGTGGCCGACGGCGCGGCCGATGCCGGCGTGACCGGTTGGGACCTGGTCAGCGAGTCGGGACGGGACCTCGTCTCCCACCTCGACCTCGGATTCGGCCGCTGCCGCCTCGTGGTGGCGGCCCGCGAGGATGCCGGGGTGAAGTCGATCGACGACATTGGGCAGGACGGCGCACCCGCCCGCGTGGCCACGGTGTTCCCCAACATCGCGCGGCACTTCTTCGCCGAACGCGGCCGCCCCGTGGACATCGTACCGGTGTCGGGTGCCGCCGAGATTGCGCCCCACCTGGGCATCGCCGATGTCGTCGTCGATCTCACCTCCACAGGCTCCACGCTGCGCGTAAATGGTCTGCGCGAGGTTGACACGGTGCTGCGCTCGAGTGCACACCTCATCACGGCCAGTGGCGGTCCGCGTGGCGGCGATGCCGTGCGCGCGCGTGAGATGGAGGACCTCGTCACGGCGCTCGCGTCGGTCATTCGGGCGCGCGGTCAGCGCTATCTCATGGCCAATGTGCCGCGCACCGCGCTCGCGGCCGTCCGCGAAGTGCTGCCCGGTCTCAATGGGCCCACGGTCATCGACATTGCCAATCACGGCACCTTTGTCGCGGTGCACGCCGTCGTCGCCGCCGACACGATCTATCGCACGATTTCGCAGCTGCGCGCATTGGGTGCCGAAGGCATTCTGGTGACACGCATCGAACGCCTCGTGCCCTGAGCCGATCATGACCATCGTCACCACGGCTCTCAATCTGCGCGCCTTTGGTGCCCTGTCGTCACTCGATGCCGACACGCGCCGCGCGCTCGAAGATCGCAGCAGTACCACCGATGCCGGCGTGCGTGAGCGCACGCGCGCCATCATCGACGACGTGCGCACACGGGGCGACGAGGCGCTGCGCGACATGGCCCGTCGCTTTGACGGCGTGACGCCCGACGTGTCGCTCGAACGGCTCGATGTGCCGCGCGAGGCCTGGGAAGCCGCCCTCACGGCGCTGGACCCGGCGCTGCGCGCCTCGCTCGAACGGGCCGCGCGCAACATCGCTGCCGTGCACGCGGCCTTTCGCCCCACCGAGACCATCACCAGTCCCGAGCCCGGCATCACGGTGGGTCGTCGTCCCGATCCGCTGCAGCGTGTCGGCATCTACGCGCCGGGGGGACGTGCGGCCTATCCGAGTTCGCTGCTCATGGGCGCCATTCCCGCACGGGTGGCCGGTGTGCGTGAAGTC
Organism: Gemmatimonadaceae bacterium; assembly: GCA_016741895.1. GTDB lineage: Bacteria > Gemmatimonadota > Gemmatimonadetes > Gemmatimonadales > Gemmatimonadaceae > Gemmatimonas. The sequence goes on along the minus strand of JACVCT010000312.1, from coordinate 1,870 downwards.
ATTGTGTGCACACCGCCCGGCCCCGATGGGCAGCCGTCGCCGGTGGTGCTGGCTGCGGCCGCGCTCGCGCAGGTGGATCGGGTGTTTGTCCTGGGTGGCGCAGGGGCGGTGGCGGCCATGGCCTACGGCACCGCATCCGTGCCACGCGTCGATCGCATCATGGGCCCGGGCAACGCCTATGTGGCCGAGGCCAAGTTGCAGGTGGTGAATCAGGTGGCCATTGATGCGCCGGCCGGACCGAGCGAGTTGCTCGTGCTGGCCGACGACAGTGCCGACGTGGAAGCCATCGCGCGCGAGATGCTGGCGCAGGCCGAGCACGACCCCGATGCGGCAGTGCTGACCGTCCTGTTTGGTGAGACCGGTGTGGTGTCGTCGCAGGCGGCGACGCTGCGTGATGCCCTTGAACGTCAGGTGGCCACCACGCCGCGTGGTGAGGTGGTGCGCGCGTCGCTGGCGGCGCGTGGCGGCGTGGTGTGGTGCAGCACGCGCGACGAGGCCGTGACCTTTGCCAATGCCTGGGCCGCCGAACACCTGCTGCTCGTGGTGCGCGATGCATTGCGTCAGTCCACACTCGCTGCGTTGCGTGCTGCAGGCACGGTGTTTGTCGGCGCGTCGAGCTCTGTGGCCTATGGTGACTACATGACGGGCGCCAATCACGTGCTGCCCACGGCCGGCGCCGGCCGCAGTTATTCGGGCCTCTCCACGCTCGACTTCGTGCGCTGGACCACCTGGCAGGAAGTCACACCAACCGCCGCGGCCTCGCTGGCCGCCGACGTGGGACGCTTTGCCGACGCCGAAGGGCTGCCCGCGCACGCCGCAGCCGCACGGGCCTGGGCGGATGCGTCGCTGACTGAGTCGCTGGCTGAGTCGCTGGCGGCGTCGCGTGACGCAACGCCTGGGGTACGTCGCGTGGCGCCTGCCACTGAAGCCCCTGCTGATCGCCTCGCCTTCGCGCGGGCGTTGTACGATGCCGTACCACTCTACGACCCCAAGCGCGCGCCGGTGGCGCTCGATCTCACCGACAACACCAATCTCTGGGGTCTGCCGCCCTCGGCCGAACGTACGCTGCGCGAAGCGCCGGTGTCCCGCATCACGCGCTATCCGTCGCTCTATGCCGCCGACCTCAAGGCCGAACTGGCCGAGTATGTGGGCAGCACGCCCGAGCGTCTCGTGACTGGTTGCGGCTCCGACGACATTCTCGACAGCGCCATGCGTGCCTTCGGTGAACCGGGCAGCGTGGTGGCCGCCAGCGAACCGTCGTTTGCCATGATTCCCATCTTTGCGCAGATGAACGGCCTGCGCTACGTGGGCATCACGGAGCGCGCCGACCACCAGCCGGACATCGATGCCCTGCTGGCCGTACAGCCGCGCATTCTCTATCTCTGCAGTCCCAACAATCCCACCGGCGCACTCACCGCACGGGCCACCATCGAACGCGCGGTGCGCGAGGCGCCCGGCGTGGTGTTCCTCGACGAGGCCTACGCCGAGTTTGCCGGGGTCTCGGCAGTGGATCTCGCCAACACGGTGGACAACCTGCTCGTCATTCGCACCATGTCAAAGGCCTTTGGATTGGCTGGCCTGCGCATCGGTTACGCCATTGGCGCGCCGGCGCTGGTGCGCGACGTGGAGAAGTCACGCGGGCCGTACAAGCTGAGTGCATTGGCCGAACAGGCCGCGCTCTCGGCGCTGCGTGATGACCGCCTGTGGATTGACGAGCACGTGGCCCTCGCGGTGCGCAATCGCGAACGCCTCATCCAGCTGCCACGCGCCCAGGGCACAGCGCCCATGGCGTCACCCACCACGCCCCGTGTGTTGCTGACGACGTTTCGCGTGGCTACTGGTCCGCGTCGTGGTAGCGCTGGGGTCGGCA
>JACVCT010000311.1 GCA_016741895.1 Gemmatimonadaceae bacterium | reverse complement strand
AAGATGTCGCTGTGATGAAGAGTAGAGGGGTGCGGGGTCGGTGTGGGTGGTATAAAGGGGAGGGGAGCGGGGGAGGCGAGGGGTGCATGTCTGGGTTTTCTTGTGTGGGGGTGTGCGGGCAGGGGACTCGCGTCGGGGCTTACGCCATACACTGCAGTGCGCCGTGCGCCGTGGGTGGTGAGTGTGGGTGGTGCGGCGGCGGGATCGCGCAATCCGCAACTCTGGGATGGAGTGGTGTGGCGGCATGCACCACGCAGCACCCACGGCGCACAGCGCATGGCCCACAGCAGTGGATCGGGTGATGAGGAACGCGTGGTACGTCTTGCGTTGTGAGTTGTGAGCACCACAAAGGAAAACGGGCGCTCCCATGGGAGCGCCCGTCCACCTACCAACTCACTACTAACGACTCAAAACTCCGAGCCGCAGTTTAGTACATGCCGCCCATGCCCGGGCCGCCAGCCGGCGCGGCCGGCTTGTCTTCCTTCTTCTCGACGATGAGCGCTTCGGTCGTGAGCAGCAGACCGGCGATCGAGGCCGAGTTCTGGAGGGCCGTGCGGGTGACCTTGGTCGGGTCGATGACACCGGCCTGCACGAGGTCTTCGTACGTGTCGGTGAGGGCGTTGTAGCCGAAGCTCGTCTCCTTGGCCGTGCGGATCTTCTCGATCACGATCGAGCCTTCCCCACCGGCGTTCTGGACGATCATGCGGAGCGGCTCTTCGATGGCGCGACGGATGATGTCGACACCGATCTGCTCGTCGCGGTCGGCCAGCTTGATGTCCTTGAGCACGTGCTGCGAGCGCACCAGCGCCACACCACCGCCCGGGACGATGCCTTCCTCGACGGCCGCACGCGTGGCGTGCAGGGCGTCTTCGACGCGCGCCTTCTTCTCCTTCATCTCGGCTTCGGTCGCGGCGCCGACGTTGATGACGGCCACACCACCGGCGAGCTTGGCGAGACGCTCCTGGAGCTTCTCACGATCGTAGTCCGACGTGCTCTTCTCGATGGCGGCGCGGATTTCCTTCACGCGGCCCTCGATGTCCTTCTGCTCGCCGGCGCCGTCGATGATCGTCGTGTTGTCCTTGTCGATCACGATGCGCTTGGCCGAACCGAGGTCCGTGAGGACCGCGTTCTCGAGCTTGAAGCCGACTTCGTCGGAGATGACCTGACCCTTGGTCAGCGTGGCGATGTCCTGCAGCATGGCCTTGCGGCGGTCACCGAAGCCCGGGGCCTTCACGGCGCAGATGCGCAGCGTGCCACGCAGCTTGTTGACGACGAGCGTGGCGAGCGCCTCGCCCTCGACGTCTTCGGCGATGATGAGCAGGGGCTTGCCGAGCTGCGCCACCTTCTCGAGGACCGGGAGCAGGTCCTTCATGGCCGAGATCTTCTTGTCGTGGATCAGGATGAGGGCGTTCTCGAGGACCGCCTCCATCTTCTCCGGATCCGTGACGAAGTACGGCGAGAGGTAGCCGCGGTCGAACTGCATGCCGTCCACGGTCTCGAGCGTCGTCTCGAGGCCCTTGGCCTCTTCGACGGTGATCACGCCGTCCTTGCCGACCTTCTCCATCGCTTCCGCGATGAGGTTGCCGATCTCGGGGTCGTTGTTGGCCGAGATGGTGCCGACCTGCGCGATTTCCTTCTTGCCGCTGGTGGGCACGGAGATCTTCTTGAGCTCCTCGACGATGGCGGCGACAGCCTTCTCGATGCCGCGCTTGAGCGCCATCGGGTTGGAGCCGGCCGTCACGTTCTTGAGGCCTTCACGGAAGATCGCCTGGGCGAGCACGGTCGCGGTGGTGGTGCCGTCGCCGGCCAGATCGGAAGTCTTGGTCGCGACTTCCTTCACCATCTGCGCGCCCATGTTCTCGATGGGATCGGCGAGCTCGATTTCCTTGGCGACGGTAACACCGTCCTTGGTGACCGTGGGGGCGCCGAACTTCTTGTCGATGACGACGTTGCGACCCTTCGGGCCGAGCGTGACCTTCACCGCTTCGGCGAGCTGATCGACGCCGCGCTTGAGAGCCGCGCGTGCGTCAACGTTGAAATGCAGTTCCTTGGCTGCCATGGTTGCTGAATTCGGTTAGGGGGCGGTTCAGTTGAGCACGGCGAGGATATCGGACTCGCGCAGGATGAGGAGCGCCTCACCCTCGATCGTCACCTCGGTGCCGCTGTACTTCCCGTAGAGCACCTTGTCGCCGACCTTCACGTCCATCGGCACACGGGCTTCCTTCTCGAAACGACCCGGGCCCACGGCGACGATGGTGCCCTGCTGGGGCTTTTCCTTCGCGGTGTCGGGGATGTACAGCCCACCGCGCATCTGCTCCGCCTCTTCGGACGGCTTCACAACAACGCGATCGGCCAGAGGCGCGACCTTCTGGTTGGCCATGAGTGCTAGTCTCCTGCGATGTGTCAGGGGATCAGTCTGGATTATCGGACTGGCATTAGCACTCGCATGGGTTGAGTGCTAACACGCAAAAGCTACCCAAGGCCGGGACGGCCGTCAAGGGGCTCACCTGCGTGCCAAGTCGTTTATTTGCAACAATTTACGCATCTGCCAACACGACAGCGCCCCTGCTAAGGCTGCAGGGTATGCCATCCATACCTGTCAGCCTGGCAGGGTTTCCGACACGTTCGCCTCCTCGAGCGAACCACTGTGCAGACTCCGCGCCACGCCATCGGGGCCGCGAATCACCACCGCGCCGTCGGCCGTGATGCCCTCCACCACGCCTGGCGATGGAGAGCGCACCACCCGCCCCACCATGCGGTCGCGGCGCGCCCAGGCCGCACACTCGGCTTCACCCAACGGTCCCGTCATCGCCGCGGCGCGGCGCAGCGCCGGCACCACGGCCTGCAGCAGCGCATCGCGGCTCACATCGGCGCGCACGGTGGCCGTGCGCAGCGGCGGAGCGCCCTGCAGCGAAGTGCCCTGCGGCGGAGCGCCCTGCGCGCCCGCGGTCCCCTGCCCGTTCTCCACCTGGCGCCGATTGATGCCCACCCCGATGGCCACCCATTCCGGCACCCCGTCGCGCCAGCGCGCCTCGATGAGGATGCCGCCCAACTTGCCGCTGGCCAGCCAGAGATCATTGGGCCACTTGAGCTGCACCGGCCCCTCACGCGCGCTGTCCACCAAGGCATCCAGCGCCTCGGCCAGATGAAGGCCCACACGCAGCGCCAGCACGTCGAGCGCCCGGGCATCACGGGGCCGCTCGATGAGCGTGCACCAGAGACCAGCGTCCGGCGCCGACAGCCAGTGCTTGCCGCTGCGCCCCCGCCCCTGCTCCTGCGACGAAGCCAGCACCAGCGTGCCTGCTGGCGCCCCGTCGGCCGCGATGGCATGCGCCACATCCATGGTGGACGTCACGCGCACATGGTAGTCGAGTCGCGCGAGCCCGAGAGACGCGGTGAGTTCCGGCGCTGGCGCAGCCGCACGCGCCGCGTCATCGGCGTGCAGACGATCAGGCACCGCGCGTGGCCAGTGTGTAGAACACCACCGCCGCAAGCGCCACGCGATACCACGCAAACACACCAAACGAGTGCTTGCTCACATAGCGCAGCAGCACCGTGATGGCCAGCCAGCTGCTCACCGCTGCCGCCGCCACACCGGCCAGAAGCGGCGCACTGAACCCCTCGCTGCGCAGCGCCTCGGGCGCCTCGAAGATCACCGCCGCCAGCGTGATGGGCATGCTCATGAGAAAACTGAAGCGCGCCGCACTCGGCCGGTCGAGGCCGAGAAATCGCCCCGCGGTGATGGTGGAACCGCTACGGGAAACACCGGGAACCAGCGCCAGCACCTGCGCGAATCCCACCACGATGGCATCGCGCATGGTGATCTCGTCGAGCATGCGCGCCCGCACGGCCCAGCGGTCCACCGCCCAGAGCAGCACGCCCAGCACCACCAGCGTGGTGCCGATGATGTACGGGGAACGAAAGGTGGTCTTGGCGAGATCGTTGAGCACGAGGCCGCCCACACCGGCCGGTATGGTGGCCACGATGAGATAGATGAGCCGACGATCGTGCGTCGTGACCACACGCCGCGTGCGCAGCAGCCGCAACGCCGAGTAGGTCATCTCCACCCATTCGGCGCGGAAGTACCAGCCCAGCGCCAGCAACGTGCCGAAATGCAGTGCGACGTCGAACGACAGACCCGGGTCCTGCCAGCCCAGCAGATAGGGCGTGAGCGCGAGATGCGCGGAACTGGAGACGGGCAGCAGTTCCGTGAGGCCCTGCACGAGCCCCAGCACAATGGCCTGAAACAGTGTCACGGGACGGCGATGGAAGGCACGATCGCGGGCACGAAGGGCGGTGTGCGCAAGGGACTGGTATCGACGGTGGCGAGCGTGCGCTCGTACAGGGCTTCGTACTGCGCCACGATGGCCTCCTCACTGAAGCGCGTGCGGGCGTCGCTGGCAGCGGCGGTGCTGACACGCTGCCATTCACTGGGGTTGCGCAACAGGGCCACGGCCGACGCCGCGGCGCCTTCCACGTCCCCAACCGGATGCAGATAACCGGTCACGCCGTGCTGCACCACCTCGGGCAGGCCGCCCGCATCGTAAC
>JACVCT010000310.1 GCA_016741895.1 Gemmatimonadaceae bacterium | reverse complement strand
GTGCTTGGCGCCTACCTGACGGCGGACAGCACCCGCGAAGCCCTCGTACCGCTCAACATCGCCCTGCGCGACAGCACAGGGCGCGCACGCGGCGTGCTGTCGGTTGGCGTGCGTCTCTCCTGGCTGCAAACACTGGCCCGCGACGCCGAGCTGCCCGAGAGCACCACCGTGTCGATCGCGGATTCGACAGGGCTGATCGTGGCCGCGCTGCCCGCGCATGCCAGCGTGGGCAAGCGACTGCCGGAGCTGGCCGCCATCATGGCCGCGGATCGCGCGCGCGGTGTGGCCGAACAGGGCGCCGTCATCCGGCCCACGACCACCGGGGTGCAGCGCCTCGTGGCTCATCGGGCGCTCAGCTCCGCACCCGGGACGTTCACCCGGGTCGCCATCGCGGTACCGCCCGATGCCGCCTTTGCGGCGCCCAACCAGCGCACCCAGGTCCGTCTTGCGCTGCTGCTTGGCACCGCCGTCATTGCCCTGCTCATTGCCTGGTTCGGCGCCGACATCTTCGTGCTGCGTGACGTCAATGCCATCCTCGGCGCCACGCGCCGTCTTGGTGCCGGCGACCTTTCCGCGCGCACCGGCGTGCAACATCGACGCGGTGAGATCGCGCAACTGGCCGAGTCGTTCGACACGATGGCGTCCCAGCTCGAGCTGCGGCAGGATCGCATGCGTCACGCCGAACGCATGGAATCGCTGGGCCGTCTGGCCGGCGGCGTCGCGCACGATTTCAACAATCTGCTGACGGCGATCGTCGGCAGTGCCGATTTGGCCCTCGAGGAGCTGCCGCCCGATCATCCCGTGCGTGCCGAGCTGGCCACCATCAAGGCCTCGGCCAGCCGGTCGAGCACACTGACGCGTCAGCTGCTCGACTTCTCACGTCGCACGCCCCTGCTGACCGCACCGCAACCCCTCGAACCCATCGTGCTCGATGCGGCGGCGCTGCTGGGGCGCGTGGTGCCGGCCTCGGTGCACATCACGGTGGAAAGCCGCAGTCGCCGTCTCGTGCGCTCGGATGCCGGCCGGATCGAGCAGGCGCTGCTCAATCTGGCCGTGAATGCCCGTGATGCCATGCCATCGGGCGGCACGCTCCGCATCACGCTCGACGACGTGGACATCGGCGACGATGTGCGGAATGGAGACGCGCCTCATGCGGCCCCCACGCCCGGACCCGCAGCGGGTGGAGTGGCCACGGATCTCGTGGGGACGGTGCCGCCGGGGGCGTGGGTGCGCCTCGCGGTGGCCGACACGGGGCACGGCATGACGGCCGACGTGCTGCGCCGCGTCTTCGAGCCCTTCTTCACCACCAAGCCCGTTGGTCAGGGAACGGGCCTTGGACTCGCCATGGTGTACGGCACCGTCCAGCACCACGGCGGGCACGTGCAGGTGGACAGCACACCCGGAGTTGGCACCACCATCACCATGTGGTTTCCCGCCGCGCCGCAGTCGGAGGCGGAGACCGTGACGCCGGTGCGGCCCATGGCGAGCGTCGGGCGCCCGTCTCAGGTGCTGGTGGCCGAAGATCAGGCGGACGTGCGCACCCTCGTTGAACGGGTACTCACGCGCGCCGGCTATCGTGTCACGCTCGCCGAAGACGGCGCCCGCGCGCTGCAACTGGTGGCAGAGATGGGCAGTACGCTCGACCTGCTGGTCACCGACTACGACATGCCCCACGAGCGCGGCGACGTGGTGGCCAGCAGGGCACGGGAGCAGCGTGGCGATCTGCCGGTGGTGCTGATGTCCGGCTTCACCAGTGAAGGCTGGCCGGTGGATCTCGTGCAATCGCCGCACACTGTCGTACTCGAGAAGCCCTTCAGCTCGCAGGCCCTGCTCGAGGCCATCGACCGCGCGGTCAGCGGGGGGTCGGCGACACCGCGCTCGTGACCCAGGCGGTGTACCAGATGTCGCGCAGCATTTCCGCCCCGGCGCCAAGCCGTGCCACGGCAAAGGCCTTCTGCTCGGGCGTGACCGTTTCCGGACGGAACGGCGTCGCCTTGTCCAGCGCGTAGAGCGGCTCCAACTGCGCGTTGGACGCCATGAGGAAGGCCACGACCGCTACACGCAGATCGGGGAACACCTGCGGCGCGTGGGTCATGGCCGAACGCACGTCGGCTTCCTTGATGTGCGCCTGCACAAACTGCGACTCGAAGCGGCTGTGAAAGCGATTGTCGGTGGGATACCCCTTCGGATTGTCACCCACCCAGCCGTTGTAGTGCTTCGACGTGTGATGCGGGTTGCTGCCGTCGGCCACAAAGTGTCCCAACACCCCGGCGTCTTCGATGATGCGGTTCTCGATCCAGCGGCGCACCGTGGAATCCGGCGCGATGCGCCACAGACGGAAGTCGTTGCGCAGCTTCTGCGCGTACTCGAGGATCGTGAACGGCAGGAAGCCCATGGTGGCCGGCGCATACCCCGCCGCGCGCACGGAATCCGCGAAGGCGTGGCGATCCGGCGCGGCAAATGCACCGGCCAGTTGCTGCGCGTTCAGAAAGTCCAGATCCATGAAGTGATCGGGCGAGGTGCCGCCATTGAGCGCCATGTCACGGCGGCTCTCATCCCGGGACTTCCAGCGGTCGGGCTCGGGATTGAGATAGGAGAGCTGCTCGGCGGCGTCGCGAAAGAACGCCGGCATGTCTTCCGGCAGAGCCTTGGCGGCGGTCAGGCCAACGAGTCGATGCCCGTGATCACCCCACGCGTTGAGCGTGACGGGCACACAGAGCAGGGCCGCACCGGCGGCGGCAAGCAGCGAAGAAATGCGAAAGCGGGACATGGCGACAGTCGGGCGGAAAAGCGAACGGGAGCCCTCGGCACGGCCAGTTGCCGTTGCCGGGGCTCCCGCAAGCTACTCGATCGTGTCACCGCGCGGTGTACAGACGCGGTAACCGTACGGTCAGAGCGGCCGCTGTCCCACCACCACCGACGCCGTGGCATTCACGGCTTCCGCCGTCGTGCGCGCGCCGTTGCCCAGCTGTCCGAAGTCGTTGCGTCCCCAGCACCAGGTGGTCAGGCGATCCTTCGAGATGGCGCAGGTGAAGCTCGACGAGCCCGTGCCGATGCCGGACACCCGCACATCCGCCACCTTGGCCGTGCCGATGGCCCGCGCCGGCGCATAGGAGTAGGCCCCGCCGCTTCCAAGCTGGCCGTTCACGTTGTTGCCCCAGCAGTACACGTCGTCGCTCGTGGTCACACCGCAGGTGTGATTGAAGCCGGCCGAGATGCTGCGGAACTTGTGTCCACCCGTCAGCGCCGTGGGTGCCGATTGGTCGCTGGTGCTGCCGTTGCCGAAGCGACCACCATTGCGCCCCCAGCAGTAGCCGCTGCCGTCATACGCCACACCACAGGCATACTGCGAGCCCAGCGAGAGCGACTGAAACTGCAGTCCGCCGGTCACCGGCGCCGGCGCCATGGTGTAGGTGTTGCCGTAGGACGGACGCTGGCCGTCGCCCAGCTGACCGAGGCCGTTCGAGCCCCAGCAGTGTGCCGCACCGGCGGAGGTCAAACCGCAGGAGAAGGAATCGCCGGCTTCCACGATGTTGAGCGCCAGCCCCGATGCTGCAGCCTGCGGACCCGTCACATAGCGGTTGTGCCCGGCGCCGAACTGGCCCCACTGGTTGTAGCCCCAGCACACCGTGTTGCGCTGCACGGTCATGCCGCAGGCGTGTTCAATGCCCGCCGACAGATACGTGAAGCGCAGGCCGCCCGGCACTTCCACCGGCGTGGCCGAGTAGCCCGTGCTGACGCCACCACCCAGTGTGCCCCAGCCGTTGTTGCCCCAGCACAGCGCGGCGCCGTCGATGCGCAGACCACAGGTGTAGCGCGAGAAGGCCGTGAGCTGCACGAAGCGATGCCCGCCGGGCACGCGGAACGGTTCCGTGCGGTGCAGCTGATCACCCACCTGCGCATCACCGAGGCGCGCGTCGGTGCCATTCATGCCCCAGCACCAGGCAATGCCGCCGCTGGCCAGATCGCAGGCGTGCTGTGTGCCAAGCACGAGCGAGCGATACTTGATGACGACGACCCGCTGCACCGTGGTGGACAGCGCACCGGCCGTGGCCGTGACCGTCACCGTGCCGCGATCGACACCGGTGAGCAGACCGGACTGCGTGTTGATGGTGGCGACATTGGCATTCGACGAGGTCCAGGTGACCGGCACCGTGGTGACCACGCGACCGGCCGAATCCTTGAGGATGGCCGTGAGCGTCTGCGTCTCATACGCCTCGATGGTGTCGAGCGCGGGCGAGACGGCAATTGACACCACCGGATTGGGCGGCGGCGTGACCGTGATGCTGAGCTCCTGCGAGCGCCCCTCGGACTGCGCCGTGATGCGCACCGTGCCCGCGGCCACACCAGTCACGGTGGCCGATACGGCGTCCACGGCGGTCACCGTGGCAATGGTTGGCGCCGAGGTCGTCCAGGTGATCGTGCGTCCGGTGAGTGCCTGACCGGCTGCGTCGCGCGCTTCGCCCGTGAGGCGCAGCGTCTGACCCACGACGACGGCATTGGCAGCCGGCGTGATGGCCACCGAGGCCACCGGAGCGACCACGGGGGTCACCTGCACACTGGCGGTT
>JACVCT010000309.1 GCA_016741895.1 Gemmatimonadaceae bacterium | reverse complement strand
CACGGAAACCCCCCTCGTGATGCCGGGGCTCGAGACGGCGGAGCTCACCAAGTACGCAGCCAATGCCTTCCTCGCCACCAAGATCACCTTCATCAACGAGATGGCCGATCTCTGCGAGAAGCTCGGCGCTGATGTGCAGGATGTGGCGCGTGGCATGGGCCTCGACGGACGCATCGGGCGCAAGTTCCTGCACGCCGGACCGGGCTACGGCGGGTCGTGTTTTCCCAAGGACACGCTGGCCCTGACGCGCACGGCGCAGGAAGTGGGCGCACCGGTGCGTCTCGTCGAAACCGTGGTGCAGATCAACGACCGCCGCAAAGGCGCAATGGCCGGACGCATCATGCAGGCCTGCGGCGGCCATGTGCGCGGCAAGACCATCGGCATTCTGGGGGTGGCGTTCAAGCCCAATACCGATGACATGCGCGATGCGCCGTCGCTGTCGATCATTCCCGCACTGCAGGATGCGGGGGCGGTGGTGCGGGCCTATGACCCCGAGGCGATGCACGAGGCGGAGCGTCTCCTGCCCGGCGTGACCTGGTGCGACGACCCCTATGCGGTGGCAGAAGGGGCAAGTGCCGTGGCGCTGCTGACGGAGTGGAATGAGTTCCGGGCGCTGGATTTCGAGCGGCTCGGCGCGGCAATGGTGGACAGGGTGTTCGTGGACCTGCGCAATGTGTACCGGCCGTCAGTGGTACGCGGACTAGGCTTTCGGTACAGCAGCATTGGAAGGAGTTGACTGCGGTCTGGGTCGGTACTGCCACCGCAGTTGCGGGAACTGAAACGGCAGTCCTTGACTGAAACTGCAGTCTGGGGGCTGAAAGAGCGGTCGGGCACTGCCACCGCAGTCGGGGCTACCGAAAGCGCGGTTGTGGACGGCCACTGCAGTCTTTGATAGCTACCGCAGTTGTGGGCTGCTACCGCAGTCTGAGCGCGCAGCGGTGGTCAGACGCAGTTGCTGTCGACCGCAGTGGCGGTAGCCCCGACTGCGGTGGCGGTGCCCGACTGCCCTTTCAGCCCCCTGACCGCAGTTTCAGTCAGGGACTGCCGTTTCGGTTCCCGCAACCGCGGTGGCAGTCCACAACTGCTGTGCCGCGCCTCACAACAACGTCAGCAACAAACCGCGAGCACGGGAACCGCGCGAACCCGGTCGGTGTTCAATCCGCTGTAGGACCACCCGGTCCTAACAAAAAACAACCATTCAGGAGCATTTCCGATCATGCGCAAGCTGTCGATGCTGGCCGTTGCCGCCGTTGTGGCCATGGCGTCCCCCGCTACCTCGCAGGCCCAGGACAAGGACATCGTCGAGACGGCGGTCGCCGCCGGCTCGTTCAAGACCCTCGCCAAGCTCCTCGGCGACGCGGGTCTGGTTGAGACGCTCAAGGGCCCCGGCCCGTTCACGGTCTTCGCCCCGACCGACGAAGCCTTTGCCAAGGTCCCGGCCGCCACGCTCGAAGCCCTCGGCAAGGACAAGGCCAAGCTCAAGAGCGTCCTGCTGTACCATGTCGTCGCCGGCAAGGTGATGGCCGCTGACGCGCTCAAGCTCGCCGGCAAGGGTGCCAAGACGGTCGAAGGCAGCGAGGCCAAGATCTCCGTGATGGGCGAGACGCCGATGATCAACAACGCCCACATCGTGAAGACGGACATCGTCGCCAAGAACGGCGTCATCCACGTCATCGACGCGGTGATCCTGCCGCCCGCCAAGTAAGCGCAGCTGGTTCGCAACAAGCGCAAACCGCCGCGCATCCGAGGTTCGGGTGCGCGGCGGTTTCGTTTGTGCAGCCATGGTGCCCCGGTTTTTTGTGGCGCGGGGCCGGCGCCGGGAAATGTGCTACGAGTGAATCAGGCGCGGCGACGGCGACGCGCCATGGCGCCAAGTCCGACAAGACCCGTGCCCAGAAGAGCGAGACTGGCCGGCTCCGGCACCGCCACCACACCAATGTTGTCGAGGTGGTCACCGTACTCGTTGCTCGGACCCATCGCGATGAAGCTGAGCTTGGTGCTGCTGCCCGTTGCGGTGAAGCTGTACTGGTAATCCACCCACTTGTACTGACCCGGATTGGCGTCGGTGAGCGGACCGGCCTCGAAGATGCTGCCGTTGTCGATCTGCAAACCGATCGTGCTGAACTGCTGGTTCAGCGAGCGGTGCCCCACCGAGAAGGTGACGTTGTAGCTCTGACCGGCCACGGTGTTGATGTACTGCCAGATGGTGGTGTTGCCCTGCTGATTGGGCGCGTCCACATCGAGCTCGAGATGCGCCTTGCCCTCACGCGAGGGGAAACCGTTGAAGCCGTTTTACCAACGCTCGAACTGGCCGCTGCTGCTGCTCCAGCCGGTGATGGTGTTGGTGAACTCATAGTTCGCGTTGGTGGGGTAGCCCGGGTCTTCGAAGCTGCAGTTCGTGACGAGGTTGCCGGCCAGGGTGCTGCAGGCCGGATTGGGCTGCGCACCGGCCGAGGCGGCGAAGCCGACGGACAGGGCAGCCACGGCGGCGAGGCGGCGGAGTGTGGAGGTCATGTATTGGTCCGGTATGAGAAGGCGAAACGATTGTGGAGCGAAGGACTGATGTGTTGGTGCGTTACTGCTGCTCTTTTACTGCCTGGCTACTGCTTGGTTACTGCTTGGTTACTGCTTGCGACGACGGGCGGCGGAACCAAGGCCGACGAGGCCAACCACCACCAGCGCCAGGCTGGCGGGTTCCGGCACCTGGGTGACCTGACCCATGAACACCTGGCGATTGCTCACGAAGCGGCCCTGATCGTCCACCGGCGCGAAGATGCGATAGCTGGAGGCATCGAAGCCGCTGTTGGCGACGGCCTGGTTGTACCAGTACAGCGCGCCGCCCGTGTTGTTGGGGTCGGTGATGCCGCGGTAGTTGCCTTCGCCCGGCATGCCCGGGCTGCCGGCGCCGTCCTTCCAGAAGAGGTTCCACAGGGCAACGTGCTTCTCGTCCCACAACCCCTGCACGCCGGCGTTCATGCTGTTGGCCAGCCAGGCAGCGGAGTTGAGGGTGCCGAGCGTCAGCGTGTTTGAGGCGCCGGCACTGCCCGTGATCTTGCTGTAGAGCGCCGTGGCCACGGCACCGTTCTGGTTGACCAGATCACTGAAGGTCAGGATCTGCACCTTGCCATCGCCGGCGTTGGAGAGCCAGTCGAAGCAGTAGACGTCGAAGGCCGTCTTGCCGGCGGCGTTGGCCGCGCTGCTGCCGAACTTGGCGTTGTATGGTCCGGTGGCGATACCGGTGCCTGACACGGTCGGGGCGCCACTCTTGGCACCAATGAAGTCGAGGTAGCCCTGGGTATCCGTGGACAGCGGCGCCTGGGCACCGGCCAGCGAAGACAGGAAGAAGGCCGAAGCGACAGCAAGGGATGTGAATGAGGGGCGCATGGTGCGTGGGCTCAATGGAAAAGGGGCTGTTTCCTGATGAGGGACATTTCAGGATTCGTGCCATCGGAAATTATGCTCGAGCTTGCCAGCAAGTCATTTTACCACAACATCTTATCCAGCCATTGCAGAATGCCAGAGTCAACCGGGACGGCATTGGGGCGGCCTCATGTGTTGCAGATCACATGAAGACTGTCTCACGCATGCAACACCTGAGGTCGCCTTTTGCGTTGTTCCTCAGCCCCGCAGGCTGCATCTTGCCCCTGCCATGCTCCGCTGCCGAGCCTCGCTCGGATTCCTCCCGTCCCGACCCACGGCCCGTCATGACTCGGCACCGCCGCGCCCTGCAGTTCCCCCGTCCGTCCGATCTCCGCGCCACGCTTCTGACCGGTTTCGCGCTGGCGTTGTCGCTGCCCCTGACGCTCGCCGGCGCGCAGACCCCGGCCGCCGCCCCCGCCGACCTGATCGTCACCAACGGCCGCATCTATACGGCCGACGATACCCGGCCCCTGGTGGAGGCCTTTGCCGTGCGCGGCGGCCGCATCGTGTTCACCGGCTCGCAGCGCGAGGCGGCCATGCTGCGTGGTCCGTCCACCCAGGTGGTGGACGTCGAGGGCCGCACGGTCATTCCCGGCATGGTGGACGCGCACGCGCACTTGGGCAACCTCGCCAAGAAGCTGCGCAGCGTGGACCTGGTGGGCACGAAGAGCTATGACGAGGTCATCGCGCGGGTGGTGGAGCGCGCCAAGACCACACCCAAGGGTTCGTGGATCATTGGTCGCGGCTGGGATCAGAACGCCTGGGGCAATGCCAACTTCCCCACGCACGAGGCGCTGTCGGCGGCCACACCCGATCACCCGGTGCTGCTCGAGCGCATTGACGGCCACGCGCAGCTCGCCAATGCCACCGCCATGCGCATGGCGGGGCTCACCGCCGCCGCCAAGGATCCGAGCGGTGGCAAGATCATTCGTGATGTCAAGGGCCAGCCCACGGGTGTGCTCATTGATCGCGCTGAAGGTCTCGTGAGCGACAAGGTGCCCGAGCCCACGCTCGATGAATGGCGCAGCATGCACAAGGACGCCACGCGTCTCATGCACCGCTGGGGTCTGACGGGCATGCATGACGCGGGCGCGTCACGCAAGATGATCGAGCTCTACGAAGACATGGCGCAGAAGAACGAGCTCGACCTGCGCCTCTACATCATGATCAGCGA
>JACVCT010000308.1 GCA_016741895.1 Gemmatimonadaceae bacterium | reverse complement strand
CCAATGAGTGACTCCACGCCCGTGTAGATGTCGGCGCAATCCAGCGTGTCGCAGCCGTGCTCCGCCAGCATGTCCCAGGTGCGAAAAAGGGCATCGCGGTCCACGGCCTGCTGCGAGTGCCCCTCCGAAAGCTGCCAGGCGCCGGCAATGACCGGTGGCACACCATAGTCCGCTGCGAGAGCACGACGCATGGTCATGCCGACGCGCCGGGCAGCGTTTCGCCGCTCTCCTCGGAGTGCCGCAGGGTGCGCGTCGCGGTGCGGGAAATGCGAAACACCGCGCCGCAGTGCACATCGGGACAGGCAATGTCACTGTCGGTGGTCATCCAGTCGTTCGGATGCGTGGGGCGCTGCTTGGCCGGAAGGAGCGGCAGCAGCGCGGCCATCGCGTAGAGCGGGAAGCCCTGGCCCGGCGGCATGCTGATGGTCCCCGACTTCACCTCGAAGTAGTCCCCGATGCGCTCGCGACACATCATGCGCCCGCGATTGGCCACCACCTCCACGCGGAGGTCGTACAGGGTGAACTCGTCGTTGCTGCTCATGGCGCCCTCGTGCCGGTGTCTGTGGGGTTGCTCCCGGCTATGCTAACGGCTCGCCCCATGGCGCAGCAATGCGGCATGCAGTAATGCGGCATGCAGCAGGGCCGCGCGACAGGTGATAGCTTCGTGCTCCATGCCGGATATCCGTCTGCTGCTCCTGTCTGCCCTCGGTCTGCTCTCAGCCCTCTTCGTGTGGCAGTGGTGGCGTTCCCTCGATCGCCGCAGCCCGGAGCGATTGCGACCAACGCCCCTCCAGCTGCTCATCGGGTTTGTGGTGAGTTTCCTCGACACGCTCGGGATTGGATCCCTCGCCACCACCACCACGCTGTTCAAGGCGCTGCGCATGGTGCCCGACGAGCGACTGCCCGGCACCATGATCGTCGGGCTCACGCTCACTGTGGCGGCGCAGGCGTTCATCTTCATCGCGAGGGTGGACATCGACCCGCTGCTGCTGCTGCTCATGATCGGCACCGCCCTGGTCGGCGGCTGGCTCGGCGCTGGCATCGTCTCCAGACTGCCGCGTCGGCCCATTCAGGTGGGTATGGCCACGGCCCTGCTGGTGGCAGCCCTGTTCATGACGATGTCGCAGCTTGGGCGCATGCCGGTGGGAGGCACGGCGCTCACGCTGGACGGCGGCGCGCTCTGGCTGGCGCTCGCCGTGAACCTCGTGCTCGGCGCACTCATCATGCTTGGCATCGGCAATTACGGTCCCACCTTCGTGCTGCTGGCCGCCCTCGGCATGGACCCGCGCGCCGCCTTTCCGATCATGATGGGCAGCGGCGCCTTCGCTGCGCTCATCGGCAGCATCGCCTTCGTCAAACGTCAGCGGCAGGTGAACCAACCCGCACTCGGTCTGGCGCTCGGCGGGATTCCCGGTGTCGTGGTGGCGGCCCTGCTGGTCACCAACCTGCCCATTGCGGCGCTCCGCTGGCTGGTGATCGGCGTGGTGGTGTATGCCGCGCTCACCATGTTGCGCGACGCCATGCGGACGTCGCGGTCTGGCGAGGAGGTTGGTGCGACCGGCTAGGCCCCGGCGAGCGCCAGCAGCAGCTGCCGCACGGCCGGGTGGCCTGCGAGCCTGGGAGTGAGAACAAGCGCGTATACAGCCAACAGCACGAAGGTCAGGTAGGTGGCGGGGTGGACGCGGCGCATCGTTCTCCAGTCATACACCACGAGCGCGATCAACCAGAGCAGATCCGAGGGGAAGAAGGGCAACTGTGGTGCGACGAGTGCATCCAACACCCGACCCAATGGACGCGTGTTGGTGAAGGCTGGCCCCAGCATCCACGCGAAGGCCCAGTACATCATGCGCTTGTGAACGGCAGGCCTGCGCACGTACCACAGGGCCAGCACAAAGAGCGGCACAAACGGCAGCAACCCGACCAGACTTGCCGCGGCGAATGCCAGCATGTCCTGCGTTCGCTCCGGTGAATCGGCTGCCATCGCGCGCGACGCAATGCGGACATTCACCAGGACGCCGGTCACAAATGCCGCCAAAGCCACGACGACTCCCGCCAAGCCGAGCCGTCGATGCAGCGTGATGCGTTTCGCGCGCACCAGGACCGCCTGCACGAGGAAGAGCAGGAACCACGTCGTCATGACGACGCCGTGCACGATCAGGTGCGGTGGCAGCGGCGCCTCGATATAGAGTGGCCGCAGGAAGAAGCTGCGCCCGAACCCCAGAAACACCACCAGCAGCATCAGGGCCGCCGTGCCGGCAAAGAACCAGCCTCGCGCGCGCGGTACGGCATCGGTGTGTGATGCAACCATCACGAAACATCCTCCGGCTGGATTGCCTGACTGTCCGCAGACGGCTGTCCGCCGGACGTCATGAGCTAGCGCCGGATTCTCGGCTGCGCCAGTCGGCGATTCTCGCGCGCCCGCCAGACGGCGTCGGCCTGTGACCTGCGACACCTGTGATCCGGAGCACGCGATCAGTGAACCGGCGGGAACCGCTCCGGCGTAGCAGGGGCGTACCCAAGCCGAGAGGTGACCGGTGAGCGCCCGAGATCGTGCGGTCATGCTGCCACTGCTGATCATGCCGCTGCTGATGCTGTCGCTGCCGTGCAGCGCGGACATGGTGCTGCAGGCACAGCCCGCGTTGCAGGTGCACGTGAACAGCGGCACCGCCACGGATCAGCGCGGACTCAGGTCCGGCGCAGTGTCCGTGGTCCCGGTGCTTACCCTGCACGAGTCGTCGCGACAGGCGCTGAGCCTCTTTGCGAGCGGCACACAATTCGCCCAATCGGCGCGCGCCTGGACAGGTGGCGGTGTTGCCCGCTGGCGCAGCCCGTCACGCGGCCCGGCCTCACTCAGCTTCATGGCCGACGCGGCATACACGGGTACCACCTTCGAAGCCCGTTTCCTGCAAGCGCAGACCAGCCCCGCGCTCGACTGGCAGCAGGGCCCTCTCACCGTCAGTGCGGGCGTGCGCGGCGCATATGGCCGCACCACGGTGCGCCTTGCTGGTTCGCCACCTCCAGGTGGTGGACTTGGTGACCTGTTGCGCGCATCGCGGCCAACGACAACAGGCACGCAACAGACTGAGTCACGAGCCCTGTGGGGCCCGCATGGACAAGTCAGCGTGGATCTGTTGAACGGCGGCCGCCGGTCGTCGGCCCTTCATTTGGCGCTCGGCTACGGTGCCTGGCAACACAGCAGCGAAACCGTGGAGCCGGCTGCGTCCTCACGGCTCGATGACGTCTCACTCAACGCGGCCTTGGTGTTCGGTGCGCTGCGGCTGCAGGGTGCGGCCGGTCGCCGTTTTCAGGGCGGACAGCGCAGTGACTTCGGCTCGGCGCAGTTGGCCGTGGCCTTGTCGCCGGTCTTCACACTGACGGCCGGTGGCGGCAGCTACCTCGCTGATCCGGTCTCGGGGGCACTCGGTGGACGGTTTCTGACGGCGGGTGTGTCCGTGAAAGTGGGTGGTGCGGCGTCTGGGCGCATGACGACGGCCACGGGTCGCGCAGCGCCGGCCGTACGCGGTGTGTCTCCACCGCCGCCCGGCAGCACACGCCTCGTGTTGCGTGCCCCGCGCGCACAGCGCGTTGCGCTCGCAGGCGACTGGAACGCCTGGCGCCGCCAGCCGGCGCAGCGCGGGCCCGATGGCCTGTGGTACGTCGATGTGCAACTCGCCCCGGGTGAGTATCGCTACGCCTTTCTTGTCGATGACGCGCACTGGCGCGTACCCGATCACGCCGTGACCAGCGACGATGGTTTCGGCGGCACGGTGGCGTGGATCAGCGTTCGCAATTCCGCTCGCTGAATCGCCACCATTCCCCACCCTCTGTACAGGAGGATCCCATGAAGTTCTCCCCGAGCGGCATGCTGCTCACCGCGGCCACCTTGCTGCCGGCCGCGCTGTCGGCACAGACCAGCACCAGCACCAGTGAACAGCGCAGCAGTCAGGTCGGCACGCAGGTCAGCGCACAGGCCAGCGCGTCGGCCAGCGCGTCGGCCAGCGCCGGCATTCCGTCGTCATTCAGCGCCGAGGGTCGTCAGCGCCTCGCGGCGCTGTATTCCGACGCCGAAGCGCGCGGCCTCTCCACCATGTCCATGGCCAATCTCGTGGCTGAAGGCCAGGCCAAGGGTGCCAGCGAGGCGCGCATTGTCGATGCGGCACGCAGCAAGTACACGCAGCTGAGCGTCACGCAGGAGGCCATGCTGCGCGCGGGCCGAACGGCACCGACACCCGAGGAGGTGGATCGCGGCGCCAATCTCATGGCGCGTGGTGCCACGGCGGTGCAGATCGAACAGCTGACACGCAGGGCCCCGGCCGAGCGGTCGTTGACGGTGGCCTTCGAGGTGCTCACCGACCTCGCCGCGAAGGGCATGCCGGTGGATCATGCGCTCACCCAGGTGCAGACGCGTCTCGAGCAGCGTGCTTCCGATGCCGCCCTGCGTGAACTCGGTGTGGGGCTCGGCCTTGGGCTTTCGACGCGCGGACAGGCTGGCGCGGCCGGTTCGTCGGCTCCAGCGACACCGCCCGCCACACCGCCTGCGTCCAACCCATCCGGTCGCGCGGGGGTTGGTGCGACCGTCACGGGCGCTGTGGGTGGCGTGATT
>JACVCT010000307.1 GCA_016741895.1 Gemmatimonadaceae bacterium | reverse complement strand
GAAGAAATGGAAACAGCGCCCCGCCAAAGAGTGGCAGCGCGCCATTCCCCATCTGCAATTGCTGTTTGGTGACCGCTTTCCGATGGCGGTCTGACGGGAGCTCATACACAAACTTTCTGACACTCCCGGTCCCAGCCGCCGAGATTCCCGTCTCTCAACTCATTGGTTGCTCATCTCGCATTCATCTATTTCTGTCTCATCCTCACAACTCGCACCATCTCGTCTCCGGACATCTCAATGAATCGAGCACCTGAAAGCGAGATGCCAGAGTCTGCGAGTCATCCCACCCGCAGCAGGCCGAACTCGCGCTGGCCTTTGCGCAGGAGCAGGTATGCTCCCCTCAGCAGGCGCTCGCGTGAGACGATCTTGTCGGCCGCGCCGAGCTTGACGCCATTCACGCTGATGCCACCCTGCTCCAGCAGCCGCTTGGCCGCGCCCCGCGACGCCGCGATGCCCAGCTGCACCAGCGCCTCGAACACATCCACGCCATCCACCGGAGCTCCTTCGGCCGGCGGCACGTAGTCCGCAAACGGAATCTCGCGCGCCAGCGCGTCCAGCGCCGCGGCGGACAGTGAGTTCGGGTCGGCCTTCTCGAAGAGCAGCGCCGACACTTCCTGCGCCACCCGCGCGGCCTCGGCGCCATGCACACGCGCCGTCACGTCGGCCGCCAGCGCACGCTGGGCCACACGCTTCTCCGGCGCCGTGCGCACCTCGGTATCGAGTGCGGTGATTTCCTCGAGAGTCAGCAGCGTGTAGAAGCGCAGGTAACGCGACACGTCGCGGTCGTCCGCGCCCATCCAGAACTGGTAGAAGGCGTAGGGTGAGGTGCGCTCGGCATCCAGCCACACCGAGCCGCCACCCGTGCTCTTGCCGAACTTCGTGCCGTCGGCATTGGTGATGAGCGGGAACGTGAGCGCGTTGGCCTCCGCGCCCACCGTGCGGCGGATGAGTTCGAGACCCGCCGTGATGTTGCCCCACTGGTCGCTGCCGCCCATCTGCAGTGTGACCCCCTCGCGCCGGTAGAGCTCGAGGTAGTCGTGCGCCTGCATGAGCATGTAGGTGAACTCGGTGTACGAGATGCCCGTCTCGAGCCGCGACTTCACCGAGTCCTTGGCCATCATGTAGTTGATGGAGAAGTGCTTGCCCGTGTCGCGCAGGAACTCGATGAGGCCGATGCCGCCCAGCCAGTCGAGGTTGTTCACCAGCTTCGCGCCGCGCGGTCCGTCGAAATCGAGGAAGCGCGCCAGCTGACCACGAATGGCCTCGGCGTTGGCGTGAATGGTGTCCGCATCCTGCAGGTTGCGTTCGCTGCTGCGGCCGCTCGGGTCGCCAATCATGCCGGTCGCGCCGCCCACGAGGCCGATGGGGCGGTGCCCGGCCCGCTGCAGATGCACAAGACCCATGATGGGCACGAGGTTGCCCACATGCAGGCTGGACGCCGTGGGATCGAAGCCCACATAGGCGGAGACGGGGCCGGCCGCGAGGGCCGCGGGCAGGCCCTCGGTGTGCTGCGAGATCAGCTCGCGCCAGGCGAGTTCGGAGAGCGGGGCAGGAAGCGTGGACATCACGGAAAGATAACCGCCCCGTGGTACCGAACACGGGGGTGAAGTGTAGCTTCCAGACGGTATGCCATCGTCTTCGATTCTTTCGCGCCGCCCCTGGCTGGGCTGGCTGCTGGTGGTGGGGGGACTCTGCGGCGCCATTGGCGCCGGCGCCGTGGCCGGAGCCTGGGCGGTCATCTGCCGCAACGGACGCTGCCCCTCCATCGCCGCCCTCGAGGCCTATGTGCCGCGGCAGACGTCCAAGGTCTATGCCGCCGACGGACGTTTCATCACCGAGCTGGGGCTCGAGCGGCGCACCCTCATGCGCCTGCAGGACATCCCCAAGCACGTGCGCGACGCCATTGTCATCACCGAAGACAAGCGCTTCTACAGCCACAACGGCATCGACTTCATCCGCATCTTCGGCGCACTGGCGCGCAACGTGAAGGCGGGGAGCTACGTCCAGGGCTTCTCCACCATCACCATGCAGCTCGCGCGCAATGTCTTCTCCGATCGCATTTCCCGCGAGAAGACCCTGCTGCGCAAGATCAAGGAAGGCCGGGTGGCCACCGCCATCGAGCAGCGCTACAGCAAGGACAAGATCCTCGAGCTGTACCTCAATCAGGTCTACCTGGGCAACGGTGCCTACGGCGTGGAGACGGCGTCGCAGCGCTATTTCGGCAAGAGTGTGCGCGACGTCACCGTGGCCGAAGCCGCCGTGCTGGCCGGTCTGCTCAAGGGGCCGGAGCGCTACAACCCGCGGCGCTTCCCCGACCGCGCCATCCAGCGCCGCAACACCGTCATTGAACTCATGCGCCGCGCCGGCGCCGTCAGCGCCGCCGATGCCTCACTGGCCAAGGCCTATCCGCTGCAGTTGGCCGAACGCACCGAATCCGGCGACGTGGCCCCCTACTTCGTCGAGTGGGTGCGGCAGGTGCTCGAGGAGGAACTCGGCAACCGGCTCTACAACGAAGGCTTCAAGGTGTACACCTCGCTCGACGTGGACATACAGACCGCGGCCGAGCGCGCGCTCG
This sequence comes from Gemmatimonadaceae bacterium, assembly GCA_016741895.1. Lineage (GTDB taxonomy): Bacteria > Gemmatimonadota > Gemmatimonadetes > Gemmatimonadales > Gemmatimonadaceae > Gemmatimonas. The sequence continues at coordinate 2,082 of JACVCT010000307.1, read as the reverse complement.
AGAACCAGCTGCAGGCCATCGAGGCCGGGCGTCATGGCGCGTACAAGCACCTGACGTACGAGGCCTATCTCGCGCGCAGCGCCGAGGGTGGCGAGCGTGGCGCCGCCAATTCGCCGTATCTGCAGGGCGCTTTCGTGGCCATCGACCCGCGCAGCGGGGCCGTGCGTGCCATGGTGGGCGGTCGCGATTTTGGTGATTCCAAGTTCAACCGCGCCGTGCAGGCGCTGCGTCAGCCGGGCTCCACCTTCAAGCCCATCGTGTACGCGGCCGCCATTCACGAGGGCTTCAGCCCCGCCACGGTCGTGGACGACTCGCCGATTGCCATGGAGCAGTTGAGCGGCGAAACGTGGACGCCGCAGAACTACGATCTCAAGTTCCAGGGTGATCTGCCGCTGCGCAAAGCGCTGTATCAGTCGCGCAATCTGCCGGCCATTCGCACCGGCATGGCCATTGGTCCCGAGGCCGTCACCAGCATGGCGCGCCGCTTCGGTCTCACCACGCCCATTCCGCCCTATCCGTCCATGTACATCGGTGCGGCGGATGTCTATCCGCTGCAGATGATCGGCACATACAGCGTGTTTGCCAACCTCGGTCTGCGCACCACCCCGCATGCCATCGTGCGCGTGGAAGACAGCAAGGGCGACGTGGTGTGGAAGCCCAAGCTCGTGCGTGAGCCCGTGCTCTCGCCCGAGGAGTCGTGGCTCATGGTAAGCATGATGAAGGACGTGGTCATTCGCGGCTCCGGTGCGCGTGTGTGGAGCAGTGGCTTCCGCGTCCCCGCCGGCGGCAAGACCGGCACCACCAACGACGGCGCGGACGTGTGGTTCATTGGCTACACGGCCGACCTCGTGGCCGGCGTGTGGATGGGCTTCGACAAGCCACAGAAGATCAAGAACAACGCGCAGGGTGGTGAGCTGGCCGCGCCGGCCTGGGCGGCGTTCATGACCGAGGTGTATCGCCGCAAGCCGCAGCCGCCGGACTGGCCGCGGCCCGACGGCGTCATCGTGCGGCAGGTCGATGCCGTCACCGGCCGACTGGCCAACAGCAACTGCATGGGCAACGTGGTGACCGAGTTCTTCGTGCAGGGCTATGAGCCCACCGCCACCTGCAGCGATCCGCCGGGTCCCTCGCCCTTCACCATGGACAGTGCCCGCGCGCGTGTGCAGCGCGACACCAGCAACCCCTTCCGCCTGCCGCCATCGTGAGTGACAGCGCGCGGGCCGAGTCCACGGGGTCGCGCAGCACGCTCTATACGGCTGACTGGGTGCTGCCGGTGGCCTCGCCGGCCCTGCCGCAGGGCGCGGTGCTGGTGCAGGACGGCCGGGTGGCCTGGCTCGGACCGCAGCAGGCCGCGCCGCAGGGTGACCGGGTCCGCCGGGTCGAGCTGGGCGCCTGCGTGCTCATGCCGGGCCTGGTCAATGCACACTCGCATCTCGAGCTCACGCTGCTGCGCGGCTGTCTCGAGGGACTCGATTTCCGCGACTGGCTGCGTGCCATCACGCTGCTGCGCCGCGAGGTGCTGCAGGCAGAGGATTTGCTCGATGCGGCGCGCGTGGGTGTGCTCGAGGGGCTGCGCCACGGCATCACCACCTATGGCGACGCGACCGACTCGGCCTGGCCGCTGACCGCCATGCGTGACCTGGGCGTTCGTGGCATCGGCTACGTGGAAGTGTTCGGACCCGATGCCGCAAACCGCGACGAGGCCATGACCGGCCTGCGGGATCGTGTGGCGGCGCTGCGTGCAGAGGACACGGCGCTCGTGCGCACCGGGGTCTCGCCGCACGCGCCGTACACCGTGTCTGCCGAGCTGTTTCGGGCCGTGGCCGACTACGCCGTCCACGAGCAGTTGCCAGTGGCCGTGCATGTGGCCGAAAGCCTGGCGGAAACCGACTTCGTGGTGCGCGGCGCGGGGCCCTTTGCCGATCGCCTGCGCGCGCGTGGCATTGCGGTGCATGCGCGTGCGGAGTCGCCGGTGGCCCTGCTCGACGACACCGGGCTGCTGCGCGCACGGCCCCTGCTCATTCATGCAGTGCACGTGAGCGACGACGATCTGGCGCGGGTGTCGGCGCACGGCGCGGGCAT
>JACVCT010000306.1 GCA_016741895.1 Gemmatimonadaceae bacterium | reverse complement strand
GCAGGGCACGGTCCACCGACGTGCCGGCTTCGATCAGCGTGGCCAGCGTACGCAGTGGCGTGGCGAGCGACGGAGCCGGCCGCCAACGCATCAGTGAACGCGATGCGCCGGTATGCGGGACAAGCTCCTGCACCCACAGTCCACGCGCCCGCAGCAGGTCCATGGCTTCCCGCTCACCTGGCGCGTCCACCTGGCCATTGTGCCAGGTGCCCGTGGCATCCGCCGCGCGGTAGCGCCAGGTCATCCCTCCAACTCCACCGTCAGTACGCGATAGAGTTCATCGGGCGTGGTGAGGCCGGCCGCCACCGCGCGCCAGCCATCGCCACTCAAGTCGGGCAACGACGATGGCGTTGCGACGTCCGGCTCCAGCAACTCACCGATGGCCACACGTCCGCGAAAGCCGGTGCCACTGCAGGCGCTGCATCCCGTGCCGAAGACAATGGCCGACAGGGTGGACGGCCCGATGGCTGGCCAGCGCTGCTGCGCGGCCGCATACGCGCTTTGCTCGGCAAGGCCTGGCGCGCGCTCTGTGCGACAGGCGGCGCACACCCGGCGCAGCAGACGCTGCGCGAGCACCCCACGCAGGGTGCCGGTGAGCAGATAGGGCGCAATGCCCATGTCGCGCAGGCGCTGCACCGCGCCCGCCGCGTCGGTGGTGTGCAGCGTGCTCAGTACCAGATGGCCGGTAAGCGCCGCACGCACGGCCAACTCCGCCGTCTCCACGTCGCGCATTTCACCCACGAGAATCACGTCGGGGTCGTGACGCAACATGGCCCGCAGCGCGGTGGCAAACCCAAAGCCGCTGCGCAGGTTGACCGGCAACTGCACCGCGCCCTCCACGCGATACTCCACCGGGTCTTCCACGGTGACCACCTTCACATCGGCCGTGCTGCGCTCACGCAGCGCGGCATGCAGGGTGGTGGACTTTCCCGAGCCGGTTGGTCCGGTGGCCAGCAACAGGCCATCGGGGCGATGCACCAGCTGACGCCATCTGCTCAGCAGCGCCTCGGAAAAACCAAGGCTCTCGAGCGTTTCGGTAGCGCCCGACTGTGTGCTGTCCAGCAGACGCAGCACCACACTCTCGCCGTGCAGGGCCGGCAGCGTGGCCACGCGCACGTCCACCTCGCGGCCTGCCACCTGCACGCGTGTGCGTCCGTCCTGCGGCAGACGGCGCTCGGCAATGTCGAGACTGGCCATGACCTTGATGCGCGAGATGACCGCCGCGCGGAACTCCATTCCCAGGGTCTGCACATCCCGCAGCACCCCATCGAGTCGCTGACGGATGCGAAGCCCGCTGGCCGTGGACTCTACATGCAAGTCCGATGCGCCCGCGCGCACCGCCTCGGCCAGCATCGCATGCACCAGCTGCACCACGGGCTCGCGACTGGCCTGCGCTCGCAGATCGTCGATGGAGGCCAACTGATCGTCGGCGGTGATGCGCTCACCGTCGGTGGTCACCTCCGGCGTGCGCGCAGCCAGCAGGGCCGCGCGAATATCCGAGGCTCGCGTGGGCACCACGCGCAGACGCGCCGCCAGACGCTTCTCGAGGGCAGTCTGCACCAGCGCCGACAGCGCGCCATCGGCGGCCACCCAGGCCGTCGGGCCCTCGGCCCCCGTTTCGATGCGCAGAGGCAGCACCGCCTGCTCATCGAGCCAGCGCCATGGAAAGCGGCGCGCCAACTCGCCCGAGGCCGCGTTGCGCAGCACACGACCGTCGTCGCCCGCCATGGCAGGCGAGAGCGACGCATTGCTCACGGCAGTGTCGGATGGTGGCAGCGGGGCTGTCATGGTTCGTGCCGTTGGCTCAGCGATCCGGGGGACGACGCGTGAGCGGCGTATCGTTCAGCGCCCCCGGCGACCGTGTCTCGAGGCGATTGCGGATGCGATCGCGCACCGCGTCGGCGTCGGCGTCAGAGCGAATGAGATGCGGCGTAACAAAGATGGCGAGTTCCGTGCGCTGCCTGGTGGTGGACTGACGCTTGAACAGCGCGCCCAGCCAGGGAATGTCCTTGAGCAGCGGCAGACCCTGCTCCTGCACGGTGCGTGACTCGCCAATGAGGCCGGCAATGACCGCCGTCTGCCCGTCGCGCAGCACGGCGCGTGTGGCGGCTTCGCGTGTGCTGATGACGGGGGCGCTGAGTGCGGCGGCCACAGTCTGCGGCGTGAGCGAGCTCACTTCCTGCAGCAACTGCACGGAGATGTAGCCGTCGTCGTTGATGGTGGGGATGATGGACAGCTTGGTGCCCACATCCTGATACTGCACCGCGCGGTCGATGGAGATGTCGTTGCCGAGTCGAGTGGAGGAGATGAACGGCACCTTGCTGCCAACCAGAATGGACGCCTCGCGATTGTTGGCGGCGAGAATCTCAGGTGTGGACAGCACCTGCACGTCGCTCGTGGACGCAATCGTGCGCAGCAGCGCGCGCACGCCGGTGCCATCGAGGCGCACCATGCGCAGCAGGGCCGAGGTGCTGCCGGTGTCGGGGATTTCGGGGTTGCCGAACTGTGCCTGCACGTCGCCACCTCGGTTGACGGCCGCCCAGTCCACGCCGAACTCGAAGCCACGACCGAGCGCGATCTCGGCGATGGTGACCTCGAAGAGCACCTGCGTGGGCCGCGTGTCCAGTGCGTCGATGGTTTCGCGCAGCATGGGGTAGTTGGGCGGCGCCGTGCGGATGACCAGCGCATTGGTGGGGCCGTTGGCCACGATGGTGGTGCGTCCCACCAGCAGACCGGCCGCAGTGTCACGTGGGGCCGAGGCAGCTTGTGCGTTGGCCGCCGCACCACCCGTTGACGCCATGCCCGCGCTCATGCCGCCAGTCGTGGTGCCCGCGGCGCGTGAGCGAAAGGTGTCGAGTTCGCGTGAGCGAAACGTGTCGAGCGCGCGGGAGAGTGAGCGGTCGGCCAGTGAGCCGCCCACAGTGCCGGCCACCTGCACACCAAAAAGCTGTCCGAGCGCGGCGGCGAGGTCCTCGGCCGCGGCATACTTGAGATTCACGACATACGTGCGCAGACCCGCCTCACCGGCGGGCGCGGCGTCGAGCGTTCGGAGCAGCGTGAGATAACGCGCAATGTTCTGGCCGCGATCGGTGAGCAGCAGGGCGTTGGAGCGCGCCACCACTTCCACGCGGGCGTGGGTGGAGAGCACGGCGCGCAGGGCTTCTGCGCCTTCATCGGCGCGAATGCTCTGCAGCGGCACGAGCTGGGTCGCGAGACCGAGCGGCGGCGGGTCGGGAAAGTCGAAGCCGGTGCGCAGCGTGCCCGACGCCGGGGCCTTGTCGGCGGGCATCACCTGCGCCACGAGGCCGTTGGGTACGAGCATGAGCCCGTGGGATTCGAGCAGGGCCTCCAGCACCCGTTCGAGATCTGCGGCCGAGCCACCGGGTGTGGCAAAGGTCACGCGCACATCGGGCACATCGGTGAGAATGACCGTGCGGCCAAGCGCCGCGGTCAGGGCGCGCAGCACATCGGCAAGACGGGCGTTGGCAAAGTCGAGTGCCTGGGCCGTGTTGCGCACTGTGTTGCCGCGCGGGTCCGTGTTGCCCTGGGCCAGCGCCGGCTGTGCTGCCGCGAACAGCAGCGCGGTCAGCACCAGGCGTCGAGGAGCGAGGACGAAAGTCATTCGCTGGAATCCGATGAGGGGGTGCGAAGCAGGCGCAGCACACGCACCTGTCCCGCGCGTTCAAGGCGAACCGAACTGGCATCGATGCGCTGCAACCGCCATCCGTTCACACGGTCGCCGATGTGCAGCACCCGTGCGTCGCCTCCGCTGCCGTCGTCGATGAGTGCAGCGCGTCGCTCGCTGTTGCCGAACAGCCCAACCAGCGTGAGTTGCGGAGTGTCGGCGCTGGCGGGCGACTCGGCGTTGGGGTCCATGCCGGGTGCCTCCGCAGGAGGCTGCTCACCGGGCAGTGTGAAACGTGTGCGCGGCGCCGTGCGGCTGGCGCTGAAGAGATTGGCGCGGACCAGCGCGTCCTGCCAGTCGGGCGGCTGCCGGGCTGCCTCTGGCGCAGCACCCGTGTCAGCGGCTGCAAGGCCTGCCGGCGAGGGTGGCATGATGCCATCCAGCATGACCGGGGCACTCACCTGCGCGCTGAGGGAGAGCACGTCGGGAGCGCCGCGCAGCGCGGAATTCTGCTGCACGACGAGGCGGCGCAGCTGCAGGAGACGCGGACCACGCTCCACACTGGCGAGGAAGGCGGCAAGACCGTGAATGTCGCCGTAGGCCATGATGGATGCCGCAAGCGCGCCACTGCTGTCCGGTTCGGTCACGACCTCGATGCGGTTGACGGCGAGGCGCGCGCCGTCTGCCGCCTCCTGCAGCAGGGTCTGCACTGCGCTCGCGGCCAGTGGCGCCGAACGCGCCGGCAGCATGCGCCGCGGCATGGTCGCCAGCCGGCGTTCGGTTGCTGCGGCCTGCTCGCGCAGGCCTGCGCTGTCGGCCGCGAGGCGCTGCAGTCGCTCCACGCGATCCTGGAGCAGGGCAATGCGCGACTCGCGCTCCAGCACGGCGCGCGCCGCCGGATGCAGCACCCGCGTTGCCAGCCAGGTGAGCAGCACGACCGCCACGCCGACCGCCACCACGCGACGTTCCCGTGGCGTCATGGCCGCTCCTCCGAACCGGGCAGGGTAAAGCCGATCGAGAACGAGTTGCGTGGCTGACCGTTGTCGCGAAAGCCTGTGCTGGCTGCCAGCGAA
>JACVCT010000305.1 GCA_016741895.1 Gemmatimonadaceae bacterium | reverse complement strand
TTTCGGGGTGTGTGCGACTCGCCACCGGGGGGCTGGGCCAGGGCAGTGCGCGCGGCAACCTGCTGGGCGGCGGGGAACTGGCGACGGGGGAGCGGGCCCTGCACCGCCGGCTGCGTGGTGAGCCGCTGGCCTACGCCGTGGGCTGGGCGCCGTTTCGCCATTTGGAGCTCATGGTCGACGCGCGGGTGCTCATTCCGCGTCCGGAGACCGAGGAAGTGGTGGGGCATGCCCTCGCGCTCACGGCAGACCGCCCGGGGGGCGTGGCGGTGGATATTGGCACGGGATCGGGTGCGATCGCGCTGGCGCTGGCCAGTGAGGGCCGGTTCGAGAAGGTCGTCGCCACCGACGTCAGCGCCGACGCGCTGGCGGTGGCTGAGGCCAACGCCGCGGCGCTTCCGGCGGGTCACGCACCGGTCGAGTTCCGGCTCGGGGCCGATCTGGCTCCGCTCGCGGGCCTCCGCCCCCGTGTCATCGTGTCGAACCCACCGTACATTGCGTATGACGAGGCCGGCGCGCTGCCGCCGTCGGTACGTGACTGGGAGCCCCCGCTGGCCCTGTATGCGGCCGACGGGGGCATGGCACGCTATCGGGCGCTGCTGCACGGCGCCCGGTCGCTGCTCGAGCCGGGCGGTTGGCTGGTGCTCGAACTCGACGCCACGCGAGCGCAGCAGACCGCGCGGGAGGCGAGGGCGCTGGACTGGCAGGACGTGGTGGTGCACTCGGATCTGGCCGGTCGCGACCGCGTGCTCACGGCCCGCACGCCGACCTGACAAACGCGGCACAACATTCGCACATCATTGGCCGGGAGGCCCGCACATGTTGGAAGACAAGGCGAAGGATCTCGGGCGCAGCATCGGCCAGAGCGAGGAATACAAGGCCGTCAAGCGCAGCAGCGAGGCGCTCAACGCCGATCGTGACGCGACGACAATCCTGCGGCAGATGGAGGCGATCCGTCAGGAGGCGCAGGCCATGATCGATCGTGGGCAGGAGCCCACCCCCGACATGGAACAGCAGCTCGACGCGCTGCTGCAGCAGGTGCAGGGCAATCCCGCGTATCAGCGGGCCATCTCCGCGCAGGACAACTTCGACAAGCTCATGCTGCGCGTGAACCAGTGGATCGCCGACGGTATTCGCGCCGGCGCCAGCAGCCCCATCATCCTCGGGTGATGGGGCGCATGGCGCCTGTGGCCACACACGAAGGTCCGGACAGCGCGCCATCGGCGACCACGTCTGGCCTCTTCCTCGTGCTCGAGGGCGGGGAAGGTGTGGGCAAGACCACGCAGTGGCAGCGCCTTGGTGATGCCCTGCGGGCGGTGGGGCTCGACGTGGTCGCGGTGCGTGAACCCGGCGGCACGCCGGCCGGTGATCGCATCCGGGCGTTGCTGCTCGATCCGGCCTCGTCGCTGGCGCATGCCACGGAGGCGTTGCTCTTTGCCGCCTCGCGCGCGCAGTTGCTGCACGACGTGGTGGAGCCTGCGCTTGCACGGGGCGCGGTGGTGCTGGTGGACCGTTTTCTCCTGTCCACCTATGCCTATCAGGGCGCGGGCCGCGGGCTGCCCATGGACAGCCTGCGCCGCGTCAACGCCCTGGCCACCGGGGGCCGCACCCCCGATCTCACGCTGCTCCTGTCCATGCCTCTGGCCACGGCGCAGGCCCGCGCAGCGGCACGCGGAGTGATGGACCGGCTGGAGCAGGAGACCGCCGCCTTTCACGAGCGGGTCAGTGCCGCCTTCACGGAGGCGCTGTCACCGGCGTGGCAGGCCGAGCATCCGGAAGTGGGGCCGGTGGTGGCCGTGGACGCCGACAGCTCGGTCGATGCGGTCACGGTGCGCTGCCTCGCGCAGCTGGTGCAGCGTTGGCCCGCGCGGTTCCGCGATGCCGCGCGCGCGGCCACTGGCGCGCTGGTGGGCTCGGCGTCCGACACGGCGGCGCATCCGTCGGCACCTGCGACGTCTTGAGCGCGTATAACTGATATGCCCGAAATTCTTCCCGACGCTCCCCGCTCGGATTCCCGCCGCGCCCGTGCCATGGTGGCGGCCAGCGGCTTCGTGGCCCTGCTGGCGCTCGGGGGCTGGTGGGCTGGCCGCGACCTCAACGTGGTGGCACAGCCCAGCCGACCGCCGTTGGGTGGCGCACGGCTGTTTGATCAGGTGGCTGCGGCGGTCGCGCAGAAGTACGTCGACTCCCTGGACGCCAACGACATCTACGACAAGGCCGTCACGGGCATGCTGCAGGAATTGCAGGATCCCTTCACGTCCTTCCTCAGTGAAGAGCGTCTGCGTCGCCTCAACGAGGCCATGAGCGGCACTTATGCCGGCATCGGCATGCAGATCGACATTCGCGATGGCTGGCCCGTGGTCATTGAAACCGTGCACGGTGGCCCCTCCGAGCGCATCGGTCTGTTGAGCGGTGACCGCATCATCGAAGTGGACAAGGAATCCACCAGGGGCTGGGAGCGCGACGAAGTCTCGCGCGCCATTCGCGGACAGGCGGGCACGCCGGTGGCGCTGGTGGTACAGCGCGGAGACCAGCGGCTCAGTTTCTCCGTGCTGCGCGACAAGGTGCATCTGCGCGCGGTGCAGCGGGTGGCGCTGTTGCAGAATGGCGTGGGCTACATCGACATCAACGTGTTCAGCGCGCAGACGGCCACCGAGGTGGCGCTGGCGGTGGACTCGGTGGTCAAGATGGGCGCCCGTTCGCTCATTCTCGATCTGCGTGGCAATCCGGGTGGACTGCTCGAACAGGGCGTGGCCGTCGCCGAGCTCTTCCTCGATCAGGGGCAGAGCGTCGTGCAGCTGCGTGGGCGTCCGGGTACGGCCGCGCAGGTGTATGCCGACTCGCAGCCACAGCGCTGGCCCACGCTGCCGCTCTCGGTGCTCATCGACAAGTCCAGCGCCAGCGCCTCGGAAATCGTGGCTGGCGCCCTGCAGGACCACGACCGCGCCATCGTGCTGGGGGTGACGAGCTTCGGCAAAGGCTCGGCACAGAACGTGTACCCGCTGTCGTCCGGCGGCGCGCTGCGCCTCACGGTGGCGCGCTGGTTCACGCCGGTGGGACGCAGCATCAGTCGGCCGCCCGAACCCGATCCGGATGCCCGGCCCTCGGACGATGACGAGGTCACCCTGCCGGACACCATCCGCCCGCGGTATCGCACCGATGCCGGGCGGACCGTGCTCGGTGGCGGCGGCATCACGCCCGACGTGATCGTGGGCGATACGCTCACTCCCCTGCCGGTGCAGGCGCTGGCACGCGCCATGGGCAAGAATCTCGCGGCGTACCGCGCCGCCATCGCGCGTCAGGCGCAGTTGCAGAAGGGACGCATGATCACCCCCGGTGATCCGGTCACGCGCGACATGCTCGACGAGGTGTACACCGAAATGGAACGCCGGAAGGTGGCGCCGCCGCGTGCCATCTTCGACGCGGCCGCCCCGTGGATTTCACGCTCCCTGGGTTATGAAATGGCCCGCGTGGCCTTCGGCCCCGATGCGGAGTTCCTGCGTCGCACGCAGGACGACGTGCCGCTGCAGCGTGCCGCGCAGATTCTGCAGGCGGCGCGCACACCGCGCGATGTGTTCGGCAATCTCGAACGCCGCGCCGTGAGTGTCCCGGCCACGACGCCGTAGTCGCATTGCCACAACGCCGCACGAGTATGGTCTCGTGCGGCGTTGGAGCATCGGTGGATAGCTAGGCGCCCGGCAGCTTCGTGGACACCTTCACGCCCTTGGGCACCTTGAAGGTGAAGGCATCGGCCGGCAGCGTGGCATCGGGCCGCCATGTGGTGAGCGTGATGCTGCGATCCACACCCTGTCCGTCGATGACCTGCACGCGCACGGGACGCGGTTCCTTGTCATCCAGCCAGAGCACCGCGCGCTGAAACGGCGCGCTCGTGCCGCGACGCGGCACCAGTTGCACGCGTCGGGTCGCGCGGCCCTCCACCGTGGCCGCTTCACCACCCGTGATGTCGAAGGCACGCGTGGGAGTGTCGAGCAGCTGACCCAGGAGGTCAGCCACGATGGCGCCGTCGGCAGTGGCCGGCAGCTTGAGTACCTGGCCCGGTGTGCTGCTGGGCAGATACACCCACAGCGACTTGCCATCACCCACAATGCGGTCGCCCGCAGGCTGCGTGAAGGTGATGGACAGCTTGCCTGGCCGCTGCTGCTGGAACACGCCGGTGCTGGAGACCGTGCGACCGAGAATGGGATTGGTGATGCGCTGCTCGAACTGCGCCTCGAGGGTGCGCGGGCTCTTCCACGCCTGCGCCACCCGCGCATAGCTGGCCTCGGCCGCGCTCTGCGCATGCAGCAGGCCGGGGAGTACGGCAAGGGCCAGCGCGGAACCCGTCAGCGCGGCCGCGAGGCTTCGGTACGTGAGGCTAGGCATGGAGAGAAATACCCGCGGCGCGTGGTGAGGTGCCTGGCGGTTGCCGCGCGAACGGCAACCGCCACGGTCATCAGGTGACCGGCGTCACCGAGCGGCCAATGGCCTCGGCAATCACCCGCAGCTGCCGCACGAGGTCGGCAAACTGTTCGGGATAGAGCGACTGGGCGCCATCGGACAGCGCCTTGTCGGGCGTGGGATGCATTTCCACGAGAATGCCGTCGGCTCCGGCCGCCACCGCCGCCCGCGCCATGGGCGTGACCTTGTCACGCAGACCCGTGCCGTGACTCGGGTCGGCCACGATGGGCAGGGGTGCCAACTT
>JACVCT010000022.1 GCA_016741895.1 Gemmatimonadaceae bacterium | reverse complement strand
GTCCCGGTATGCCCCCGTCGAGGCATCCCGCGAGACCGTCTCGCTGCTGCAGAGTATCGGATGCCGCGCGTCCCCCTTTAGCGGTCTCTACCATAAAGACACGGCACGGGCGACCAATCAGGACGACCCTTTCGCGTTTTTCAGGTAAAGCGGCTAATTTTGCCGGGTGCGACGCTGGCACTCCTATCGCAGTGACGCACGACCGGCGCCAACGTCACGACGCCGGCACCGCCCTCACGCGCAGCGCCACGGGCCAGGGACCGTCCCTGCCGCCCGGCGGCTGCTCGGCAAAAACGTCCCCAATCGCCGCGCATGGCCACGATCCTGTACGTCGACGACGAACCAGCGGTAGGCCTCATCCTCGAGGATTCGCTGGCGCAGGCCGGACATACCGCCGTGGGGGCGCGCTCGGTGCCCGAGGCGCTGCAAGTCCTTGAGCGAGGCGGAGTTGACCTCATCATCTCCGACTACCGCATGCCGGGACTCACGGGCCTGGAGTTCATTCAGCTCCTGACCCGCGAAGGCTATGACATCCCGCTCATCATGCTGACGGGACACGCCAGCATCGAGCACGCCGTGGCCTCCATCAAGGCCGGCGCGATTGACTACATCACAAAGCCGGTCCGCCCGCAGCAGCTCGAACTGGCCGTGGACCAGGCCCTCGAGTTCGTTCGCCTGCGCCGCGAGAACGAGGCCCTCCGCAAGGAGGTCATGCAGTTCCGCAACGAACGCCAAATCCTCGGCGATTCGGCCGCCATCCGGCGCATTCTGCAGACGGTGTCCATGGCCGCGCCCACCCGGGCCACGGTGCTGCTGCAGGGAGAATCCGGCACCGGCAAGGAGCTCTTCGCCCGGGCCATTCACGATCAGTCGGAACGCCGCGACAAGCCCTTCATCAAGCTCAACTGTGCAGCGCTGCCGGAAGGCCTCGTGGAATCGGCCCTCTTTGGTCACGAGAAGGGCGCGTTCACCGGTGCCATCAAGCGGGTGGAAGGTGCTTTTGAGCGGGCCAACCGTGGCACGCTCCTGCTGGACGAAATCTCCGAGATGCGGCTCGACCTGCAGGCCAAGCTGCTGCGCGTGCTGCAGGAACAGGAATTTGAACGCGTTGGTGGAACGGCACCCATCAAGGTGGATGTCCGTATCATTGCCACCACGAACCGCGATCTGGCCATGGAGGCCGACCACGGGACGTTCCGGCAGGATCTCTACTATAGGTTGTCCACCATCCCGGTCCTCATTCCGCCCCTTCGGGAGCGGCCGGAGGACATCCCACTCTTGGCCCTGCGCTTCGCCATGCGGGTGGCCGCGGAAATGGGCAAGAAGATTGAAGGGCTCTCGCCGGACGCCCTGGCCGCACTCCAGAGCTACCCCTGGCCCGGCAATGTGCGCGAGCTGCAGCATGTCATTGAACGGGCGGTCATCCTGACACCCGACCCCATCATTCAGCCGCACTGCCTCGAGGGCACGCGTTTCGGCCTGGCCCATTCTCTGGGGTCAGCCAACATGCGCCCCCGGGCCTTTGCCACGCCCGGTCAGGGCGCAGCGCCGGTGCTGGCGGTCAGTGGGGCGGCGGCTGCACCCGGTGCACCCGGCGTGGCGGCGTCCCCGGCCGGCATGACCACACCGGCGTCCGGCGCCATTGCCCTGGCTTCACTCAATGTGGCCGATGCCGAGCGGGTGCTTATTCAGCATGCGCTGGCAGCTGCCGATAATAACCGCACGAAGGCCGCCGAACTGCTGGGCATCAGCGTGCGCACCCTGCGCAACAAGCTCAATGGGCCCGGCAAGGACAGCGACGACGAATAGTCCGTCGTCCTGATCGGCCCTCACCGACCGCCACCTGGCGGCGGTGGTACGTGGCCGCGATCCGCATCACCACAACAGGCTCCATCGGCAACTTGGGTCACCAACCGACCGGCAGAAAATTCCTGCCGGCCGGTTTTTGTCGTGCCCCCAGACCCCCCGAACACCTCCAACCCCAACCCCAACCAAAACCCCAACACCAACAAAAACAACGACTTAACTCAAATCTCAACACGCAAAACTCCAAGCCGCAGTTCTTTGGCCTGGGGTTTGCTTTTGAGAGGTCCGGATTCCCTCGCTCTTTCACCCGGACCTGCCAATGCTCTTCGGACTCATCGATCGCACCACCCGCGCGACCTCGCTGAAGTCGGCGCTCGACCAGAGCGTCGAACGCTCGCGGGGCATCGCCGATCGCGTCTCCAAGGCGACGCTGCAGAATGGTGACGGCTTCGCCCTCGAAGCCCGCACCGGCAACGGCACCACTGCGGCCAATCAGGTCAATGTGGAAGACGAGATGGTCGCGCTGGCCGACGAACAGTTGCGCTTCCTCGCGACGTCGCGCCTGCTCGAAAAGACCTACGCCAGTTTGCGCACCGCCATCAAGGGCGGCGGAGGTGGCGGCTGATGCCGATCGGACCCATCAAGGCGCCCGGCCTGCTCCCGGTGCCCAATCAGCCCGTCATGCGCCCGATGTTCCGCAGCATGGGCATCGCCGCCAGCGGCCTCAGCGCCCAGCGGCAGCGCATGGAAACGATTGCCCAGAACATCGCCAACGCCGACGTCACCCGCGGCGCCGATGGTCAGCCCTACAAGCGGCGCGAGGTGGTGCTCGAAGCGGCCACCGCGCAGAACGCCACCTTCGACCTCGGCCTGCCGGACGCCACGGCGCCGGGCGGCGCGGGTCGGGTCGTGGGCAGCGGCGCGGCCGCGCTCACCGGTGATGCGCCCCGTGCCATTGAAGTGCCGGTGCTGCCCACCACGGGCGGCACAGGGCCCGGTGCCTTCGGCGGCGAGTACGGCGTGCGCGTGGCTGGCGTGGCCGAAGACCAGGGCGAAGGCCGCCTCGTCTACGAGCCCGGTCATCCCGACGCCGACGCCAACGGCTACGTGCGCTACCCCGACATCGACACCACGCAGGAGCTCGTGAAGCTCATGGATGCCAAGCGCATCTACGAAGCCAACGCGGCCGTCTTCCAGACCGCCAAGTCGATGCTTCGCGCCGCTCTCGATATCTGATCGCCATTCCACTGATGTAGACACGTGCAGCGGGTCCGGGGATCGATGTGGGGTCACTTCCTCCTCCTCCTCTCCGACAGCACTTCGGTCCCCGGTCCGCCACACGTCTCCTTCTCGCTTCGACACGTCACGATCCCATGAGCATCAACGGCATCAACAACTCCCCGCTGCTTCCCAACCTCGGCGCCACGCGCAGCGATGCCGCGCGCAGCGGCGCGGCGAATGGTCAGGGATTGGATCGTGCAGCCCTCGCCACGCAGCAGGGTCTCGCGCGCGCGAACGCACAGGCCAACGCCAACGCGCTCAAGCCGCAGACACCCATCGCCGGTCAGCAGGCCACGCAGTCACCGGTGTCGGCGGAAGCGCCGGCCGGCACCGACCCCGCCTTCTGGAGCGTGCTCACCACCGAGGAGCGGAACTTCTTCGCCAAGACGGCGAGCATGGGTCCGCTCACCTACGGTCGCTACAAGGCCGCCACGGCCGAACCGCCCGCTCCGCCCGCCGCCCGCGGCATCCGTCTCGACGTCCGCGCCTGATTCTCCGCCGCTCACGCGTTTCCTCGACCCGACCATGCAGACCCGTCTCGATCTCCTGACCCGCAGCCTCCCCGAATTCGGGCAGGATCGCGGCCAGAGTGTGCAGGTGCCGGTCACCGGCACGAGCGACAACTCGTTCGGCAAGACGCTCACCCGCGTCATCAACGAAGTCTCCGACACGCGCGACAATGCCGGCGACCTCGTGCAGCGCTTCGCCAATGGCGAAAACGTGGAGCTGCACCAGGTCATGGCCGCCAGCGAGGAAGCCGGCGTCGCCCTCGACATGCTCATTGAGCTGCGCAACAAGGTTGTCGAGGCCTATCGCTCCGTGATCAGCATGCAGTCCTGAGCCACCCGCGATGAATCCCCTCCTCGAGTCGATCACCAGCCGCTTCGGCGGCCCGCGCCAGACCGCCATCATTGCCATCGGTCTCGTCATCGCGGCCGGTGTGTACTATGTGTCGCAGTGGGCCACGCGCCCCGTCATGGTCCCGCTCTTCGCCAACATTCCGGTGGAGAGCGTGAAGGCCATGACCGACAAACTGGTGGAGGCAGGCATCGCGCACGAGCTCGACGCCTCCGGCACCACCATTCTCGTGCAGAGCCAGGACGTGGCGCGCGCGCGGGTGGACCTCGCCGCCGGCGAACTGCCTGGTGGTGGCCGTCCGGGTCTCGAGCTGTTCGACAAGCCCTCCTGGGGCATGACGGACTTCACGCAGAAGGTCAACTACCGCCGCGCACTCGAGGGTGAACTCGAGCGCACCATCGGCAAGATGCAGAATGTGAAGGCGGTGCAGGTGCACCTCGCGCTCGAGGACGAGCAGCTCTTCACGCAGAATCAGCGCCCCAGCAAGGCATCGGTCACGCTCAGCATGAGCAACGGCAATCCGCCGGCCGCCGAAACCGTGCAGGGTATTGCCAGCCTCGTGGCCTCCTCGGTGGGCGGGCTCACGCCGGAACACGTCACCGTGGTGGACGAGCGTGGTCGCGCGCTCACCATGCAGGACGAGGGCTCGGTGGCGGGACTCACCAGTCGTCAGCTGGCCGTGCAGAAAGAAGTCGAAGATCACATGGAGTCGAAGGCCGCCGACCTGCTCTCGAGCCTCGTGGGCTCGGGCAATGCGCGCGTGCAGGTTTCGGCCTACATCAACTTCGACAAGATCGAGCGCACCGTGCAGGCCGTCGATCCCGATCGCCAGGCCATTGCCACCGAGCAGAAGTCGGAAGTGACGCCCAGCACGCCGCAGCAGGGCGCCGGCTACACACAGTCGGCGCTCAGCTACGAGAACACCAAGAGCGTCGAGACCTTCAGCGGCGCCATCGGCAACGTGCAGAAGCTCACCGTCGCCGTGCTTGTGGCCGACAAGATGGCGCGCAACGCGGCCGACACCTCGGCCAACGCCGAGCCGGTGTTCACGCCGCGCACACCGGAAGAGCTCGCGCAGATCGAAGCCCTGGTGCGCACCGCGCTTGGTGTCGATTCCGCCCGCGGCGACATGGTGTCGGTGGTGAGCGCGCCCTTCGACATGCCCAAGACGGTCGTGGCGCGCGTGGACAGCACGCCGGCGCCGCAGGACATGCTGGGACGCATTCAGGCCAACCCCAAGCCCGTCGTGGCCATCGCCGCCATCGCCGGGCTCGTGCTCGTGGCACTGGTGATGGTCCTGGTGCTCCGCCCCAAGAAGTCCAAGCAGCTCGCCGCCGCCAATGCCGCCACGCTGCCCGCCGGTCCGCAGTACGCCGAGTTGCCGGCCAGCACGCAGATGCAGGCCGCCATGCAGGGCCTGCCGGCCGGCATGAACAACGAGGCCGACCTGATGGACGAAAACGCCTACGTCGAGGAGCAGCGCCGCGCCGTCCGTCTGCCGCCCCCACCGACCACACCCGAACGGGAGCAGGCCATCGCCACCGTCGAGCAGCGTCCTGATGCGGCGCTGCGGGTGACACGTAACTGGCTGCGTCAGTAATGAGCATGATCGCCCTCGCCAAGAACGCCAACGCCGATCGCTGGGCCCCTGAGCGTCTCACCGGACGCCAGAAGGTCGCCATCCTCTGCATGGCCATCGGCGCCGAACACGCGGCCAAGCTCACCTCGGGTCTGCATCCGGAAGAAGCGGAAATCGTCGCCCTCGAAATGGCGCAGCTCGATCGCGTGCCGCCCTCCACGGTGGACGCGGTGCTCGCCGACTGGCTGGAGACCACGCTTGGTGTGGACTCCATCAGCACCGGTGGTGTGGAGTTCGCCAAGGACGTCCTGGAAAAGGCCTTCGGGCCCGCCAAGGCGCAGCAGATCCTCAAGCGCATCCAGGGCCAGCTGGCCGACAGCGATCGCTTTGGCCGTCTGCGCCGCGCCGACCCGCAGCAGCTGGGCAACACGCTGCGCGGCGAACATCCGCAGACCATTGCACTCATTCTCGCCCATCTCGATCCGTCGCACGTGGCCGCCATCATCCGTGAGTTCGAACCCGAACTCGGTGGTGAGGTGATGTTCCGTATTGCGCGCATGGAGAAGGTGTCGCCCGAGATGATCTCGCTCGTGGAGCGCGCCATCGGCAACGAAGCGGACCTTGCCTTCTCGCAGGGCATGTCCAGCGTGGGCGGTCCGGCGGCCGTGGCCGCGGTGCTCAACCTCGTCAGCTCCTCGCTCGAGAAGGAAGTGCTCGACCTGGTGGCCGAGAAGGATCCGCACCTCAGCGATCAGATCAAGAACCTCATGTTCGTCTTCGAGGATCTCACCTCGCTCGACGACAAGTCGTTGCAGCGCCTGCTGCGCGAGGTGGACGTCAAGCAGCTCGCGCTGGCGCTCAAGGCGGCCAGCCCGGAGCTCAAGCAGAAGATCATGGCCACCATGTCGCAGCGTGCGGTGGCCGGCCTCAAGGAGGAGATGGAGTTCCTGGGCCCGGTCAAGATGCGCGACGTCGAAGCGGCGCAGACGGACATCGTGTCCAAGGTGCGCGCCCTCGAGGAAACCGGCGAGATCGTGTTGAGCGCCGGCACCGACGATGTCATCATCTGAGCCGCCACGCATGCCGTCTGCTGCAGCCAACGCTTCGCCCTGGTCGCTCGACGAGTTTGCGGCCGACGTGTACTTCGGCGGGCCGGACGCTCCGGCCCCCGAGGCACCGGCCCCCGCCCCGCAGGTTTCACTCGAGGCCATCGAAGCCGGCTTCGCCATGCGCATGGCCGCCGAGCGCACACGCATCGAGGCCGAGGCCTACGCGCGTGGCCGTGCCGACGGCGAACGGGCCGCGCACGCGTCGCTCGAGCCCACCATCAGCGCCGCCCTGCAGGCGGTGCGCGAAGCGGCCGAGTCGATTGCCATGCACGAAGCGCGCTGGGTCTCGAACATCGAAGAGAACATTGCCGCGCTTGCAGTCATTGTGGCGCAGCACGTGCTGCAGCGCGAAATCGAGGCCGATGCCTCGCTCGTGGCCGACCTCGTGTCACACGCCGTGCAGCAGTATCCCATCGATCAGGAAATCACCATCCGGCTGCATCCCGACGACTTTGCGGCCTGCCGCCGCGTGATCGAACAGGAATTCGGCACGCAGCGCGGTCTGCGCTGGATGGCCGATGTCAACGTGGCCCGCGGTGGCTGTCTCACCGAAGGCCGTGAGCGCATCATCGACGGCCGGGTGGACACGGCCCTCGAGCGCGCCTACCGCAGCCTCGGCGGAATTCAGGCCTGATGTCAGCCGCCTTTGCCAGCTATCTGCGCGGCGAACCCAGCGCGCTCGACGAACTCAGCGAGCGCCTCGCGCGCACCGAACGATTCGGCAGCTACGGCAAGGTCACCCGCGTGGTGGGCCTCGTCGTTGAAGCCACCGGCATCGATGTGGGCCTCGGCTCGCTCTGCCGCATCACCAGTCATTCGCGCGATCGCTCCGTGCTCGCCGAGGTCGTGGGCTTCAACGAGCGCCACGTGCTGCTCATGCCGCTCGGCGAACTCGATGGCCTGCACGCGGGCGCCAGTGTCCAGCCGCTGGGCCGCACCTTTGGTGTGGATGTGGGCCCCGGCCTCCTGGGCCGCGTGCTCAATGGCCTTGGCCATCCCATCGATGGCAAGGGCAAGGTGGACACCGTCGAGCGTGTGCCGCTCAGCGCCGAGCCGCCCAATCCACTGGTACGCGAAACCATCGACCGCCCGCTCGAAACCGGTGTTCGCGCCATCGACGGCCTGCTCACCATCGGTCGCGGTCAGCGCGTTGGTATCTTCGCCGGTTCTGGCGTGGGCAAGTCCACCATGCTCGGCATGATTGCGCGTCACGCGCAGGCCGACGTGAACGTGATTGCGCTGCTCGGCGAACGTGGTCGGGAAGTGCGTGAGTTTCTCGAACACTCGCTGGGTCCGGAAGGCTTGGCCCGCTCGGTGGTCATTGTGGCCACCGGCGATCAGGCCGCGCTCGTGCGCGCCCGTGGTGCACTCGTGGCCACGGCCATTGCCGAGTACTTCCGCGATCAGGGCAAGCAGGTGCTGCTCATGGTGGACTCGGTGACCCGTGTCGCCATGGCCTGGCGTGAAATCGGTCTCGCCACCGGCGAACCGCCCACCACCAAGGGCTATCCGCCGTCTGTGTTTGCCAATCTGCCACGTCTGCTCGAGCGCGCCGGCAACGGCGAGCGCGGCGGCATCACGGGCATCTACACCGTGCTGGTGGACGGCGACGATTTCAACGAGCCCGTGGCCGACGCCACCCGCTCCATCCTCGACGGGCACATCGTGCTCACGCGTCGTCTGGCGGCACAGAACCACTTCCCCGCCATCGACGTGCTCGATTCCAAGAGCCGCGTGAAGGATCTCATCACCAACGAGATCCAGAAGCGCGCCGGCAGTGCCATGCTGCGGCTCGAGGCGGCCTATCGCGAGAAGGAAGATCTCATCATGGTGGGCGCCTATCAGCGAGGGAGTGATCCCTACGTGGACGCCGCCATCGTGTATCGCCAGCAGGTGCTGGAGTTTCTGCAGCAGCGGCCGGATGAGATCACACACTACGGTGACACCTACCAGGCGCTGGCTCAGATCGCCGAGCAGATCGAGTCGGCCGTACGGAGACGTCCGTGAGCTTCAAGTTCCGCCTGCAGCGCATTCTCGAGCTGCGGGAGCAGCACGAGCAGGCCAAGGCGCGAGAGCTGGCGGCCGCCCAGGCCGCCGCGGATGAGGCCCAGCGCGCCAAGGACGCCATCTCCGCGCTGCGCGCCGACTCGCAGGCCCAACTGCATTCCACAACGCGTGCCGCGCCCCGCATCGGGCACCTCCACCAGCTTGGCACGGTTCTCGCTTCTCTCGATGAACGACTGATTGTCGCCGACGACGTGGTGAAACACGCGGACGCCGGTGTGCACCAGGCCAAGTCGTTGCTGGAGGAGGCCGCACGCGATCGCCGCGTGCTTGATCGCCTCCGCGAACGGCACGCCGAGGCCTGGCGATCGGACGAGGCACAGAAGGATCGCGTGCGAATGGACGAAGTCGCCCTGACGCAGTTCGCTCGCAAGCTCGAAACGAAGGACGCGCCCACCGGCAATTCCGCCGAGGGCACGAACCCCCGTGATGGAACCGCGCGATGAAGCAGTTGCTCATCCCCATTGTCATCGGAGTGCTGGCCGGCCTTGGCGGCGGGTCGGGCTACGCGTATATGCGGGCCTCGGCAAAGTACGCCGCCGACTCGGCGCGAATTGCCGACAGCCTGAAGACCTTGCCGGCCGATTCCCTGGCCAAGGCGGCCGATGCGGAGGCCGCGCACGATAACGCCGCGCAGGCCGACAGCACGGCAACAGACTCCACCGCGGTCGACAGCGCCCATGCCGCGCTGCCCCTGACCCCGGCCGATTCACTCCGTGCGCTGGCCGAAGCGCGCGCGGCCCTCAAGAACGCCGGCGCCAAGCCGGACGCCAGCGCGAAGCCGGCACCCAACACCGTGGCGCAAGGTATGGCGGCCGCAAAGGCGGCTGGCAACGCCGCGCCCACGCCGGCGACGACCAGCACGCCGGCAGCGGTGCCTGGCAACACCACCGCGTCGGCCGCTTCCACCACGCAGGCCGCCACGCTGGTCAAGGACGCGCGGGATGCCGCACTGCAGACCGCCCTGCCCGAGCAGCGTCTGGCCAAGATCTTCGGCGCCATGAATGCCAAGGACGCCGCCAAGGTCCTCGATCAGATGACCGACAGTGACGTGCGGGCCATCCTGGCCATGATGAATGACCGGCAGGCCGCCGCCATTCTCGCAGCCTTTCCGGCGGCGCGCGCAGCGGCCATCACCAAGGGTGCCGTGAAGGCATCGGGAGTGGCCAAGCCGTGAGCGCCATGAACATCTTCACCGCCACACGCAGCAACGCAGAGCCGGCGCGCGCCGCCGCTCCGCGCAACGCACGCATGCGTGACATCGGCGGCCGAGCCGGCGACGTACGATCCAACGACGACGTCGGCACGGACTCCCGCATCGACGAGCGCGAGCGCGAAGACGGCAGTGACCGTCGCATTCGCAGCAAGAGCCCCGAGTTTGCCGCCCTGCTGGCGCTGCTGGCCGGTGCCGGGCAGCAGGTGCGCAACGAGTTCCTGCAGCAGCTGCCCGACGAGAGCGCGTCCCTGGTGGATCGTCTCCTCGAGGAAGCCGCCGGCAACCTGCCGGCCGAGGATGTTGCGTCGCCCGTGACCATGCAGGCCGCGCAACCCGCCGGCGACGCATCGAATGGTGCGGGCGAGGCCAGCGATGCCATGCGCTACGGTCTCCTGCAGAAGCAGAGCGACACGCAACCCGATACGGATGTTGTGGACCTGCCGGCCTACGCACGCGCCCGCGACGCACGCGGTGGCGAGTCACGCGACGGCGTGCAGGGTTCACTCGATGGATTGGCCCGTGCGGCCTCGCGCCTGCAGGGCATGGACAACGAGAAGGCGCTCGAGGTGCTCTCGCGCGTCGCCTCGCGCCGCGGCAGCTCGCTTGAACAGCTGCTCGCACTCGGTGACACACGCGGCGCAAACACGCGCGCGCAACTCGATGCCCTCATTGCCAAGGCCGGTACGCCCGAAGGTGCACGGCTGGCGGCACGGGCGCTCATGAACGAAGCCTCGACCGCGCTCGACCCGGTGGCTGGTGCCTTGCCGGCCGCGGGCAGCAGCCGCGCCGCCGCCCTGCGCAACGGCATCCTGCGCGCCGATGCGACGGCCGAAGTCAAATCGCTCGACGTGACCACCGCCGACCGCTCGCTCGAGGGCCTGAGCCCTGAGCTGCGCGCTCGCGTGGAGCGGGTCATGGAGCGCATGAAGAACGAATACGGACACGACGTGACGCTCGTGGAAACCACCCGGTCGCAGGAGCGACAGGACTGGCTGTTTGCGCAGGGCCGCACGCGTTCCGGTCCGGTGGTGACCTGGACCCGCGACTCGGCGCATACGCGCGGCGAAGCGGTGGACGTCATGATCGATGGCTCGTGGGACAACGCCGCCGGCTTTGCCCGCCTCCAGCGCATCGCGCGTGAGGAAGGGCTGCGCACGCTGGGCATGAAGGACCCCGGGCATCTCGAGTTGCCTTCGGCCTCCTCGCCGGTGGATCGCGCCGCCGAAGCGCGTGCGAAGGTCGACGCGCGCATTCCGCAGGACACGGCCGATGGCCGCGGCGTGGCCTCGGTGGCCCGCGTGGCTGGTGTCGCTGGCGTGGCGCGGGTGGCCGATCAGGGCGCCGCAGCGGCGACGGGCGCGGAGGCGTTTGCCTCGGGCACGGCCACGTTGCAGGCAGCCTCCTCAAATGGTCATCAGGGTCACGGCCACGCCTTTGGCCGCAGTGAGCGCGATGAATCGGGCAAGCCGCTCAACAACGGCAAGGCGCTGGGCAAGGACGCACAACTTGGCGAAGGCCGCGGCAATGACCAGGCAGCCTTCGGCGCCTTTGGCGGACCTTCCGGCACACCCGGACACACAGGCGTGACCGGCGCCGACCGCGCCGCGCAGGTGGGTGGCAGCCCGGCGTCCACGCAGGCCGAGCGCGTCTCCGACATCCAGCAGATGCGCGCGGATGCCCCGGCCACGCCACTCAATCGCATGACGCTCAACGTGGAGAGTGCGCCCGGCATCGAGGAGCGCATCACCATCGATGTGCGCGGCAACACGGTGCAGACGCAGATCACCACCGACGCGAGCACGGCCGACCGCATGCGGCTGCGCACCGCCGACCTGCAGGATGCTCTGGGCCGTCACGGCCTCGAGAGCGATCGCCTGCGCATTCGCAGCAATGGCAGCACCGACTCCGTGGAGCTCTCGCGCGCCGTCTCCGGCGAGCGTGAGGCACAGCGGGTTGGGCACACCGGCCAGAGCAGCACGCCGGATCAGCAGTCGGGCAACAGTGCGCGCGAGCGCACACCCGCCCGGGAGTACCAGGACGAGGCCCGCCGCGATTCGTCGTCGCGTGCCCGTGATGATCGACAGGAGCAGCAGCAGCGGCAGGGAGCGCCGCGTCCCGCGTTCACCCTCTTCGGAAACGAGTGATGATCACCGCTGTCCGCAGCATGTTCTCCACGCCGGCCTACAACACCACGGCCAACGAGGAGACCGACAAGCAGCAGACGCAGTCGCCGGTGCCCGGCGCCGAGCCCCCCAAGGGGCCGGCCGAGCCCTCCGCGCCGCGCACTTCGCTGCCCACCAACGGCACCATGGGGCGCGATGAGTTCCTCAAGATGCTGGTGGCGCAGCTGAAGAATCAGGACCCGCTCAACCCCATGGACGGCAAGGACATGGCGGCGCAGCTCGCGCAGTTCTCCACCGTCGAGCAGCTCATCGCCATGAACAAGACCATGGATGAGACGAAGGCGGCGCAGGCGGCGATGACCGATGCCATCGAATCGCTCGAGGAAACGCAGAACGAGCGGGCCGATGAACTCGCGCAGCTCATCGAGGGCCAGATGGCCATGGCCACCGTCGGCAAGGTGGGCGTCACGCCCGGCAACAACGCTTTCGTCGACAAGGATGGCAATGGCGAGATCTTCATTGACACCGCAGGACGCAGCGGCACGGGCCGCATCGTGATGACCAATGACAAGGGCGAAACCGTCGGGATGGCCATCGTGGGTGACATCAAGGCGGGGCAGCATTCGTTCAAGCTGGGCGACTATGTCTGGGACCCGAAGCTCGAGCCCGGCACCTACACCTACAAGTTCCAGGTCGCAAAGGATGGCGGCCCGTGGTCGGAAACCACGACGTACACCGCCGGACGGATTACCGGCATGCGCTACCAAGACGGTAACCCCATCCTGACCATCGGCGACAAGGTGTCGGTTCCGATGTCCCGACTCACCCAGATCCGCGCCTGATCGCGCCTGACCCGAGGACCACAACATGCTTCGTTCCCTCTACGCCGGTGTGTCCGGCCTGCGCAACAACCAGGTGCGCATGGACGTGATCGGTAACAACATCGCCAACGTCAACACGGTGGCCTTCAAGGCCGGCCGCGTGACCTTCAAGGAAGGCTTCGCCCAGCTCCTGCAGGGCGCCAGCCGTCCGCCCGGCGATCAGGGTGGTATCAACCCCATCCAGATCGGTCTCGGCATGCAGATCGGGTCCATCGACCAGATCTTCAACCAGGGCAATCTCGAGACCACCGGTCTCAACACGGACATCGCCATTCAGGGCGACTCGTTCTTCGTCGTGCGCAAGGGCAACCAGTCGTTCTACACGCGCGCCGGCAACTTCCAGGTGGACGCGCTCGGCCAGCTGGTCTCGCCGGCCAACGGCTTCATCGTCCAGGGCCGCATGTACGACAACGGCCAGATCCAGGACGGCATCCAGGACATCAAGCTGCCCTTCGGCCAGAAGGTCTCCGCCAACCCCACCACGGAAGCCACGCTCGCCGGCAACCTGAACGCCTCGGCGCCCATCTTCCAGGGTGACTTCAACGACCCGCTCGATCGCTCGCTGCCCATCAACGAGAAGGCCTGGACGGAATCGCAGATTGCCGTCTACGACTCGCAGGGCACCAAGCACGACATCAAGCTGCAGATGTGGAAGACGGGCCCGAACTCCTGGGACTGGCGCATTGATCCCATCGCGTCGTCGCAGCAGTTCGACGTGCAGACCGACGGCAACTCGCCGCCGAGCAACATCGCGCTGCCCACGCCGCCGGCCGGCTACGAAATCCTGCCCGCCAACGTGAAGGTGTACAGCACCACGGGCGTTGAGTACAACTCACCGGCCGACTTCACCTTCGATCCGGGATCGGGCGAGATCACGTTCACGGCCAACATGCCGATCAACTCGCAGATCAAGGTCGGCTACTTCATGAGCCCGGACACGGCCACGGCCAGTGAGAACAGCGGCACGTTCACGTTCGACAACGCCGGTATCCTCAACACCAACATCTCGGCCACGCTGAACTTCGCCGTGCCGGGTGCCAATGCCGTGCGCATCGACCTCAAGCTCGGCGGCGGCGTGAACGGTCTGACGCAGTTCGCCTCCACGGCCTCCACCGCCGTGCTGCGCGACCAGAACGGCTTCACGGCCGGTACGCTGCAGAACTTCTCCATCGACCGTTTCGGTCTGATCACGGGCTTCTTCACCAACGGCACCACCTCGCCGCTGGCCCGCATCGTGCTCGCCGACTTCAACAACCCGTCCGGTCTCCAGCGCATCGGCGACAACATGTACCAGGAGTCGGCCAACTCCGGCGGCGCCGTGCTCGGCTTCGCCCTCGAAGGCTCCCAGTCGCAGATGACCAGCGGCGCCCTGGAAATGTCGAACGTGGACCTGGCGCAGGAATTCACGAACATGATCGTGGCCCAGCGCGGCTTCCAGGCCAACGGCAAGGTGGTCTCCACCTCCGACGAAATCCTGCAGGAGCTGATGCAGATCAAGCGCTAAGGACTGAGGGCGACTAGGCAAAAGGTGCCGCACCGCGCCAGACCTGCCCGGTTTTGCCGGGTGTCCGGCCGGAGGTTCCCTCGCCAAACCGCCCTCCGGAAGTTGCGCTAAAGCGCTCAATTTCAATAGCTTATACATCTCGCCCCCGGGCCGGCTCCACGCTGGCACGGGGGCTGCTTTATGGGGGAACGTCAGGATCACCCTTTTTCCGAACGTTCCCATGGCCAACGAAGACGCTCAGGTCGCTGAAGAAGCCGCCCCCGCCAGCAAGCCCAAGCTGCCCCTGCTCATCGGCATGGTGGCCGTGGGCCTGGCCGTCGGTGGTGGCACCGGCGCCGCCTTCCTGGGCCCCATGGTGGCCAAGAAGCTCGGCAAGGAAGTCACCCCCGTGGTCGCGCATGCCGATTCCGCCGGCGCCGAAGACGAGGCGGCGGCAGAAGACTCCACCGCGGAAGGCGCCGCCACCCCGGTGCACCTGCTCGAGAATCTGGTGCTCAACCCGGCCGGCTCAGGCGGTAGCCGCTTCCTGCTGCTCACCGTGGCCATGGAAGTCGGCTCGGCCAAGTCCGCCGAGGACTTCAAGAATCGCGACGCCGAATTGCGCGACATCATCCTCACCTCG
This sequence comes from Gemmatimonadaceae bacterium, assembly GCA_016741895.1. GTDB lineage: Bacteria > Gemmatimonadota > Gemmatimonadetes > Gemmatimonadales > Gemmatimonadaceae > Gemmatimonas. The sequence continues at coordinate 12,488 of JACVCT010000022.1, read as the reverse complement.
CTGGGCACCAAGTCGGTGGACGAACTCACCGACATCTCGCGGCGTGAGGCCTTCAAGAAGGAATTGCACACGGCCGTGACCGCCCGATTCGGCAAGAAGGCCGTCAAGAGCCTCTACTTCCCGCAGTTCGTCGTTCAGTAAGCGGCCCTTCCTCCCGATACCGCGATGAGCTCGGAAACCCTCTCACAAACCGACATCGACCGCCTGCTCGGCGGCGGCGGCACGTCGCGCAACACGGCGTCGTTCGCCACGCAGGGCCTCGATGTGCAGGTCTACGACTTCCGGCGTCCGCACCGCGTCTCCAAGGAGCGCCTGCGCACGCTGGAAGCCATGTACGAGCGTCTGGTGAAGGGCCTCGAGGCCTGGCTCATCTCGCGCGTGCGCGGACAGATCGAAGTGCGCCTGCAGAGCGTGGAGCAGTTCTCCTTCGGTGAGTTCACGCTCTCGCTGCCCATGCCCTGCTCGTCCTTCATCTTCGACATTGCGGGCACGGGGCAGAAGGGCGTCATCGACGTGGGTCCCGAGTTCAGCACCTACATCGTGGACCGGCTCTTCGGTGGCGAAGGCGGTGGCAGCGCCCTCACGCGCGCCCTCACGCCCATCGAGCGCATGGCCGTGCGCAGCGTGGCCGACAAGGTTGCCGCGCTGCTGCAGGAAATCTGGCAGGACCACGTGCCCATGGATATCAACATCACGGGCTTCGAATCGTCGCCGGAAATCCTCCAGGTCGTCAACCGTGAAGATCCGGTGCTGGTGGCCAACGTGGAGTTCAGCACGGGCAATGTGAGCAGCCTGCTGCTGCTCTGCCTGCCCTTCTCGGTGCTCGACAAGTTCTTCACCTCGAGTGGGCAGCAGCGTCTGGCGCTGCTCACCACCAACGAGCAGGAGCGCGAAACGACGCGCCTGCGCAGTGAAGCCGCGCTGCGCGCCACCAAGGTGCCGCTCACCGCGCGCCTCCCCGACTTCCAGCTCTCCATGCGTGACCTCGCGAACATCGCCGAGGGCAGCATCATTCCCACCGGCATTCCCAAGGACGCCCGCGTCCTCGTGCGTGCCGGTCTGCAGGAACGCTTCATCGGCCACGCCGGCCGCGTGAACGGCAACCTGGCAGTGCGCATCGTCGATGCCCTGCCCACGGCTTCGACCCCCGACCCCCGGACCTCCGCATGAATCCCGCTGAAATCGACGCGCTGGTGGCCAGCGCGCAGGCGGCCAAGGCTGCCGGTCAGCCGCTCTCGTCGCTCAAGGACGAATCGGCTTCCACGCTCTCGGCCTCCACGGCCCGCGCGCCGCAGCTCACCGACTTCGAGCAGACCATGCTCGGCAGCACCGAGGTGCCCATCGGCATGCTGCTCGATCTCACGCTGCCCGTGTCCATCGAACTCGGGCGCACCAGCATGACGGTGCAGGAAATCCTGCGCCTCGGCCGCGGCTCGGTCATTCAGCTCGATCGCCTCGCCGGTGAGCCCATCGACATCTACGTCGGCGATCGTCGCTTCGCGGAAGGCGAAGTGGTGGTGCTCGGCGAGCATTTCGGCGTGCGCATCACGCGTGTGCTGGCCAATCCTGCGGCCGCTGGCGCGGCCAACGCGGCGTGACGCGCATGACTGCCTTCCTTGGCGAAGCCGTCAGCGACTACGTCCCGCCCACCACCTGATCCACGGATCTCACACGCATGTTCATCGCCGGACTCGGAGTCGTTGCTGCGCTGGCCTTTGTGCTGGGGCTCGGGGCCTTGTGCCTCTGGGGCCTCAAGCGCTGGGGGGCCGGGCCGCTGCGCGCGCGCACGCGAGTGCCGGTGGAAGTCGTGCAGCGTGTGCCGCTCGGACCCAAGACGGGCCTTGCGGTGGTGCGCGTGGGCGAGAAGGTGATGGCGCTCAGCGTGGGGGACGGCGGTGTGCGTCAGCTCTTCGAGTTGGATGAAGCCGATCGGCAGCGTGTGATTGCCACGAGCCTGGTGCCCATGCCGCTCGAGCCGAGCGCCGAGGCCTCGGCCGCGTTTGCGCCCATCGCCCCCGCGGGGTTTGCGACGAACTTCGGCGCGATGCTCGGCCAGTCGCTGCGCAGGGAACTGGGGATGTCTGCCCAGACCCCGACTCCGACCCCGACTCCGACCCCGACCCAGACCCCGACTGCAGTCCGCAGTGCACCGGCTGCTGCCCCAATGGCTTCCGTCGCACCGGCTTCTGCCTTCACGGCTGCCGCAGTTTGCAGTCCCGTAGACGCCGAGATCCCTCGGTTCCTCACTGCCCCGACCCGCAGTTCAAACGAGCGCGACTTCCGCAGCATGCTGGGCGTCTCCCTGAGTGGCGCCACCAGGCTGGCCGTGCTCGTGGGCGCCATGGTGCTCAGCGCCGCGCCGGCCCTCAGCGCGCAGGCCGCGACGCAGGCCGCGACGCAGGCCGCGACGCAGACCGCAACACCGACCACGACCCAGACCGCGACCCAGACGACACTGCAGCCGCCCGTCGCCCCTGCAGCCCCCAACATTCCGGCCGCCGTTGGTCGTCAGACCCTGCGTGCCGCCACACCGGCCCGCGCCGCCTCCACGCCTGGCGCAGCACAGAACGCGGCGCAGACCCAGCCGCCGCGCACCGGCAACGGCGCCGCCGTTGGCAATCAGGGCACCGCCAGCACGCGGCCCAGCAACAACATGGTCACCACGCCGGCGGCCGCGCCCAACGGCAACGCCGCGGCGGCCACTCCGGCGCCCATTGCCGCCGATGATGCCGTCATGCGCATGATGCCGCAGATGGACATCAAGCTGGGTGGCAGCGGCGAGGGCGAAGGCCTGCGCCTCAACGGCACGGTGGGCATCGTGGTCATGATGGGGCTGCTCACGCTGCTCCCCACCCTGATCCTGATGATGACGGGTTTCACCCGCATCCTCATTGTGCTGCACTTCCTCAAGCAGGCCATGGGCACACAGACGGCACCGCCGGGGCAGTTGCTGGCCGGCATGGCGCTGCTGCTCACGGGCTTTGTCATGGGTCCGACTCTGGCCGAAGTGAATCGCACGGCCGTCACGCCCTGGCTCGACGGGCAGATGACCCAGGTGGAGATGATGAAGACCGGCGTGCAGCCGCTCAGGGCCTTCATGCTCAAGCAGACGCGCGAGTCGGATCTCAAGGCCTTCATCGAGATGAGCCGCATGCCGCGTCCCGCCACGGTGGACGACGTGCCCCTGCATGTGCTCATGTCGGCCTTCGTCGCCAGCGAACTGCGCACCGCCTTTCAGATCGGCTTTGCCATTTACCTGCCCTTCATCATCATCGACGCGGTCGTTGCCTCGGTGCTCATGAGCATGGGCATGTTCATGCTGCCGCCGGCCATGATTTCCTTGCCATTCAAGCTGCTGCTCTTTGTGCTCGTGGACGGCTGGAGTCTCACCATCACCAGCCTGGTGCAGAGCTTCAAGTAGCGCGGTGGATCCTGTCAGCGCAGATCGAACTCCACCCACGCCGACTCACCGGCGCCGAGCTGCACGCTGCGCCGCCCCGTGCGCGGTCCGATCCGCGCCTCGAGATTGTACCAGCCGGGCGAAAGCCCACCAAGTTGAAAGGCGCCGAACGTGTCGGTGATGGACGCAATATCCGGATGTGGTGTGTCGCCTTCGACAATCATCACCGTCGCCTCAGCGGCGGCATGGCCATCAGCCAGTACGCGGCCAATGACCATGCCAGCCTTCTGCGAGTCGTCCATCAGCGCCGGTGAGGCCGGATCGCTCACGATCCGCCCTGCGTCCGCCAGGCCTTGAGATTCTCGAACACTGGCTGTGTGATGCGGGTGGCCGAGTTGCCGCCAACGTAGCCGTTGGTGTGAATGCCCAGCGCGATACGCTGCCCATTGATGACCGTCCACACCGGTGAGCCGCTCTGACCGCCGACCGTGTCGATGTCATACGCGAAGCTGCGCGCTGAGACAGACTTGATGGCACGCGCCATCCACCACTGGCTGCCGGTCTCACGCTCGGGCCCGAGCTTGCCGCCGTCGCCCGGATAGCCCGACAGGTTCACCATGCGATTGAGCAGTTGCGGGTCACTCCAGTGCGCAAAACCAAATCCACCAAGCGCCTGAATCGGTGCCGGCGTGTTGGCTGGTAGAATGATGGCGCCATAGTCGTGACTGCGGCTGGAGTTGCTGACCCAGCCGGTCACCGACCGGAAGGTCACCGCACGCACCGAACCGTAGGGGCGGAGTCCGCCATTGCGTCCAGGCGCCACGTCGATGTACGAGGGCCAACCACCTGCCGAGTGGATGTATACGCAGTGCCCGGCCGTGATGACCGTGCGTTTGCCGATCATGAAGCCGGTGCCCACATATTGCGAGCCGTTGCGCGCGCGGATCGTGAGGTGGCAGATGCGCCGCCACGGAATGTCGGTGGTGTTGCGAATGCGGGTGCGATCGTCGGTGCCGATGATGACCTCGAGCTGTTCGGCGGCCGCTTCCATCTCCGCTTCGAGGTCCTCATCCGACTCCACCGCTTCGCTTTCCTGCGACTTGCCGCCCAGCAGCTTCGTGGCCGTGCCAACCACGGAGGCCACACGACCTAGCGTGCGGCGATTGAGCACGCGCTTCTTGATGACCGGCAGCACCGTAGACAACAACACGGGTGCGAGCTTGGTCAGAATGGGAAGGAACTCCTTGTCATCGAGCGCGGCATCCGCGGTGAAGGCGTCGGGGATTGCGCTCTCGTCCATGACGCGTGATTCAATGGCCGCGCGCGCATCGACGCCCTCCACCGATTCCAGGCCCGACTCCTCACCCATCGATTCGGTGGAGGTTGGTGCAGGCTCGAATTCCGTGGCGTTGCCGGTCCCTGACACCGGGCGGTGCGCGGCGAGGTCATCAACGGTCTTTGCACCGGACTCGACAGACGGCGGCGTATAGCTGCCGGTAATCTCCTCAGCGGTTTCACCGGTCATCTGCGCGAAGGTCGTCGACAGTCGATTGGTGGGCGTGCCAAGCGAGGGTGCGGTTGCGGTTGCCGTTGCGGTACCGACAAAGGCAGATCCGCCGTCGTCTTCCGCGACGGTATTGGAGTTCACAGCCTCGTGTGTACGCGCAGATCGAGTGGTAGTGGCCATCCTGCCTCCAATGGAAGTTGAGTGGGCCGACAACATTCGCCTTTCACTGCAGCGTGACCATGAACCGAAAGCACCAAATTGGATCGACAGACCAGACGGCACCGAAGGTGTAGATCCTCCCAGCTTCAGATCTGCACCAGTGTTGTGATATGTGACGCATTGTTGACTGGCGTGACCAAAGGCCCGCGCTATCTTGGGGCGCGCGGGAACGCGCATGAGTCAATGCCTGACACGTGCGAGGCGCACAATGCTGCGCAATACGGCGCACGCTACATGGGTATGCCGATGGCTGTTGCCCGAGATGCCGAACTGGAGCGGACCGCGTCACCTCGCATTCTGGTATTGAGTGGCGTGCGTCTGCTGCGCGATGCCATGGCCAGCGCGCTTGATGATGAGGGCTACACCTTCGTGCGCTTCGCCTCACCGTCGATGTTGCCCGACGACTGGACGGACATCGGGCCGGATGTGGTGCTTGCTGACATCAGCAGCCCGCGCATGCTCGACCGTATGCGCCAAATGTCGGCGCAGTTTCCGCGCGCCCGCATCATTGCCTTTGGCGTGGACGACGACGAAGCTGAGGTATTGGCGTGCGCAGAAGCTGGCGCAGCCGGCTATCTCGTTCGCGAGAGCGGTCCGGCCGACCTGCGCCTCGCGATCAACAGCGTCATCCGCGACGAGCTGATCTGCTCACCTCGCGTAGCCGCGGCGCTGTTCCGTCGCGCCGCACAGGTGGCCGCCCACGCGCGACCATTATCCTCGGCCGAGGCCAATGCCGCCGACACCGCGCCAACGACGCCCACGCGCCTGACCGCACGCGAACGTCAGGTCCTTGCCCTGGTTGACCGCGGCCTGAGCAACAAGGAAATCGGCGCCGCACTGCACATCAGCGTGGCCACAGTGAAGCACCATGTGCACAGCATCCTCGAGAAACTGCGGGTACGTCGTCGTTGGGCCGCCGCCGCGCAGCTGCACCTGCCGCTCGGCGAATCGGCGCGATGACGTCAGGCGAGCGCAACGACCGATCCGCGTTCGGGCCGCTCGATGGGGTGGCACCGAGCAGCCCGTGACGCATCAGAACCGCACGCCCAGCATCAGAGGCATGAACGTCGTCCACGCTGGACCGCCTTCGTTGGACGTCCGTATGGCGTGCAGGCGGAGTTCGACGAAAACATCCCGGCCGTTGACCGCCACCACTTCACCTATCCCGACATTGAAACCGGGCGCGCTCCCGTCCAGAAACCGATCGTCGGGATCCCCGTGCCAGTACCAGCCCGCCCCCAGTGTGCCGTAGAAATCCAACCGCCCTTCATGGCGGCGGGTGGTGACGTTCGCCGACAGCGAAGCCACCGGCAGACTGCCGCTCCGCGGAACGGTTCGTCCGCCGCGAAGGTGCGTGTACATCGCTTCGGCGGTCAGGCCGACAGGCACGCGCGGAGCCCGCATCCACACTCCGACCTTTGCCGTTGCCCCTTCGGCCACGACATCGTGCAAGGCGGGACCTGGCACTGCCGCACCCACCCCTGCCGTTGGCCGAACGGACCACTGCGCGCCGGCGAAGTGCGCCGGCACGGCCAGTAGCCCGAACAGCAGGAGACTCAGCGAAACGCGAGTAGCAGATTTCATGTTGGCCTCACGGTGTGCGCGATGGCGGCAGCACGGTCTGCGAGGATCCGCCAGATCCCACCGGGCGGCGCGGCGGCGTCCCTTCGGTCGGTGACGCGGTGGCAGGGCGCGGATCCACGTTCGTCTCGTTGGTGAGCAGCATCGGAGCCTTGCCGTCCGTCACGATCACCTTCGCGTTCGGACTACGCGCCAGTTCGCGGAAGGCTTCGATGGACTGATACGAAATGATCGCCGGCGTGAGCCCCTGCGCGATGATCGCCCACGAATCGCGAATGCCCTGCGCCTCGATCGTCCGACGCTCCGCCTCTTGTTTTTCGCGGTCGAGGACGAAGCGCATTTGCTCGGCCCGCTGCTCCGCCTCGAGTTTCTCCTCGATGGCACGCGCAAGATCCGCCGGCAACCGGATGCTCTTCAGCAGCACGTTCTCCACGACGAAGCCCTTGGCACCAAGCGTCTCCATCATCTGGCTGCGAATAGCTTGCTCGATCCCGGTGCGCGTACCGCTGTGCATGTCCTTCGCCATGTAGCGCGCCGAAACGTCGGCAGCGGCCGATCGAAAAACAGGAATGATCACATCCTCCTCGTAACTCGTCCCGCTGGATTCGAGGATCTGCCGGATGTTCTCGGTCTTCGCGCGATACAGAATGGAAACCTCGGCCGCCACATTGAGGCCTTCCTTGGACGGCATCTCCAGCCGGACCTCACGGTTCACCACCCGGGCCGGCACACGCAGCACCGAATTCACTCCGGGAAGGACGAATTGGGCGCCGGGTTGCAGCGGGCCACTGGCGATCCGACCGAATCGGGTCTTCACCCCGATTTCATCTTGTCGAATAGTGGCGCAGGCAGTGAACACCGGAACGGTACAAAGCAGTACGCCAATCGGGCGGAAAGCTGCGCGCACAACCCAACGCGGCATTACGACGCTTCGTGTCATGGTTTGATGATCGGATGCGCGAAGTGCGAGCGCTTCGCGATGACCCGCCGACTGCCCTCGCACAGTCGTGCGCGGCACATCAGACGGTCGCGAAGGTCTCGCACGATCCGGTACATCAGATCTCGAACGGTCCGTGCGCTCCCGCAAGCGCAGTCTTGACGGACTCGTTGCACTTGCAGACGACCAGTCCGCAAGCGGCGCTACTCCCCTTCTCCAGACAATGATAGCAGCGCCTCACTTGCCGTGTCAAAGGGGTGGCTGGTGGCGACTGATCAAGACCATGCAATTCTTGCCGGCCACCAACTTGGTGATCCCGCCGACAATCTGCCCCGGCAATTCGTGCCGCCTGCCTGACCGGGCAACCCAGGACTCAAGACCTGAGTTCAAAGCTCAAAGCAAACCGTTTCAACAACTTAGCCAATCGAATCAAGACCAGAAGAAGCTGGCACAGTCCCTGCTCTATGTCCGGTCGACCCGTCACACCTCTCTCAGACCGACCGGATGTCTCACCAACTCGTCATCGACCTCACCCGCGACGCGATCCTGACCGCCCTCATGGTCGCCGCGCCCCTGCTGCTCATCGCGCTGGGCATCGGGTTGCTGGTCTCCATCATCCAGTCGGTCACGCAGATCCAGGAGCAGACGCTCTCCTTCGTCCCCAAGCTCGTGCTCGTCGGCGGTGCCTTCATCGTCGGCATGCCCTGGCTGCTCCAGATCCTCATCAAGTTCACCACCCAGATCATCCGCGGCATTCCCGCGATGGTCGCCTGAGCCGCCGACCGGACACCGCCCCGTGAACGACGGCAGCCTCCTCTTCGGTCTCCCCGACTTCTTCGCCCCCGGCGTGGCCACGGCCTTCGTGCTCACCGCGCTGCGCGTGGGCGGGCTGCTGCTCATCGCCCCGGCGTGGTCGGCCAAGACCGTGCCCATGCAGCTGCGCACCGCGCTGCTCGTGGTGTTTGCCGTCATCCTGCTGCCGTCGGCGCTGGCCACGACCGATACCGCCACGCTGCGCATCACGCCGGCCACCTTCCTCGCCGAAACCGCGATGGGTTTTGCGCTCGGCTACGCCGCCGCACTCGTGGTGGCGGGCGCGGAGTTCGCCGGTGAGCTCATGACCACCACCATCGGTCTCTCCGGCGCCGCCATCTTCGATCCCATCAACAACACCCAGGGCTCCATCTTCGGGCCCTTCATGCAGTTGATGGCCCTCACGCTGCTGCTCATCAGCGGCGGACACATTCTCATGCTCAAGGCCGTGGCCATGAGCTTCGTGGCGCTGCCGCTCGGCGCGCCGGTGGCCCTTGATCAGGGCTTTCTCGTGCTGGTCAAGGCGGCCTCGCAGATCTTTTCGGCCGGTGTGCAGTTTGCCGCGCCTGTCATTGCCGCCGTGCTGCTGGCCAACATCGCCCTGGCCGTGCTGGGTCGCGCAGCGCCCAAGCTGCAGGTCATGAGCATCGCCTTCCCGCTCCAGATCGGACTGGGTCTGTTCGTGTTTGCCGGCTCCGTCGGCATCATCGCCCATGCGCTCAGCGACTGGCAGCAGCCGTTCGCGCGCACCATGGACTCCTTTGCACGTGCCGCGCAGATGGCTCCCGCCACTGTGCCCGTGCCGGCGGGGAGGCGCTGACCATGGCCGAAAACGAATCCGGCGAAAAGACCGAAGAACCTACTGGTAAACGGCTCGAGGAAGCGCGTGAGAAGGGCCAGATCGCCAAGAGCCCCGAGTTCGCCACGGCGGCCTTTCTCCTGGGCTTCATTCTCGTATTCAGCTTTGCCGGTCCGCAGCTCTGGCAGTTCCTCGTCGGCACCATGGGACAGACGCTCGCCACCAGCGGCGACCAGGCACATCGTGGCGAAGGTCTGATCACGCACCTGCAGACCATCAGCTTCCGCACCATCGTGGCCATGCTCGGCGTCACCTGCGCCATGGCGGTGATTGGTGTGGCCATTCAGGCAGCGCAGACCGGCGGCCTGTTCACGCTCAAGACCCTCGAGCCCAAGTTCTCGCGCCTCAATCCACTGTCGAACGCCGGCCAGATTCTCGGCAAGCAGTCGTGGGTGGAGCTCGTCAAGTCGCTGGCCAAGATGGGCATCGTGGGCTACGCCGTGTACGCCACGCTCGAAAACGCCTGGCCTGACATTCAGGCGCTCGCGCTCGAGTCTTCGCCCACGGCGCTGCTCGATGTGGTGGGCCGCTACGGCATCGCCATCCTCAAGAATGCCGGCATCATGTTTCTCGTGCTGGCTGCGGCCGACTACGGCTTCCAGCGCTGGAAGACCAATGAAGACCTCAAGATGACGAAGCAGGAGGTCAAGGATGAGCACAAGCAGCAGGAAGGCAACGGTGAAATGAAGGGTCGTCGCCGGCAGATCGCGCGCGAGCGCATCCGTCGCGCGATGTTCGCCGCCGTGCCCAAGGCCGACGTGGTCATCGTCAACCCGACGCACATCGCCATCGCCATCAAGTACGATCCCGACGTCGCGCCGGCGCCCTACGTGGTGGCCCTTGGCGAACGCAAGATCGCGCAGCGCATCAAGGAACTCGCCTTCAAGCACGGCGTGCCCGTCATCGAGAACAAGCCGGTGGCCCGCGCCCTCATCAAGGTGGCCAAGGTGGGCACCATGATTCCGGTGGAGATGTATCTGGCGGTGGCCGAAGTGCTGGCCTTCGTGCTCCGGCAGCGCCAGCGCTTCGGCAACAGCTGGCGCGGAACGGCGGCGGCATGAGGACTGAACTGTGACCAGCGCCGCGCTTCCCCTGCCCGGCAGTGCCAACAAGGCCCGCCTCGCCGAAATCGGCGTGGCCGTGGTCGTCGTGCTCATCCTGGCACTCATCGTGGTGCCGCTGCCCGCACCACTGCTCGATCTCTGCCTCGCCGCCAGCATCGGCATCTCGCTGGCCGTGCTGCTGGTGGCGCTCTACACCACCAACCCGCTCGACTTCAGCAGCTTCCCCGCCCTCATCCTGCTGCTGACGCTGTTCCGCATCGGTCTCAATGTCTCGTCCACGCGCCTCATTCTCACAGAAGCGCACGCGGGCAAGGTCATCGAGGCCTTCGGCAAGTTCGTCATCGGCGGCAACTATGCCGTCGGCGTCGTCATCTTCCTGATTCTCATCGGCATCAACTTCATCGTCATCACCAAGGGTGCCGGGCGTATCGCCGAAGTGGCGGCGCGCTTCACCCTCGATGCGATGCCGGGCAAGCAGATGGCCATCGACGCCGACCTGTCGGCCGGCCTCATCGACGAGAAGGAAGCGCGCCAGCGCCGCGACGAAATCGCGCGCACCGCCGACTTCTATGGCGCCATGGACGGTGCCTCCAAGTACGTGAAGGGCGACGCCATCCTCGGCATCCTCGTCGTCATCATCAATGTGGTCGGTGGCATCTTCATCGGTGTCATCCAGCGCGGCATGGACATCGGCAAGGCCGCCAGCACCTACACCATCCTCACCGTCGGTGACGGCCTGGTGTCGCAGGTGCCCGCGCTCATCATCTCCACCGCGGCCGGCCTCATGGTCACCGCGGCCACGAGCACCGACAAGATGGGCGCGGTGCTCAGCAATCAGCTCGGCGCGCATCCGCGCTCCATGTGGATTGTGGCGGGTGTGCTGGCCGCCTTCGGCTTCATTCCCGCGCTGCCCACCTTCCCATCCCCCGCCAGCCTTGGCGCGATGCCCGCGCCGAAGCTTAACGTCTATGGCCCGGCCAATGTCTCGATCCAGTACACGCTGAACGGCGGCGCGGACGGCGACGGCTGGATCGACCTCTATGTCTATCGCAAGGATGTCGGCCTCGCCGAAGAGGCGGCGATGACCGAGGAGCTGATCCTCGAACATTATGCGGCCAGGCGCATCGCCGCGCCGACGGGCTTCGCGGAAGCCGACAAGAGCGCATCGGGCGGCTGGTACGACGCCACGATCGGCGGCAAGTCCTACCTCACCCACTATCAGCTGTCGCATCACGGCGAATGGGCGGTGAAGGCGCGCTTCAGCATGCCCGTCGACGCCCCAGCCGACGTTCGCGACCGCGCCGCCGCAGCGCTCGCGGCGCCCTCGACTCGCTGGCGCTGAGTCGCTCCGGCCCCGAATTTCCTCGCAATTCGGTAACCGCCGCCCCGCCATTTGTTGCATCGCAGCAACAGTTTCCCGAAAAAACGCATCCCTCCTTGTGGATAATTTTACTTCGCGCACGGAAATTGGGGCTTTTTTGACGATCTGCTGATCCGGGACCGCCTCGTCCCTTGCACTGTCACAATTGCTGTCACAATCGTGCCACATGCGGGCTTCAGGGGCGCTCGCAGGTCAGTCGCGCCCCGTTGCTGCGCGCCTGCCGCATGCCATCACCAAGGGGACATCCTGACATGAAACTTCGTTATTCGATTGCCGCTAGCCTTATGGCTATCAGCGTCGCAACCGTCGTCGCCGCGCCTGCCCAGGCGCAGCAGATCACGACCGGCATCCAGGGCCTGGTCGCCGACGACAATGGCGCCGCGATCGGCAATGCGACCGTCATCATCACCGACACCCGCACGGGTTCGGCGCGGACGATCGTCACCGGCGCCGACGGCCGTTTCGCCGCGACCGGCCTCGTCACCGGTGGTCCTTACGCGATCTCGGTGACCGCCGACGGTTTCGAAGGCCAGACCATTCAGGACATCAACACCTCGCTGCAGGGTAACACCGACCTGCGCTTCCAGCTCGCATCGGGCGGCGGCGAAATCGTCGTCACCGGCACGCGCGTGCGCGTCACGCAGCTCGCCGTCGGTCCGGGCACCACCTTCACCCCGGAAGTTCTGGAAACCGCACCGTCGTTCAACCCCGCCGTTCGCGACATCAT
>JACVCT010000304.1 GCA_016741895.1 Gemmatimonadaceae bacterium | reverse complement strand
TGCGCGCAGGGTAGTTTACACCGGCTGCCCCCACACGTAGAAAGGCGCCGGGGCAGCCGCCGGCCTGGAGGACAATTTGCGCAAATTCCACCCTGTGAAACCAAAAGCCACCGCCGGTCAGTCGCAGCGACACGCCCTGCATCTCGCGACCGCTCCTGGTGATGACGTTGACCACTCCGCCCGAGGCGGCACCGCCATACATGGCGCTGCCCGGGCCACGAACAATTTCAATGGACCGCGCTGCGCCGAGGTCGAGTTGATCGAGGCGGGTCTGGCCATCGGGTTCGGTGATGGGCACGCCGTCGAGCAGTATGCCCACGCCGCGCACCCCGAACCCCCCGCGCGCGCCCGATCCGCGAATGGACAGACGCACATCGTCGCCGCCGAACAGGTTGCCGGCCACGACACCCGGCACGGTGCGCAGGGCTTCGGTGAGGGACACCGTGCTGGTGCGGTTGAGCGTGGTGGTGTCGATGACGGTGATGGACACCGGCAGCTTGCGCAGTTCGCGCGCGTCGCGTGTGGCGGTCGTGACCACCGGATTGAGTGCGCGTGCACGGGCGGTGGAGTCCCGGGTTGCACTGTCAGCTCTGCTGACCGGGCGCTGAGCAATGGCGGGCGACGACAGCGCAGCGATACACGCTGCGCTCAACAACACGGCCCGGGCGATGGGCGCGCTGCACGGCAGCGACAGGCCACACCGTCCCTCGGCCGCCATGGGCGAGGACGTCATGTTGGGAAACCGGTAGATGAAGTCAGTGTGACCGCAGGCTGTTGGCGCGCGGTCGGGCATCGGAGACAGTGCCGGCGATGGCGCCGGCGATCAGGCGATGCGGACTACCGGTGGGGCTGTGGCAAAGGGCAGAACAAAGTCCACCCACGACGCCATGAAGGCGTGCTGGGCGCGGCCGGGCTGCACGACATCCACCCGACGCACGGTGGCCAGCGCAAAATCGTGCGCCACCGGCATCTCGGTTGGCGCCACGGGGCAACAATGGCCCAGGCAATGACATTCGGTATCGCCGTGATGCGACCCGTGAGAATCCTGATGCTCCGACGAATCGGAGTCGGACACCTGCGGTGTTGTGGCAGCCGGAGCCACGCCGTCCTGATGCCCGTGAGCCGCATGCGCATCATGCGCACTGTGCGCCGCATGGTTTGCCGGTGTTGCCACCGCGACGGCCGCTTGTGGCGCCGAACCCGAGTTGCAGGCATGGAACACCCCGGCGTCACTCTGGACGAGTGACAGCCAGCAGGCCAGCACCAAAGCCAGCCACCGCTGTACCGGGGATGTTCGCATGAATGGAGCCTAATGAAATCAGACGGCGTCTGACAAGCTGGTGAAGTTGAAGTCCCGCACCTTGATCGGCGGCATGGCGATGCCCGGGCCGCCTTCGTTGCCGGCCGTGCGCACACTCCGCCCCACGCCTTCGAGGTTGTTGAGCATGAACAGCGGCGAGTCGTTGAACCGGAAGTTCTTGATAGAGCGCAAAATCTTCCCGTTTTCGATCAGGAAGGTGCCGTCACGCGTGAGACCCGTATACATGAGCGTACGCTGATCGAGCGGACGGAGGTACCAGAGGCGCGTCACGAGGACGCCCCGCGTCGTGGACGCGATGAGTGACTCGAGGCTCTCGTTGCCGTCGGCCATGCGCAGCCCGGCCGCGCCGCCCGTGGGGGCCTTGTTCTGCCGCGAGGCCCAGTACCGGTTGTAGGCCAGCTGATTCAGCACGCCGTCCTTGATCCAGGTTTGGCGCGAGAGCGGCAAGCCTTCGCCATCGAACGGTGACGCCAGAATGAGTGGGTCGGCCGGGTCGGAGTACAGCGTGACGCGCGGATCGACGATGCGCTCACCCAGCTTGGTGCCACCAGGCTTGGAGAAGGCGCTGCGTCCTTCGTCGGCCGCGCGGGCCTGGAAGGCATTGGCCATGAGCGAGACCAGATTGGCCGTGGCCTCCGGCTCGAAGATGACGGTGTAGCGTCCCGGCTCGAGCGCGACCGGATTGCGGCTGCGACGTGCCTTGTCGATGGCGCGCTCGGCCACACTGCGAAAATCGATGCGCTCCCAATCGGTGTCTTCAGCGCCCACCCAACCGGAGCCGGTGCCATCGTTGGTGCGCGCGGTGAGCGTGTAGTTGGCGGTGGTGCCGCGGTGATAGGCAAAGGCCCCGGCATTGGTGCCGATGGCCGTGGCCGACGCGCTGCACACGATGTAGCCGGCCACCGTGAGTTCGTTGCCGGCGCGCGCCGGCGCCAACGCCGTGAGCGCCGCCCGCGCCCGATCGTCGGCGCTCAGCGAGGCGGTGCGTTCCGACCACGCGTCCACACCCACATAGGTTTGCGCGGGCAGTTCGCCGAGATACTCGGGGTCTTCCGGCGCGAGCCTGGCCAGCGCCTCCGATTGCTGCACGGCGCGGCGCAGGCCTTCCTCGCTGCGATCGTTGGTGACCACGCTGGCCTTGCGCTTGCCGAACACACTCTGCACCCGAACGGTGGTATTGGTGGTGGCGCCGCTGGTGGAGATCTGGTTGTCGGCAAACCGCAGATTGGTTTCGCGGCTGCTCTGCACGGTGACGCGCACCGCGTCGGCGGTGCTGAGCTTCACGGCCCGCTCCACGAGCGCCTGCGCTTCGTCGCGGGTGAGTACTGCCGCGGCTGCGGCGGTGTCCGCGCGCGGCGTGAAGAGCGAACGCGGGCTGCCCTGATCGAGGTGGCTCACAGCGTGCGCCCCGTGTTGATGATGGTGGCATTCTTGAAACGGGTCGGCGGACAGCCGTGACTCACCGCGTTGGCCTGACTGGGCTGACCCTTGCCGTCGTTGAACGTGCCACCGAGCATGTAACTGGACCTGCCGCCCAGCATGTCCAGCGTGTTCCAGAAATCCGGCGTGCGCATCTGGTAGGCGGCGTCCTTCACCTGACCGACGATCTTGCCGTTGCGCACTTCGTAGCAGAGCTGCGCGCCGAACTGCGCGTTGTAGCGCTGCTGATCAATGGAGTACGAGGCGCGCCCGATCATGGCGATGCCCTTGTCGGTGGCGGCAATGAGATCGTTCCACGACAGGTCCTTGTCACCGGGCAACAACGACACGTTGGGCATGCGCTGGAAGGAGACATCGGCCCAGCTCTGTGCGTAGGCACAGCCATGCGAGCGCACGGGCTTGCCGGTCTTTTCGTACCAGCTGCGCAGCCAGGGCGCCTGCTCGCGCGTGGTTTGGTAGTCCACGAAGATGCCATCCTTCACGATGGCGAAGTCATCGGGCTGCACACCGTCGTCGTCGTACCCGATGGTGGCGAGCGCGCCCACTTCGCTGCGGTTGCCCACCAGCTGCATCATGGGCGGGCCCAGCTTGAGCGAACCCAGCACCTTGTCCGGCGGCGAGATGAAACTGGTGCCGGCGTAGTTGGCCTCGTAGCCCATGGCCCGATCGAGCTCGGTGGGATGCGCCAGCGACTCGTGAATGGTGAGGAAGAGCTGCGAGGGATGCAGGATGAGATCGTAACGTCCCGGCTCGACCGGCTTGGCGGTGAGCTTCTCGGCGGCTTCACCGGCCCAGACCTTGGCGTTGTTCACGATGTCCGCTTCGAGCACATACTCCCAGCCGCGGCCGGCGGGCTGCACCACTTCGGGGCCACGCACCGCCGTCCCCGTGCGATCGGGAGACACCGCCGTACACGACATGGTGACCCAGCTGCGCACGTAGTCCTGCGTGATGACCGAGCCGTCGGTGTTGGCGTAGTTGCGCTCTTCCTTCACGAACGACAGTCCGCTGTTCACGAAGCGCACGTTGGCCACCGTGAGCGCGGCCGCATTTGCGCGCAGCAGGAGGTCGGCCTTCTCCTCGACGGCAATCGTGAACGGATCGATGGTGTAGGACGAGCGCCAGGTCTTGTCCACCTGCGCCGGCGCCGGCGCGAGTTCCACGCGGCGATCGCGCGCCACACGATTGGCCTTGGCAATGGCCACCGCCTCTTGCGCGGCAGTCCCCACACCGGTCTTGCTCAAGTCTTGTGTGGCCGCAAAGCCCCAGCAGCCATCCACAAGCACACGCACGCCGCAGCCCATGGTGTCGGTGTCCACGACGTCGGTGACCTGACGCTCGCGGGTCTGCACGCTGTTGTTGCGATTGCGCGAGATGCGCACGTCGGCCCAACTCGCGCCCGCCCGTTTGGCGGCGTCGAGGGCCTCCATCATGAGTTCGCGCGTGGGCGCGTCGATGGTGAGGGCGGGTAGGGGGGGCGGTGAGCCCGGCAGCGCCTCGAGGAGGCGGGGACCCAAGGCCAGCGCGCCCAGTGCCGTGCCCGAGGTGGTGAGGAAATCGCGGCGGGAGGTCATGCCTCAATAATGCACGAAGGCGCCGATCGTTGAGCGGTCCTCTGATCTCTCGTTTCTCAGATCCGAGACTTGAGAGGGTGTGAGTCCAGTGGCTTCGCCCAGAGGTGCGAGGATGCGACAGAAATAGACGATGGGAGATGAGCAACCAATGAGTTGAGAGACGGGACCGAGTTGGGCCGGGGACCGCGGTCGGGGTTTCGGTCGACCCCGGCTGTGGTCAGGGTCGGGGCCGGGGTCCGGGTCGGAGGCCGAGGTCGACCACAACCGCAGTCCCTTGGGGAGTGTCAGAAAGTTTGTGTATGAGCTCCCGTCAGACCGCCATCGGAAAGCGGTCACCAAACAGCAATTGCAGATGGGGAATGGCGCGCTGCCACTCTTTGGCGGGGCGCTGTTTCCATTTCTT
>JACVCT010000021.1 GCA_016741895.1 Gemmatimonadaceae bacterium | reverse complement strand
ACCTCAATGTCCTGCACATACCCAAAGAGCTGCTTCCCTCGAACCATGGCATCGGGCACACCCTTTGTCTGACGCCACAGACCGGCCCTTCGCGCCTTCGCCAGTCTCTTCCCGGAGTTCGCAAACGCTTCAACGACGTATTCGAATCGACGAGCCGCAACGATGTAGCCTGAGGGGTGACGAGCAAGCTGCCTGCGCAAAGCAACCGATGTCGGCGAGTAGGACGTATCGCTTGGCTCACCAAAGGAAGTCAGAACGGTGTCTCCCTTTGACAAATGCAATGGGACTCCTGCTCGCGCCGGGTCGTTGAGCAGTGAGTTCAGCACTCTCGTGCCACCATCGCCAATGGCAATGACGTCGTAAATGATTCCCAGCGGAAGCGGAACCTCGTCGACTAGACGGAACTCCTCGTCTACTATGGTCTCTCGATTCTCCGCAGGATCAAAAAAGTGTATCCGACCCAAGGAATCCACGACAATCGGACCTGCAAGACCGAACTCAAGAGGCCCACGTCCTCGTCGGCCGACCAGTCGCAGAAAGTTTCCACTCTGGTCATAGACCTGATGCCCCGTCCCACGTGATACGATCACTCGCCGCGAACTGTCTATGGCAACGTAGTGACTTTCGTCGACCAGCCCGCTTCCCTGTGATGTTGAGATGCGAAGGGTGGTGTTCAACGACAGGCAGGTTTCGCAGGTCCTCGAATCCTCAGCCAACTCGACTGTGAAGTCTGGGCTCCCATCTACCTGCCAGTTGATTGCTGGAATCTCGTCTCGGCAGCCCTGTGCACTGAGGAATACTGCAGCGATGCAGAATCCGACGGGAAGAAAATTGCGCCCACGAGTCATGTGGTTTCCGTCCAATCCGTGTCTTCCGTGGTAATCAGTTGCTGCTGTTCACCGGCCAGTCAGAGCGGCCAGTTACAGCGGCTTGAATTCGTCGAAGGGCGAGCCGCAGGCCCGGCACTGGTGAATGGCCTTGCAGGCCGTGCTGCCGAACTCCGACTGCAGCACCGTGTCGGTGCTGCCGCAGAACGGACAAGCCACCGCGCTGCGTGCACGCGTGAGGGTCACCAGCCCCTGGGACTCGGCCTTGCCCGGCGGCGCGATGCCGTAGCGCCGCAGCTTTTCGCGCGCCTCTGGCCCAATCCAGTCGGTGGTCCAGGCCGGCGAGAGCACCGTGCGCACTTCCACCGCCGGCGCACCACGCGCCAGCAGCACGGCCTTCACATCGGCCTCCATTTCGCGCATGGCCGGGCAGCCCGAGTAGGTGGGCGTCATGGTCACCAGCACCCGCTCGGGCGTGATGTCCACGTCGCGCACCACACCCAGCTCCACCACGCTGATCACCGGCACCTCGGGATCGGGCACGGTGTTGAGCACCGCCATCACGTCGTCGCGCGTGAGCGCAAACGTCGAACTGCCTGACCCGGTTGACCCGCTGCTCACAATGCCTACCAGCTCGCGCCGGGATGCGCGCGCGCCACGCTCTGCATGGTGGCCAGCAGATGGCCCAGATGCTCGGTGTGAAAGCCCGTGCGTCCACCGCGGCGCACCGCCGTGCTCGTGGGCATGGTGAGCGTCGCGCGCTGCAGCACGTCGCGCACCATGGTGGTCCACAGTGCACGCAGCGCCTCATGATCCACCACGATGCCCTGCGCCGCCACGGCGGCGTCCACGTCGTCGCGGTCGAACAGCTCACCCGTGAAGCGCCACAGTTCCTCGAGCGCATGCTGCGCGCGCTGGTGGCTCTCCTCGGTGCCGTCGCCCAATCGCACCACCCACTCGCTGCTGTGGCGCAGGTGGTACTTGTCTTCCTTGAGCGACTTGGTGGCGATGGCCGCCAGACCCTCGTGCCCGCAACGCGACAGCTGATCCCACAGCAGCACGCTGTAGGTATCAAAGAGGAACTGCCGCATCATCGTCATGGCGAAATCGCCATTGGGCTGTTCCACCAGCAGCGCGTTGCGGAAGTGCACCGCATCGCGGAAGTAGGCCAGCGTGTCGTCGCTGCGGCCTTCGCCTTCCACTTCGCCCGCCAGCGCCAGCAAGGACGAGGCATGCCCGATGAGATCCAGCGCGATGTTGGCCATCGCGATGTCCTCCTCGAGAATGGGCCCGTGGCCGCACCACTCCGACACACGATGGCCGAGAATGAGCCGGTCGTCGCCGAGTCGCTGCAGATAGTCGGCCAGCGGATTGGCCACCGGCACCTTGCGCGGCGCCGCAATGGGCACGTCGGGCGCCTTGTTGATGACTTCAGCCATCAGAAAATGCGCACGCCGCGCGGCGCGATATAGAACTGCGGATGCCGGTAGGCCTTGTCGTTGCCCGGATCGAAGAACGGCCCGGCATCCGACGGCGCGGAGGCCACGATGGCCGTCGTGGGCACCACCCACAGGTTCACGGCTTCGCCGCGGCGTGTGTACACGTCACGCGCGTTCTGCAGCGCGTGTTCGGCGTCGGCCGCGTGAATGCTGCCCGCGTGCTCGAAGGGCTCGCCGTGGGCGCCCTGGGTGAACACTTCCCAGAGCGGCCACTGGCTGTCCGCAATGGCGCCGTTGCCAAGTGACGAGCTCATCAGGCCGCCGCCGTGGCCTGGCGCGCCTTCTGCTTCTCGGCGTAGGCCGTGGCCGCTGCGCGCACCCACTCGCCTTCCTTGTGCGCCGCCTGACGGGCCGCCATGCGCTCGTGATTGCAGGGGCCCTCGCCCTTGAGCACCGCGTGGAACTCGCTCCAGTCGATTTCGCCGAACTCCCAGTCACCCGTGGCCTCGTTGAGCTTGAGATCGGGGTCCGGAATGGTGATGCCCAGCGCGATGGCCTGCGGCACGGTGAGGTTCACGAAGCGCTGACGCAGCTCGTCGTTGGTCTTGCGCTTCACGCGCCACTTGAGCAGCTCGGCGCTGTTGGGCGAGTTGGTGTCGCTGGGGCCGAACATCATGAGCGAGGGCCACCAGAAGCGGTTCACCGCGTCCTGCAGCATGGCCTTCTGCGCCGGCGTGCCCTTGGACAGCACCATGCAGACTTCGTAGCCCTGGCGCTTGTGGAAGTTCTCTTCCTTGCAGATGCGCACCATGGCACGCGCGTAGGGTCCGTACGAGGCCTTGGCCAGCACCGTCTGGTTCACGATGGCGGCGCCGTCCACCAGCCAGCCAATCACTCCCACGTCCGCCCAGGTCAGCGTCGGGTAGTTGAAGATGCTGGAGTACTTGGCGCGGCCGTCGAGCAATTGCTCGGTGAGCTCCTGCCGGTCCACACCCAGCGTTTCCGTTCCGCAGTAGATGTACAGGCCGTGACCGGCCTCGTCCTGCACCTTGGCCAGCAGCGACAGCTTGCGCCGCAGGCTGGGGGCGCGGGTAATCCAGTTGCCCTCGGGCAACATGCCCACGATTTCGGAATGGGCGTGCTGGGACATCATGCGCGTGAGCTGCTTGCGGTAGCGCTCCGGCATCCAGTCCTTGGGCTCGATGCTCTCGCCGGCGGCGATGCGGGCTTCAAAGGCGGCCAGGAGGGCCGCCTCCTCGGTGGGAACGGGCATGGTCTGGTCCATCAGGGAAAGATAGGCGGGCGGATCGGGATTCGACAATCGGAACGGGAGGCTATCTTCTCCCGCATGACTCCCGATCACCCCACTCCGGAAACGGGTCCGAACGGATACGTCCGAACCCACGTGGCCGCTGGAATCGGCCGCATCGAGTTTTACCACCCCAAGAGCAATTCGCTCCCGGGCACCCTGCTGCGCGAACTGGCGTCCACCATCACCAACGTTTCCCGCCAGCCGGAAGTTCGCGTCATCGTGCTGCAGAGCGGCGGCACGGGCCCCTTCTGCGCCGGCGCCTCCTTCGACGAGCTGACCAGCATTGCCGACATCGCGCAGGGTCAGCAGTTCTTTTCGGGCTTTGCCGGCGTCATTCTGGCCATGATGCGGGCCCCGCAATTCGTCGTCACCCGGGTGCATGGCAAGGCGGCCGGCGGCGCCGTGGGTCTCATTGCCGCGTCCGATTACGCCATCGCCGTGGACAAGGCCTCGGCCAAGCTCAGCGAACTGGCCGTGGGCATCGGTCCCTTTGTCGTGGGGCCGGTCATCGAGCGCAAGATCGGCCTCGCCTCGTTCAGCCAGATGGCGGTGGACGCCGACTGGCGCGACGCGGCCTGGTGTGAGCGGCGTGGCCTGTATGCCAAGGTCGTGCATGAAGAGCTGGCGCTCGACGGGGCGGTGGATCAGCTGGCCAGCACGCTGGCGGCCAGCAATCCCGAAGCCATGGCGCAGATGAAGCAGGTGTTCTGGGCCGGCACCGAACACTGGGACGCCATGTTGGCCGAACGCGCCACCATGAGCGGCACGCTGGTGCTCTCGGATTTCACGCGCCAGGCCATCAGCGCCTTCAAGGCCAAGTAATGGCGACGTCCGCTCGTCCGGCGCTGCTCATTGTCCATGGGGCACTGGGCAGCGCCGAGCAGATGGCACCGGTGGCGGAGGCGGCGCGCGCGCACGATGCCTTTGCGGCGGTGCATGTGCTCGAGTTGCCGGGGCATGGCGTCACGCCGGCCGCCAGCGATGCGGAAAGCGATGCGGCGTTCAGCATGCCGGCCTTTGCCGACGTGATTGCGTCGCGTGTGCGTGAACTGGCACCGCAGCGCGTGCTGGTGTTCGGCTACTCCATGGGCGGCTACGCCGCCCTGCTGGCCGAGCAAATGCAGCCGGGTCTCGTGGCGGGCATCGTGACGCTGGGCACCATGCTGGCATGGACGCCCGAGGTGGCAGAGGCCGGCGCACGGCGTCTCAACCCGGACGGCCTGCGTGCCAAAGTGCCAGCTTTTGCCGATGCCCTGGCCGCGCGGCACGCGGCCTCCGGTGGCTGGGAACTCACCCTCACGCGCACGGCGACGCTGTTGCGTGCGCTGGGGGAGGCGCCGCCACTCAGCACGAGCTCGGTCTCGCGGATCGCGGCGTCCGTGCGGCTGCTGGTGGGTTCACGCGATGACTCCGTCACGCACGAGGAGTCGCAGCGCTTTGCCGAGGCCATGCCGCGGGCCGAGGCCGTGATGCTCGAGGGGGTGCCGCATCCCATCGAGAAGGTGCCACTCGATTTGTTGTTGCTGCAGCTCACTGATTTCGCCTCACGCCTGCCGGAGTAGTCCATGTTCCGCGCCTTTCGCGTGCCCGAACGCATCTTTGCGTTCGCGATGTGGGTGGTGTCCCTGGTCTTCGCCAGCTTCCTCATCGGGCTGGGTGGCAAGATCGTTGGTGAACTGCCGGGCGCACCGGCTGCGCTGACGCTGCAGGATTTCGTCGACCCCATCAAGGCCGCTCCGCTGCGCAGTGCGCGGGACTCGCTGCAGGGCCTGCAGCGTCGCACACAGGACGAACGCGATCGCGCCATGCAGGTGCACATTGCGGCGCGCAACGCCTACACGGCGCAGAAGGAAAGCTTCGACGCCTGGATTGCGACCCGCACCGCCACCACCGATCCGCAGCAGGACCCCGAGGTGCTCTCGCGCACGCGGCAGCTCGACTCGCTCAAGGTCATCGAGCGCGACGCCGAGGCCGAGCTCGAGCGCATTGACACGCGGCTGCTGGATATCTCGCAGGCGCAGGAGGCCAATCGTGAGGCGCAGATCGAGCTCGAGTTCGCGGCTCGTGGCCCCTACGAGAAGGCGCGCTTTCAGCAGGAGCTGACCACCTTCGGCCTGCGCCTGGCGCTCACGCTGCCGCTGCTTCTGCTGGCCGGCTGGATGGTGCTGCGCAAACGCAAGAGTGAGTACTGGCCGCTGCTGCGCGGCTTCGTGCTCTTTGCCGTGTTCGCGTTCTTTGTGGAGCTGGTGCCCTACCTGCCCAGCTACGGCGGCTATGTGCGCTACGGCGTGGGCATCGTGGTGTCCATTGTGGCCGGCGTGTACATCATCCGCGCCATGCGCAAGTATCTCGCGCAGCGGCAGCAGGTGGAGCAGCAGAGCGAGGAGGAGCGCCGCCGCAGTCTCAAGTACGAGGAGGCGCTCAAGCGGCTCGACGCCGGTGTGTGTCCGGGCTGCGAGCGTGCGGTGGCCAAGGGCCCGGAAGGCGCCAGCAACTTCTGCGTGCATTGTGGCCTGCGCCTCTTCGACAAGTGCGGCGAGTGCGGCACACGCAAGAATGCGTTCTACCCCTATTGCCCCACCTGCGGCACGCCGGCACAGGGCCGGCACGCCGATACAACGCCGGCCCCCGTTTCTGCGGCTGCTCCCACCTGACCTCTGCCCTTCCCTCGATGTCCCGTCGTCTGACCCGCTCAGCGGTGCTCGCGCTGCTGACGCCGCTGATCCTCCCCGCCACCGTCACCGCACAGCGCGGTGATCGCCGCGCGGCCGCCGCACCGGCGGCCACTCCGCTGCCTGCCGAGCTGCTCAAGAGCATCAACATCCGTCCGCTGGGCCCCGGCGTGGTGACGGGCCGCATTGCCGACATCAAGATCGACCCGGTCAATCCCAGCACCTGGTACATCGTCAGCGCCTTTGGTGGCGTGTGGAAGACCAGCAATCGTGGCGCCTCGTTCACGCCCATCTTCGAGAACTACGGCGCGAACAATCTCTGCTGCATGGAGATCGACCCGAAGAACTCCGACGTGCTCTGGCTGGGCACGGGCGAGAATCACAGTCAGCGCAGTGCGCACTTTGGCGATGGGCTCTACAAGAGCACCGATGCCGGCAAGACCTGGGCGCGCGTGGGGCTGGCCGCATCGGAGCACATCGGGCGCATCGTCATCGATCCGCGCAACAGTGACGTGGTATACGTGGCCGCGCAGGGGCCGCTGTTCTCGGCGGGCGGCGAGCGTGGTCTCTACAAGACCACCGACGGCGGCAAGACCTGGACACGCAGCCTGTTTGTGAGCGACAACACGGGCATCACCGACGTGGTGATGGACCCGAAGAACCCCGACGTGCTGTATGCGGCAGCCTATCCGCGTCGCCGGCATGTGGGTCAGGCCATTGGTGGCAGCCCCGAGGGCGGGCTGCACAAGACCACCGACGGCGGCAAGACCTGGACCAAACTGAACAACGGCCTGCCCACCGGTGACGTGGGCCGCGCCGGACTCGCCATTGATGCACGCAGCACGCAAACGCAGGTGTATGCGTTCATCGAGGCGTCCAACTTCCAGTCGGGCCTCTATCGCAGCGTGGATGACGGTGCCAGCTGGACGCGCTACGGCAAGAATGCGGTTGTGCCGCGTGGTCCCGGTGGTGGCGCAGGTGGCGGTGGAGCCGCTGGTGCGGCGGCGCGTGGGGGTGCGGCCCCGCAGGACAGTGCGCGCGCGGCCATGGCGCAGTGGTTCACCAACGGCCTGGGCCAGTACTACAGCGAGCTGTTCCTCGATCCGCATCGCCCCGGTCACATCTACTCGGTGGCCACCAACCTGTCGCGCAGCACCGACGGCGGCGCCACCTGGTCGAACACCAACTGGGAAGGACGCGGCGTGCACGTGGATCATCACGCGCTGGCTTTTGACCCGGTAGACAAGAACCACATCCTGCTGGGCAATGACGGCGGTCTGTACGAAACCTATGATGCCGGCGAGACCTGGAAGTTTCACGCCACGCTGCCCATCACGCAGTACTACCGCGTGGGTGTGAACAACGCCAAGCCGTTCTACTTCGTGTGCGGCGGCACGCAGGACAACTTCTCGCAGTGCGGCCCCTCCCGCACCACCAACACCTGGGGCATCCGCAACAGCGACTGGTTCAACATCGTGGGTGGCGACGGTTTCCAGGCCCGCGGCCACATGGAAGACCAGCACATCTTCTTTGGCGAGTCGCAGAACGGCGGCCTCAGTCGCTTTGACATGCGCACGGGCCGTGGGCAGGGCATCCGCCCCACCACCGCCTCGGCCGGTGGTGACGAAAGTGGCGCCACCGCCACGCCCGACTCCTCGGCACGTCGCGATTCGGCCGTGACGCGTGTGCGCGATCGCACCAACTGGGATGCGCCGTTCATTCTGAGCCCGCACAACCCCGACCGCATCTACTTCGCCAGCCAGTTCGTCTATCGCTCCGACGATCGTGGCGACTCGTGGACACGCGTCAGCCCCGACCTGTCGCGCAATCTCAATCGCGACAGCCTGCCCATCATGGGCAAGGTGTGGCCGCGTGGTTCGGTGGCACTCAATGTGTCCACCACGGACCTCTCCAATGTCGTGAGCCTCGACGAATCGCCGGTGCTCGAGGGCCTGCTCTGGGCCGGTACCGACGACGGCCTCCTGCAGGTGTCGGAAGACGGGGGCAGCACCTGGCGCCGCATCGAGAGCTTCCCGGGTGTACCCAAGTACACCTACGTGAGCGACGTGCTGGCTTCGCCGCGTGACGCCAACACGGTGTTCGTGGCGCTCAACAACTGGCAGCGCGGCGACTATGCGCCGTACCTCGTCAAGAGCACCGACCGGGGTCGCACCTGGACCAACATCACGGCCAATCTGCCGGCGCGGCACAACGTGTGGGCCGTGGCGCAGGATCACATCAATGGCGACCTGCTCTTCGTGGGTACCGAATTCGGCCTCTTCGTCTCGGTGGACGGCGGCGCGTCATACACGGCGCTGCGCGGTGGCATGCCCGTCACGCAGGTGCGTGATCTCACCATCCAGAAGCGCGAGAGCGACCTGGTCATGGCCACCTTTGGCCGCGGCTTCTACGTGCTGGATGACTACTCGGCGCTGCGCGAACTCAACACCAATACGCTGGCCGAGGACGCGCGCCTGCTGCCGCTGCGCCATGCCTACAACTTCACGCCGGGTGGATTGGCGCCAGCCGGCGCAGCCGGCACGCTGGCCATCAGCGGCAACTACAGCACGCCCAACCCGCCAGTGGGTGCGTGGATCACGTACCACGTGAAGACCGCCGCGGCCACCGGCAGCAAGTACGTGCTCACCATTGCCGACAGTGACGGCAAGGTGTGGCGCAGCTGTGAGCTCGATCGCACACCGGGTCTCAAGCGCTTTGTGTGGAACCTGAATGGCGACCCGGTGCCGCCGGACAGCGCGCAGCTGGCCCGCATGCGCCGCCAGTTTGGTGGCCAGATGCCGGCCGCCATGCAGGCGCAGATGGACAGCGTGGCACGCGGCCGTCCCGCCCCGCAGGCCATGCAGGCCTGCACCGGCTTTGCTGGCGGCGGTGGTGGCGGTGGTGGTGGCGGTGGATTTGGCGCGGCCGCGCTGCTGCGTGGTCAGGCGCCGCGCGTGCCGAACGGCCGCTACACGGCCACACTCAACCTGCAGACGGGCGACAAGCTCACCAAGGTGGGGCCGTCGCAGACCTTCATGGTGCTGCCGCTGCTGCAGCCGTGATGACCTGAACGTGGCCTGAGCGACTGGCGCAATGCACAAACGCCCCCGACGGTGTCGACCGTCGGGGGCGTTTGTCTGTCGGCCAGGCTGCGTGCTACTTGGCGGCCTGTCGCTCGCCGCTGAATGTCGCACTGCCGGCGCCACCGAAGTCCACATCACCCTTGACCACGTTGGCGCTCACCAGCGAACCCTTGAAGGTCAGCGCGGCGCCACCCTGCGTGTTGATGACAAAGGTGAAGCTGCTGTCCTTCACGCTGCCCTTGAAGGGCAGCACACCCATGCGGCCCGACTCATAGGTGCCGCTCAGGGAATCGCCCGTCTGCTTCATGATGACGGTGGGCGTCCCGGTGCCGTTCTCCGTCACCACGGCGTACTTCCAGGTGCCGGTGAGGTCGATGGCCGGAACGGGCGATACCGCACGGCCGCCGAATGCCGAGGCAACGGCGATGGTGGCAACGGCAACGGACGAAAGCAGAACGCGCTGGATGGGCTGTGCAGTGAACGGCATGGTCGATGTCACGATGTAGTGGCGCAATCAGCGCGTAAGGCCGTCGCCGAAGTTGGCAACGCCGGGAAGAGTGATGGGCAGCTTGCCGGTGATGGGCGCCCGGCCCAGCAGCGCGCGCGCCGCCGCACGCTGCGACGCGGTCCACGGGCTCCAGGCCAGCATGTGTGCCTCGGTAAGCGGCAGACCAAGCTGCAGATACGGATTGTTGAAGCTGGCGAGCAGCACCTTGGTGTTGGCCGCGCGCAGACCGTTCAGCAACTCCGGCAGTCCGGCTGTGGGCTTCATGTTGGCCGTGTTGGTGGCCGCGCCGATGTAGCTCGACACGATCACCAGGTCGGCGCCCTGCGCAATGCGCAGCGCATTCTCCACCGACGCCGGCAGGATGGTGGGGTCGGGTGTGACCCGATAGCCACCCGCCTGCCCTGCCGCCGCACCCGCCGTGGCTTCGGCCACCACTTCCGGCGTGAGCGTCAGCGACAGGAGACGCGGATACTGCGAGCGCAGCTCGGCGTCAAAGGCGCGGCCCGCACTCAGGTCCACCCGCGAGGAGATGGTGATGCTCACCACCCGCGCCTCACGCGGCAGCTTCATGGGCACGAGGCCCAGCGAGTCGCGCACCAGCGTGATGGCCTTCTCGGCGGCCAGGCGCGCCGGGCCGGTATTGGCCACCGTGCCCACATGCGCGCGCACCTCCTCCACGTTCACCAAACGGTTCACGTGGAGGCCAAACTCGTGCTTGGCCATGAGCAGCTTGCGCACCGATTCATCAATGCGCGCCTCGGTCAAGCGGCCCGCGCGGACCGCCTCGGCCACCGAACGAATGGACACCCGCGCATCGGTGGGCATGAGCAGCACGTCGTTGCCGGCTTCCACCGCACGAATGGTGGCCTCACCCATCGTGATACCACCCAGCACGCCGTTCATGTCCAGCGCGTCGGTGACCAGCAGGCCGTCGAACTTCATGGTCTTGCGCAGCAGGTCGGTCATCACCGCCTTGCTGAGCGTGGCGGCCGTCTTGGTGGTATCAAGCGCCGGCAGGTCACCATGGAAGGTCATCATGCCGCGAAGACCCGCGTCGATGGCCGCCTGGAAGGGCACCAGCTCCACGCTGTCGAGTCGCGCGCGCGACACATTCACACGCGAAAGTTCGAGGTGCGAGTTCTGCTCGGTGTCGCCATGACCCGGGAAGTGCTTGCCCGTGGCCAGCATGCCGTTCTGCTGGATGCCGCGCACGAGACTGCGGCCCATCTGCGCCACCAGCGTGGGATCTTCGCCAAACGAGCGTGCGCTGATGACGGGGTTCTTGGGATTGTTGTTCACATCCAGCACGGGCGCGAAGGCCATGTGGATGCCCATCGCGCGGCCTTCCACCGCCGTTACCCGACCCATTTCGTAGGCCAGCATGGTGTCGCGTGTGGCGCCAAGTCCCATCTGATACGGGAAGCTCGTGGCGCCGCCCAGCTCGATGGCGTTGGGCAGGAACCAGCCGCCACGCGCACGGAACGCTGCACCCGTTTCGAGGTCGGCGCCCACCAGCAGCGGCAGCTTGGCCACACGCTGCAGCGCATTGATCTTCGTGGCGATGTCGGCCGGACCACCCACCGAAACGATCACGCCACCCAGTTCGAGCTCGCGGATCTGGTTCTCGATGGCGGTATACGACCCGGCATCAACCGGCGCAAAATCACCGAGGGTCCACACCCAGACCATCTGCGCGACCTTCTGCTCCAGCGACAGCGTGGCCAGCACGGAATCGGCCCAACGGCGCTGCTCGGCGGGCGAGCTGGCCTTCGGAACGCTCGCGGTGCCCGCGGCCGGGCGTCGCGTGGCAGCCGCCGAGGCGCTGCTGCCGACGGCACTGCCAGCGGACGCATCGGCCGAGGCGCAGCCTGCGGCCACCGCCGCAATGGTGGCAACGAGCGGAGCGAAGCGATAACGCATGGCGATGGTTTTCACAGCGTAGGTCTGTTTCACTGCTGTTTTACTTGAGAGCGGAAGCACCGCCCACAATGGGCAGCGTGATGGACGTCTGATCGAGATCGACGGAGAGCACGGTACCCGGCGCCGGGTGTAGCGTGAAATCCTTGTCGCTCGAGAAAATCATGAGGCCGATGCGCTTGCCGGCGGCGATGATCTGATCATCCGGCTGCAGGTCGAATTCCAGCGTGACCGGCTGCCCGGGCACGAGCGGCGCGCTGCGACGGACATCCCGCGCGTTCTGCGGATCCGCCCAGCCCCTGGTGATGATACCCGCGTTGTTGCTGCCGGTTGCCGGCCAGGGCAATTCCACCAGCCACACCGACAGGTTGGCGGCAGGCTTGTTGCTGGCAAGCGTGATGCGCACCCGGGCGATGCCCGAGAGGTGCACGGGCTGCATGAGGGGCGCGGTGGCAAAGAGCAGGCGGGTGGGCGAGTTCTCGGCGCGCGCGAGGTCCGCACCACTCAGCGACACATTGTCCGTCACGGTCTCGATGCCCTGCGCAGGCGTGCGCGTGCTGCCCAGCGCACCGACGGCGTTGCCACCCTTGGCGGGATAGAGCGTGACCGGTGAGGCCGCCGGATTGGGGTAGTCGGCGTAGGGCGTGGGCTCGAGACGCGGCGCGCCTTCACGTACCACGAAGGCCTTGGGGTCTTTCTCCACGCCGTTCTGCACACCCAGCAGATAGCGCGTGAACCAGCGGTTCATCATGCTGATGGGCGGCTCACCGCCGTGTCCGCCCTGATGGTAGTACTGCTGCACCGGCACGCCGTTGGCCTTGAGCGCCTGCACCATGAGCACGCTGTGCTCGGGCATCACGTTCCAGTCATTGAAGGCGTGCGCCATGAGCGTGGCGGCCTTGATGCCGCGCGCCTGCATGATGTAGTCGCGCGAGGCCCAGAAGTCGTTGAAGTCGCCCGTGCGGCGATCGATGCCCTTGCCAATGACCGCGTCACGCACGCGCTCATTGCACAGCGCGCGTGTGGCCGGGTTGCCACTCTGCACGAAGTCGTAGAGCACGTCCACGTCTTCGCCGAGATAACCGCCGGGGCTGCGCACGAGGCCGTTGCTGCGATAGTAGCGGTAGTACGAGTTGTTGGGCGCCACGGGGATGATGGCCTCGAGGCCCTTCACCCCGGTGGTGGCGGCGGCAATGGGCAGCGTGCCGTTGAACGAGGTGCCCGTCATGCCCACCTTGCCGGTGGCCCAGGTGGCCTTCACTTCCTCGCTGCCATCTATGGTGGTGAAGCCACGCGCGCGGCCGTTGAGCCAGTCGATCACCGCCTTGGGCGCCAGCGATTCGTTGCTGCCGCCAATGGTGATGCAGCCCTGACTGAGGCCGGTGCCCGGCGACTCCGAGTGCACCACGGCAAAGCCGCGCGGCACCCAGTTGCGCACCTGCGAGTTGCTGATGCGCGCGCGATTGGGATTGAAGGTCACGCCCTTGCCCAGGGTGCGGGCCGGCGGCTCGGCACCCAGTTCCTGCTTCACGGGCCAGAACACGTCGTCGTTGCCCAGCGTGCCGGCGTAGTAGGGGCTGGTCTCGTAGACCACCGGCACCTTGAGCCCGTTGGCCGTGGGACCCGGGCGGGTCACGTCCACGTGCACCCGGTCCTTCTTGCCGTCGAAGTCGGAGTCGAACTCCGTCTCCACCCAGAGCCGCTCGCGGATCCACTGGGTGGTGTCGGCGAAGGCGGGCACCACCTGCGACTCCCCGTTCTGGATGACGTAGGGGGCGGGGACAGTGGCGTTGGTGGCCGGCGGGATGTCGGAGCTCGCGGCGGCGGCGCTGCTGCCCGAGGAGGCCCGGCAGGCGGAGAGAGCCAGCAGGGCGATCGCGGCAGCCGCCAGACCAGGGCGCGGGCTGACCAGCACGGGGCGGGAGGTGAGGGGCATGAGCTGGTGCGGATGTGGGGCGAGCGGGGACGTCCAAAGCTCGCCTCCGTCCCCCGTCATGTGAAGCGCAGCGGGACAGCCCGCCCCTGTCAAGGTGGACGAAGGGCCCCCGGATGCGGCCAAACCGGCTCACACCACTGGCCACATCCGTTCCATGCGGTGATCTTCCTCCGGTTCCCCAGCCAACGGGCCCTGTTTCCCCTCCACCCGGAAGACCTCGTGCTCGAGCAGTACGCACTCCCACTGGCTCTCGTATGCGCCGCCATTGCCATCGTCTATGGCATCGTGACGGCGCGCTGGATCATTGCCCAGCCCTCGGGCAATGCGCGCATGCAGGAAATCGCCGGTGCCATCCAGGAAGGCGCCGACGCTTACCTCAAGCGCCAGTACACGACGATCGCCCTCGTGGGCGTGATTCTTTTCCTTGCCGTCGGCTTTGGCCTCGGCAGCTGGATGACCGCCATCGGCTTCGCCATTGGCGCCATTCTCTCTGGCGTGGCCGGCTTCATCGGCATGTTTGTCTCGGTGCGCGCCAACTCCCGCACCGCGCAGGCCGCTGCCACCGGCCTCAATGCCGCACTCAACATCTCGTTCAAGGGTGGCGCCATCACCGGCATGCTGGTGGTGGGCCTGGGCCTGCTGGGCGTGGCCGGCTTCTACATGGTGGCCATCGGCGGCAATACGGGTGAGGACGCGGTCAAGCATGCCCTCGAACCCATGGTCGGTCTGGCCTTCGGTTCGTCGCTCATCTCCATCTTTGCGCGACTGGGCGGCGGCATCTTCACCAAGGGCGCGGACGTCGGCGCCGACCTGGTTGGCAAGGTCGAAGCGGGCATCCCCGAAGACGACCCGCGCAACCCGGCCGTGATTGCCGACAACGTCGGTGACAACGTCGGCGACTGCGCCGGCATGGCCGCCGACCTGTTCGAGACCTACGCCGTGACGGTCATCGCGGCGATGCTCGTGGCCGGCCTCGGTTACGCCACCTACGGCAATACCGGCGTGCTGTATCCGCTGGTGCTCGGCGCCGTGTCCATCCCCGCGTCCATCATCGGCACGTTCTTCGTGAGCGTGAAGCCGGGTGGCAAGATCATGGCCGCGCTGTACCGCGGCCTCATCGTGTCGGGCGTGCTGGCGGCCATTGCGTTCTTCTTCGTGACGCAGGCCATGTTCCCCACCAATGGCATGGCGCTGTTCACCTGCGCCATGATCGGTCTCGCCCTCACGGCGGCGCTGGTGGTCATCACCGAGTACTACACGGCCACCGAATACGGCCCGGTGCGTGAAATCGCCAAGGCCTCCGAAACCGGTCACGGCACCAACGTGATCTCGGGTCTCGCGGTGTCCATGCGCTCCACCGCCGCGCCGGTGCTGGTGGTGGCCGCGGCCATCTACGCCTGCTTCGAGATGGCGGGTCTCTACGGCGTGGCCATTGCGGCCACGGCCATGCTGTCCATGGCGGGCATGATCGTCGCGCTCGACGCCTACGGCCCCATCACCGACAATGCCGGCGGCATTGCCGAGATGAGCCATCTGGGCCCGGAAATCCGCAAGACGACGGACGCGCTCGACGCCGTGGGCAACACGACGAAGGCCGTCACCAAGGGCTACGCCATCGGCTCGGCCGGTCTCGCGGCGCTGGTGCTCTTTGCCGACTACTCGAGCAAGCTGGGTGAACACCTCGGCGCGCCGGTCAACTTCTCCATCGACGATCCGAAGGTCGTGATCGGCCTGCTCATCGGCGGCATGATTCCGTATCTGTTCGGCGCCGCGGCCATGCAGGCCGTGGGTCGCGCGGCGGGCGCGGTGGTGCAGGAAGTGCGCCGTCAGTTCAAGGAACTGCCGGGCATCATGAAGGGCACGCAGAAGCCGCAGTACGACAAGGCGGTGGACCTGCTCACCAAGGCGGCCATCCGCGAGATGATTCTGCCGTCCATGCTGCCGCTGGTGATTCCGGTGCTCGTGGGTCTCTTCCTCGGTGGCGCCGCGCTGGGTGGTCTGCTCATGGGCACCATCGTCACGGGTCTCTTCGTGGCCATCTCCATGTGCACCGGTGGTGGCGCGTGGGACAATGCCAAGAAGTACATCGAAGAGGGCAACCACGGCGGCAAGGGCAGCGATGCCCACAAGGCGGCGGTCACGGGTGACACGGTGGGTGATCCGTACAAGGATACGGCGGGTCCGGCCATCAACCCGCTCATCAAGATCATCAACATCGTGGCCCTGCTGCTCATTCCGCTGCTCTCCAAGGCCTGATCGTGACATCTCCTGCTACAAGCACGCCGCGCGGACCATCTCTGGTCCGCGCGGTTGGTGTATGGGCCCTGGCGGCCAGCATTTTCAACGTCACGGTGGGTGGCGGCATCTTCCGTTTGCCCGCGTCGGCGGCTGCGGCCGCCGGTGCCGCGGCGCCGCTGGTGTATCTCATCTGCGCCGCGGTCATGGGCTTCGTGGTGCTGTGCTTTGCCGAAGCCGGCAGCCGTATCACACTCACCGGCGGCCCCTACGCCTACGTGGAAGCGGTGTTCGGCCGCTACGTGGGCTTTCTGGCGGGTGTGCTGCTGTGGATGCTGGGCACCACGGCGGTGGCCGGCGTGTCGTCGGCGTTTGCGGAGGGCGTGGGCGCACTGGTAGGCATCGAGGGCATTCGGGTGCCTGTGATCGTCACCATGTTCGTGCTGCTGGCCATCATCAACCTGCGTGGTGTCGAGCAAGGCACGAAGCTCATTGTCGTGGCCAGCATTGCCAAGCTGCTGCCGCTGCTGGCCTTTGTGGCCATTGGCGTGTTCTTCATTCAGCCCGACAACATCGCCATTCGCGAAGTGCCGAGTCCCTCGTCACTGGCGCGCGCGGCCATCGTGCTGGTGTTTGCCTTCAGCGGTGTGGAGACGGCGCTGGTGCCCAGCGGCGAAATTCGTGACCCCGCGCGCACCGTGCCGCGTGCCTTGGCCATCGCCATGATTGGCGTGACGCTGCTGTATCTGGCGGTGCATGTGGTGGCGGCAGGATTGCTGGGTGACAAGCTGGCCACCAGCACGGCGGCGCCGCTGGCCTTTGCCGCCGAGTCCTTCCTTGGCACGCCTGGGCGTTTGCTGCTGCTGGTGGGCGCGAGCATCTCCATGTTCGGCTATGTGAGCGGCATGACGCTGGCGGTGCCGCGCGCGCTGTTCCGATTTGCCGAGGATGGTTTGCTGCCCAAGGCAGTTGGCGCCATTCACCCCACGTATCGCACACCGCACGTGGCCATCATCATCCAGACCACGCTGGTGTGTGCGCTGGCCGTGTTCAACTCGTTTGAACAGCTCGCGGTCATCTCCAACCTCGCGGCGCTGCTGCTGTATGCCGGCTGCGCGGCGGCCACCTTCATGCTGCGTCAGCGCGGCATTCGTCAGGAGGGCGCAGTGCCCTTTGCCGTGCCGGGTGGTCCGCTGGTGCCCATCATCACCATTGGCCTCATTGCCTGGCTGCTGACGAGCATCACGCAGGCCGAGTGGACGGTCCTGCTGATCACGCTTGGTGTGGCGACGGGGTTCTATGTGGTGGCGGCGCGGACGGGGAAGCCGACAACCTGACCCTTGGGAACTGGAGGCAAGGACGGCATTGCAGGCATGCCGTTCTTGCCACTCTCATTGCTGTACACGCAGAGTGTAAACGACAATCGATTCCACATCGTCTTGGTCTCGGCGGACGCCAACCGCGCGCATGCCGTCGACTGACAGCAATTGGAAGCGCCCAGGCAACGTAGCGTCCGCCTTCCAGCGTCCGTCGACTCCATACACAGACCAGGTTGTGGGAGTCGTCGGGAATGGCCGTTTCATCGGGATCGGACCAACCGGAATGTATGGGCCCACCCAAAGATCCCCATTTGGTGCAGCAATGAACTCACCAAAGTGCGGCATGACCTCAGCGAATGGCACAGTACGGCGCAAGCGGGCGATGTACGCGGCACCGTTCGGGCCCGGGTTGGCCGCCGTTTCACTCGCGAAGAAGTCTTCCTTGTGCGCCGGGCGGACCGGTGCCGCACGCAAACCGCGACGTTCAATACGTGAGATGTGCCGACCATCGGGTGCGTAGCAATCAATGCGATATCTTGCAGGGTAGCCAACACAGACTCTGTTGCCGACGACCGCAGCGACGCTGGTTGCGCCGAACACCGGGGTCCGGGGTCGGCCTGTCGCACCACGAATGACTTCGCGCTCGTCAGAGCGCGCAATGACCCGACTGGAGCGACCTGTCACTGCGAGCAACTGCATTCTGAGCATGCGCGAGTCGCCCGCATTCATCGGAGGGATGGTATCCTGAAGCTTTGCCACGAACAGCGTGTCATTGATCGGACCAACCCGCTCCACTCGTCTCCCGGCAACAGGTACCTCACGTGGCAGCACACGTACAAAGTCGCCGCGCGCATTGAACAGAGATGCCGTGCCCGCGGCATCCTCGACCACGAAACCCGTTGGTGACCGCCATACGGTCCACAGATCACTGATCTCACCGGGGCCACGTCCCGCGCCACCAATCGTTCGCAGGTGCCGCATGGCGGGAAAGCTGAACTGTCGCAACTGGCTTGTTTTTCCGTCGGCCACCAGGAGCCGATCACCTGCGACAAGGAACGCTGCAACGACGTCGTTGAAATCTGTCGGCCCTTCCTCTCCATCCCCCTCTACTGTGATACCTGGCCCTGCAAGAGCCCAGCGCTGAGGTGGCCGGTCCGATGCTTTATACGTGTTGGAGTGCAAAGGGCCAGACTGGAGGAGTATCGACAGACAGGTAGCTGCGGAGATGGGGAAAAGTCGCATAGGATAAACCTGCAATGTCGGAGCGAACTGACTACGGATGCCGTGAACAGCGCTGAAGTACCGAAGTATTGCAGCCGACCTGAGTCGCGTGCCCCGTCAACAGAGTTCTGAGTGATGAATGACGAAAACTCCAAGCTACTGAGAGGTGGCGCGCACCAATTGCCGCGCCAATCTTCCAGCGGCTCGCCATTTCAGCGAAAGTGTGTAGACTCGTCTTTGGCCGCTAGCCCCTGACAACAATGCAGCAGATGATCTGGACGATGATCGATCGACTTCACAGTTGCCAATTCAGAGTCCCGTTTCCGGCAGTTGCGCTACTGTCATTCTTGCTCGTTACGACGGCTGATGCCCAGCCAGTCGTGCCCAGAGCTCAGGGGCGTACGCTGTCAGTTCTGGTCTTGGATGAGTCCGACCGCCCCGTTGGAGCAGCGGGCATCGAGCTCATCAGTAGAACGCAGCGACTGCGTGCAGTGACGGACTCTGCCGGCATTGCTCGTGTTGTCAGCCTTGTGGGGGATTCAGTAATCATATTGGTTCGGAGTATTGGCTTCTTCTCAACGCGCATCGAGGCACGTGTGGAGGAACTTGGAGAGAATGTCACGGTTTATCTGGACCGGCAGCCCTACGGGCTACGCGCAGTCGAAGTTCTCGACAACTCGCCATCGTCAACGAGACTTGCGGACTTTGAGGCTCGACTGCGATCGCGGACGGCAAGCGCGTCAGTCACTCGTGCGGAAATCGAGCATCGTAATCCGGTACGACTCTCGCAGATGCTTCGAGGGATCTCTGGTCTGCGGATCGCCGACTCGCTTGGTTCGATGGTGGCGATCTCGACGCGCGGCATGAAGTCTGTGCCGGCCGGTAGCGGAATTGCGTTGGTCCCCTGTGTGTTGCGTGTCATGCTCGATGGAATCATCCTTCCGGCGCTTTCCGACATCGACAAAGTCGTTCCGCAGGACGTGCATGGGGTGGAGGTGTTTTTCGGGGCTGCCTCCATTCCTCCTTCGCTGGGCGGCATGCGATCCGACAACTGGTGTGGCCTCATTGCCATCTGGACGCGAAGCGCCGGGGGGTAGGAACTTCAGGCCAACCGGGCGTACCGGGACCCCACAGTTGGTCCCAGGCCTGAAACTCCTGGTCGTGTGCAGCCGTGCTAGAGGCCATGTCCTCGGCCGACGCACTCCAGCACGACGGCGCCCAACTCGACGCCTGCGTTCCCCGCATTCGCGCGGGTGATTTGCAGGCGTTCGAGCAGCTGTTCCGGGCGCTGCATGCGGCGTTGGTGGGCTTCGCGCTCCGTTACACAGGCGATACGGCGCGGGCGGAGGAAGTGGTGCAGGATGTGTTTCTTGCCATCTGGCAGGCCCGCGCGGAATGGGCACCGCATGGGTCGGTGCGGGGCTATTTGTTTGGCGCAGTACGCAATCGGGCGCTCAATGTGCGACGCCGCGATGTGCTGGAGCAGGATTGGGCGGCCGAGGCCGCGCATGCCGACACGCCGCCCCCGCACAGCGTGGCGGCCGACGCCGATGCCGAGGCGGAACAGGCTGAGCTGGTTTTGCTGGCGCAGGCCGCCTTGGATGCCCTGCCCGAACGCTGCCGGCTGGTCATGCACCTGCGCTGGCGTGAGGGGATGAGCTACGCGGAGATCGCCGAGGCCATGGGCATTGGCGTCAAAGGGGTGGAGAACCAGCTCTCGCGCGGCCTCAAGGCCGTGCGCGCCCGCGTGTTGGGGAGCTGAACACGGCGGCAATTCAGCGGTTGTGGGGTTTTTCCGGTGCCGTGTGTCGTGCTGGTAACCTCAACACGCTGGCATGCACACTCCGCAGTCTGAACCTGAATTTTTTCCGCACGACGCTGACACGGCGCTGCTGGACCGGATTCTTGCCGGATCCGCCACGTCGGACGATCAGGCGCGTCTCGATACGTGGCTGGCGGCGGACCGGCGTCATGCCGCGTTGCTCAAGGCGCTGCGCGAGGCGCATGCCACCGCTGGCACTACGACGGCATTTGCCACGACGGCCTCTGCGACGGACGCTGCGTGGCAGGCCCTGCAGGAGCGGATGGGCCACGCGGCGGACCGTGACGCAACGGTCCGTCCGATTCACACCGCGCCCGGTGTGCGCCGTGCTGCTCAAACACGCGGCCTGCCCACGTGGCTGCGTGTCGCCGCCGTATTGGTGGTGGGCGTGATCGGCGGCGTGCT
Source organism: Gemmatimonadaceae bacterium (assembly GCA_016741895.1). Classification (GTDB taxonomy): domain Bacteria; phylum Gemmatimonadota; class Gemmatimonadetes; order Gemmatimonadales; family Gemmatimonadaceae; genus Gemmatimonas. The sequence goes on along the minus strand of JACVCT010000021.1, from coordinate 6,852 downwards.
GTGGCGAAACGCCACCGCGAGCCAGGAGTACACGGCGCCACTCGGACAGCGCATCAGCATGACACTCCCCGATGGCAGTCGCATGACCCTGGCCGGCGGCAGCTCCGCCCGCGTGCCACGATCGTTCGGGGCGGGGTCACGCGAAATCACGCTGCAGGGTGAAGGACACTTCGATGTGGTACACGACACCACGCAGCCGTTCCGCGTACGCGCCGGTAACGTACTGGCCGAGGATGTGGGCACACGCTTCGTCGTGCGCGCCTGGCCGGAGGTGGGCGGTGTGGAAGTGGCGGTGGAGGAGGGCATCGTGGCGCTGGCGCAGGGCCATGCCGCACCCACACTGCTGCACGCCGGTGACCGCGGACGCGTGACGTCTGCGGGTCGCGTTGAGGTACGCCAGGACGGTGCGGAGCGCGCCGCCTGGATTCGCGGCGAGTTTGTGTTTGACGGCACGGCGCTGTCCGAAGCCCTGCCTGCGCTTGCCAGATGGTACGGCGTCACCTTGACCGCCACACCCGACATGCTGGAGCGCCGCGTCACCGGGCAGTTCGCTGCCCTGCCCCTTGATCCGATGCTCGAGTCACTCGCTCTGGCACTCAATGCGCAGCTCGTGCGCAACGGATCCACCATCACGTTCTCATCACGCTGATTCATGCGAATGTTGTCTTTGGCCATGGCGCTGCTGGCGTCAGGGCCGCTCGTTCACGCCCAGTCGGCTCCCGCCAACGCATCAGCACCGGCGTCGGCACGGACCCCGGTCCCTACGCAAGCTTCGGGCTTCACGCCGCTTGAACACGGCAGCACCGCGCGCGGTCCATTGGCGATGCTGGTCAGCATAGAGGCCAAAGGTCAGTCCCGCCGCGACGTGCTGGCGGACATCGCCAGACAGGCCGCCCTGCCCTATGTGGCCGACCGGGCCCTGCCGGCGCTGACGGCCCCGGTCACGCTCTCACTCCAGCGTGTGCCCGCGCGAACCGCCGTGCTGCGACTGCTCGAGGGCAGCAGCCTGCGTGCCGTCGTCAGCGCCAACGGCCAGGTGGTCATCATCAACGACAGCACGAAGCGCCCGCAGGAAGACACCCTGACCGCCGTGCGCAGTGAGCGTGTGTCCGGGTTTGTACGAAGCCTCGCCACGGGCGAAGTGTTGCGGCGCGTGACGATTCTGGTGGACAACGAAGCCCAGGTGCGTCAGACCAACGAAGAAGGCTACTACGCCCTGGTGCTCTCAGTCGGCCCGCATCGGCTGCGCGTGCGTGCCATTGGCTACGCGCCCTTCGATACCACCATTCAGGTCACGACGCGGATGCAACTGGACCTTGCCCTGCGTACGCAGGAGTCCGTGCTCTCCGCCGTGCAGATCACCGGCGACCGCGACGAGCGGCCCGACCTCGATCCGCGCAGCCCGCAGATGAGTGTCATCAAGCTGGACATGCGCATCGCGCGCTCGGTGCCACCGGTACTGGGCGAAGTGGACCCCATTCGCACCCTGACGCTGCTGCCTGGCGTGACCACCACCACCGATGCGTCCACGGCCTTCTCGGTGCGTGGTGGTGGCGTGGATGAAAATCTCATCCTGCTCGATGAGTCCACCATCTACAACCCCTCGCACATCCTGGGCTTTCTCTCCACGTTCAACGCCGACGCCATCGACAACATCATGTTGTACAAGGGCGCCATTCCCTCGCGATTCGGCGGTCGGCTTTCGTCGGTCGTGGATGTCCGGCAGCGCGACGGCAACCGCGAGGAATTCACCGGCGCAGCATCCATTGGTCTGCTGTCCAGTCGCGGTATCATCGAAGGTCCGCTTCCCGGGTCGCGCGGTTCGTGGATGCTGGCCGCGCGGCGCTCGTATGCCGATGCCTTTCTCGCGGCCGCGTCCGACAGCTCGGTGCGCAATGCCGTGGCCTACTTCTACGATCTCAACGCCAAGGCCCACGTGCGCCTCGGCGAAACCGGCTCGTTCATCGCCTCCGGGTATCTGGGCCGCGACAACTTCGGTCAGCCCAGTCAGGGGTTTGGCGTTGGCTGGGGCAACCGCGCCGCCACGCTGCGCTGGAACCAGGCCTGGCGCGGCCGCCTGTTCTCCAAACTGACCGGCTCGTGGAGTGACTACGACTACCGTCTGCGCTTTCGCATCTTCGATTTCGAAACGGTGCGCTGGGTTGCCAACATCCAGAGTGCCGACTTCAAGCTCGACGAGACCTGGCAGATGACGGCGTCGCAGAAGCTGGAGTTCGGCGCCGAGTGGACGCGCAACATCTTTCGTCCGGGCGAGGTGTTCAACACCGGCGACTCATCGAGCTTTCTGCCGCTCAAGGTGGAGACGCGTTACGGCGTCACCCGCGCCGCCTACGTGGCCCACGATATCGAGCTGGGCTCGCGGTTCGGCATGCAGTACGGATTCCGCGTGGCGGACTTCGCCCGTCTGGGCAGCGCCACGCGTTACGAATACGGCCCCGGGGGCCCAGTGGTGTACAACCCCAAGCTCGGACGCTACGAACCCGCTCCACTGCTCGACAGCAGCCGCGTGGCCTCAGGGGATCGCATGGCGTATTTCAGCGGCCTGGAGCCGCGGGCATCCCTGCGTCTGTCGGTTGCGGACAATCACAGCATCAAGTTGAGCTACGCGCGCACCCAGCAGTTTCTGCAACTCATCTCCAATACCAACTCGGTGTCGCCACTCGATGTCTGGGAGCCGGTTGGACCGTTCATCAAGCCGCGTGTCGCTGACCAATACGCACTGGGATGGTCCGCGCAGTGGCGCGGCCTCGAACTGAGTGCCGAGTCGTACTATCGCAGCGCCAAGAACGTCGTGGACTATGTTGACGGCGCCGACGTGTTGCTCAACCCGCGTCTCGAAACCATCCTGCTGCAGGGCATTGGTCGCTCGTACGGCCTTGAGCTGTTTGCGCGCCGCAATGTCGGTCGCCTCTCGGGCTGGGCCAGCTACACCCTGAGTCGCGCGGAACAGCGCGTTCGCGCCCCGGGTGAGGCAGGCGGTGGAATCAACAACGGCGACTGGTATCCCACGCCGTTTGACAAGACGCACAACCTCGCGCTCGTTGGCCTGTGGCAGTGGACGCCCAAGTGGAACGTTGGTGCGACCTTCACCATGGCCTCCGGCTTGCCGGTCACATTGCCGGGTGCGCGCTACTTCGTCGACGGCCTGCTCGTGCCGGAGTATGGCGCACGCAATGCCGCGCGTCTGCCCCTGTACCACCGCCTCGACCTGAGTGCGACGCGAAAGCTGGGCAAGGGGGAACTGCAGTTTGGCGTGCTCAACGCCTACAACCGCTTCAACGCACAGGCCCTGCGTGTGCGGCAGCGCTTCGACAATCCGCTGCAGTCCGAGGCCGTGCAGACCTCGATCTTCGGCCTGGTGCCGAGCATCAACTACGTCTTCAAGTTTTGAGAGCGCCCCACATGAAGCAGCTCATGCAACGTTCGATACGTGCCGCCATGCTGGCGGCCACTGCCGCGGCCTGCGCCATGCTGCTGTCTGCCTGCGAGCGCGTGGTGGACATCACGGTACCCGACGGACCCACCCGACTGGTGGTGGAGGGGCGGGTGGAGGCGGTGGTTGGTCGCCCAAGCGGCCGACAGAAGGTGATCCTCACCACCACCTCTCCCTACTTCTCACAGACGGCGGCGCCGCCGGCCCGTGGCGCCCAGGTGTCCATTGCCGACGAAACCGGGCGCGTGGTGCCGCTGGCTGAATCCGCAACCGCGCCCGGGCACTACATCACCGAAGACCTTGTTGCGCGTGTTGGCGGCCGCTACACACTGCGCATCAGGTGGCAGGGCGACGACTACGAGGCGGTGGACACCCTGCGGCCCGTTCCGCCCATTGATTCGGTCTACTTCACCAAACGCAGCTTCCTCGGATTTGGCCGGCCCGAAGACGAGGACACACTGCCACGTGTCACCATCGACGTGCGCGATCCGGCCGGAGTCAGCAACTACTACCTCTGGGATCTCTACGTTGATGGCCAGCGTGTCCTCGTGTCGGACAGCGTGCTGCGGCACCGGGCCGTCGACACCGATCAGTACTTCGATGGGCTGCGCATCCGCTCGTATCAGACACATCCGGACACACCCATCAGACCGGGGCAGATGGTGCTGCTGCGCCAGCAGTCGCTGACGGAGCAGCAGTATCGATTCTACCGGACGCTCAACGACCAGATGATCGGCAATGGATCGCCGTTCTCGATTCCGCCCACCTCCGTGCGCGGCAACGTGGCCAACCGCACACGCCCCGCCGTGCGGGCCCTCGGGATATTCCTCGCCACCAACGTCGTGGAGCGATCGCTGCGCGCGCCCTAGCAGATGCGGCGGTGTGGCTACCGCCGCTCGGTCCCCTTGAGCACGGGCAGTCCGCGGCGCTGCCAGTCCTGATAGCTGCCGTCGTAGAAGCGCACAGGGAGACCGAGGGTGCGTGCCGCGACGTAGGTCATCGACGCGCGGTAGCCCACCCAGCAGTACGTGACCAGCGTATCGCCACTGCGCATGCGCTCCGTGTACAACCGTCGGAGCGTGACACTGTCCTGCAACTGATGCAGGTCCACGTTCGCAAACACCTGTTCCCACTGCAGCTGCCGCGCCCCCGCCGGGTGCCCTTCACTCGGCATGCCGCTGCGATTGCCGGTGCCGTCGAATTCTCCATCCGTGCGCGTATCGATCAGGGCGAGCCCCCTTCCCTGCCGCTGGGAAATCCACTCGGCGTCCACCACCACCTCGGCGGCCGGTCGTACCGGATAACTGCTGCGTGTGAAGCGGGCGGGCCCGGTGGCCAGCGGACGCCCATCGCGCTTCCACTGCGCCACGCCCCCTGAGAGGAACGCGAGACGCGGATGTCCCATCACATCGAGCGTCATGAGGGCGCGGGCGGCCATGGGTGGCTCGTGCGTGGTGGTAGCCACCACCAGCGCTCCAGGGGCAATGCCCAACCCTGAGAACAGGGAAGCCAGACTGTCGGGTGATGGCAGCTCGCTGCTGAGTCCATCGCGCGTTATGACCAGGGCCCGGTAGTGCAGCATCCGCGCGCCAGGAATGCGGGCGGTTCTGGCGCTGGTGTCCGTCTCCACCTGCAGCACCACTACATCGGCGTCGTCGAGATGGGCTGCGAGCCAGGCACCGTCCACCACCTGAATGGGCGCCGGTGGGCGCTGCGCGGTGGCAAGGGCCGGGCTCGTGGCCGCAAACATGGCCGCTGACGTGGCCATGACCGCGCGTGACAGAACCATCGCCGCGAGGCGACGCAGTGCGTGAAGGCGGAACAGCGGGCGAAGTGGCAATGACATGCGGGCCTCGAGGCGATGGGTGGTGCCTGCAATGTCTCGTGAGCCGACTCCCGGCGACGAGTGGCCGAAATGCCAATATGCGGTAGGTTTCGGCCATGCCCGCCCGATCCGCTTCCAGCCGCCCGGGACCGCAGGTCACGCCGCCCATTGCCGTGGCCATTCTGGTGCAGCCCTCCGTGGTGCTGTTCGATCTGGGCGTGCCCCTGCAGGTCTTTGGCTATCCGCGTCCCGACGAGGGCGCCCAGCGCTATCGTGTCACGCTCTGCGCCGAGCGGCCTGGTCTGTTGCCGTCGGCATCGGGCATGAACGTCGAGGTGAAACAGGGCCTGACCGCGCTGCGCCGCGCGCACACCATTGTGCTGCCCGGCATCGACGATCTGTCGGTGCGCCCCGGGCCGGCAGCCTTGCGCGCGCTGCGCGCCGCCGCAGCGCGTGGTGCGCGCCTCGTGTCCATCTGCACCGGGGCCTTTGCGTTGGCCGAGGCCGGATTGCTGGATGGCAAGCGAGCCACCACACACTGGCTGGACGCTGAGGAGTTGCGTGCCTGCTATCCGATGGTGGACGTGGACCCCGACGTGCTGTACGTGGACAACGGGCAGGTGCTCACCTCGGCGGGCATTGCCTGCGGCATTGATCTCTGTCTGCACGTGGTGCGACAGGACTACGGGGCCAGCGTGGCCGCCGCGGTCGCCCGGCGCCTGGTGGTGGCGCCGCATCGCGAGGGCTCACAGGCGCAGTATGTGGCGCGACCGGTGGAGGTGGACGACACGCATTCGCTCGAAGCCACCTGCCGCTGGGCGCGTGGCCGGCTGTCACAGACACTCACGGTAAAACAGCTGGCTCAGCACGCCGGCCTGCCGGAACGTACGTTCTCCCGGCGCTTTCGCACGGAGATTGGCACCTCGCCGCTGCAGTGGCTGCTGGCTGAGCGACTGCTTGCGGCCCGCGAGCTGCTCGAGCGCACGCGCTGGCCCCTGGCACGCATTGCCTCACGCTGTGGTCTGGGCAGCGAGGTGTCGTTGCGTCAGCACTTCCGTCGTCGCTTCCAGATCAGTCCGTCCACCTATCGTCGCACGCATGGCCTCCATCCTCGATCGTGACACGCTGAACGCATTCTGCCGCCACACCCATGTGGAGCGTGCCCCCACACGCACCGGCGCGCTGAGTGGTCTGACCTTCGGGCTCAAGGATCTCTTCGATGTGGCCGGTGAGCGCAGCGGCTTCGGGAGTCCGGATTGGCTGCGCACACATGACGCGGCCGGCGAAGACAGTTGGGTGCTGCGTGTGCTGCTGGACGCGGGCGCACACATGCTGGGCCGCACACACACCGAGGAGATGGCCTTCAGTCTGACCGGCGAAAACGCGCACTACGGCACGCCACGCAATCCGCGTGCGCCCGGGCGCGTGCCTGGCGGCTCGTCGAGTGGGTCGGCGGCGGCGGTGGCGGGCGGTCTCGTGGACTTTGCCATTGGCAGCGACACCGGCGGCAGCGTGCGGGCGCCTTCGGCATTCTGCGGGATCTTTGGCATGGGCCCCACCCACGGCCTGCTGC
>JACVCT010000303.1 GCA_016741895.1 Gemmatimonadaceae bacterium | reverse complement strand
TTGCCGGGGTAGCCGCGGAGCTTTTCCTCGAAGTTGCGGAAGAAGCTGCGGGAATCGGCCAAGCTGCCGGCAAACCGGGCCAGCCCCCGGCCGCCCTTGAGCACCCGGCCCTTGACGGCCGAGTTCTTGGCGACCGTGTCGCCGATGGACACCTGGCCGTCGCCGCCGATGGCGACCCGGCCGTTCTTGCGCACCGCGAGAATCGTGGTGGCCCGGACAGGAGGAAGTGGCATATTGGAAGAATGTACCCGATTGCCTACGCCGATGTTGCGGCCGCACGCGAGCGCCTGCGGCCATTCTTCGATCCGTCGCCGGTGCGCCACTACCCGCTGCTGGACGAGTTGGTGGGCTACGGCATCCGTGTGTACGTGAAGCACGAAAATCACCTGCCCACGGGCAGTTTCAAGGTGCGCAATGGCACCGCGAGTATCACCGCCCTTTCGCCGGAGGCAGCTCGACGAGGTGTGGTGGCGGCCACCACCGGCAACCATGGGCTGGGCCTCGCCTGGGCGGGCGCCGCTCGCGAAGTAGCGGTGACCATCTGTGTGCCGAAGGGCAACAACCCGGAGAAGAACGCGACCATCCGTTCACTTGGCGCCACGCTGGTGGAGGTGGGTGCACGCTACGATGAGACGGTGGCGGCCTGCCGCGACATCGCGCTGCGCGAAGAGCGCACGCTGGTACACTCCACCAACCATCGCGAGGTGCTGGCCGGCGCGGGGACCATGACCGACGAGTGGCTGGATCAGGTGCCGGATCTCGACGCACTGGTCATTGCGCTGGGCGGCGGCTCGCAGGCCGTGGGCGCGGCGGTGGTGGCTGCGCATCGCAAGCCCGGGCTGGCCGTGTATGCGGTGCAGAGCGCGGGAGCGAGCGCGCAGCATGATGCCTGGCGCGACGGAACCCCACGGGCCAATGCGCCGGTCGCCACGTTTGCCGAGGGCATCGCAACCGGCTCGACCTACGAGCTGACGTTCGAGGCGCTGCGGCACGGGCTCAGCGACTTTGTGCTGGCGAGCGAGCCGGCCATTGCGCAGGCCGTGCGCGACCTGTGGCGCACGACGCACAATCTGCCGGAGGGAGCCGGCGCGGCGGGACTGGCCGGGCTCAGACTGCTCGCGCCGCGTCTGGCCGGACAGCGGGTTGGCATCGTGATGTGCGGGGGCAACCTCGATGCGGAGCGCGCGGCGGTGCTGCTGGCGGGTGGGACACCGTAGCCGACGCGACCCATGACTCGCTACTCAAACTCACAACTCGAAACTGATCAGTTCCGAGTTCTGGGTTCGAGTTTCGAGTAGATGGTTGGCGTGACTTACGACTCAATACTTGAACTCAAAGCTCAAAGCTGACCGATAGTCCGGTTAGCTCTGAGCTTTGAGTAGAAGTTCCAAGTTTTGAGTTAAACCTGCCTACGCCCGCGGGTGCGCCTGCCTGTACACCTTCTTGAGCCGGTCGACGCTGGTGTGCGTGTAGATCTGCGTGGTGCTGATGCTGGCGTGGCCGAGCAGTTCCTGCACCGCGCGGAGGTCGGCGCCCGCGTCCACGAGGTGCGTGGCAAAGGTATGCCGCAGCGAGTGCGTGGTGAGATCGGCTCCCTCACTCACGGCCTGCATGAGCGCCACCATGGCGTGCTGCACCGCGCGCGCGCTGATGCGTGCGCCGCGCTCGCTGAGAAACACGGCGCCGCGGGCCAGGCGCGCGCGCGGGGAGCCGGCCAGCTTGGCCAGCAGGACATCGCGTTTCACCAGATAGTTACGCAGCGCCTGCTTTGCATGGTCGCCGACCGGCACGATGCGTTCCTTGCGGCCCTTGCCCCGCACCTTGACCTGCTGCGAGACGAGGTCGAGATCGGTGAGGTCCACCCCGCGCAGTTCGCTCAGACGCAATCCGCTCGAGTAGAACAACTCGAGCATGGCCAGATTGCGCACGTCGGTGAAGTCGAGACTCTGCGCGCGCGTGGCGGCATGCTGCAGCAGCACCTCGGCCTGCTGCCTGTCTAGGTAGGCGGGCAGTGTGCGCGGCAGACGTGGAGTGGGCACGGCACGCGCCGGGTTCACATCCACCCGCTCGTCCCGGTGCATCCACTTGTAGAAGCTGCGCACCGCCGAGAGCTGCCGCGCAATGGATCGCTTGGCCAACCCGCGCCGCGTGAGATCTGCGAGGTAACCACGAATGTGGGTGCGCGTCAGCGCATCCCACTGCCAGCCGGCTTCGCCGTGTGTGGCCGCCAGCCAGGTGCTGAACTCGCGCAGGTCGCGCGTATAGGCCGACACGGTGTTGGGCGAGAGGTCGCGCGCCTTTTCGAGATGCACGAGAAACTCGGCAATCTCGGTGGGGAGCGGCGTCTCGGCTCCCTCAGACATGGTCAGACCGCGACAGTGCCGAGGGCGTGCTCGTCACGCCAGGCGGCCATGTGCGCGAGCCCGCGCTCGGCGTACAGCTCGCGCTTGCGCGTCTTGTCCTTGAGCACCTTGGCCGGCACGTCCGTCAACTCCTCCAGCAATCCGAAGTTGGCGTTCATGGGCTGGAAGTGCTTGGGGTCGGCCTCACGCAGGTAGCGGTACAGCGCACCCATCATGGTGGTGGGCGGCGGCACGACCGGCTCCTCACCACGCAGCATGCGCGAGAGATTGATGCCGGCCAGCAGCCCCGTGGCACTGCTTTCGGTGTAGCCCTCCACCCCGGTGATCTGCCCGGCAAACAGCGTGGTGGGCGCGTCGCGCAGCGACAGGTGCGGTGTGAGCGCGGCCGGCGCGTTCACGTAGCTGTTGCGGTGAATGCTGCCGAAGCGCAGAAACTCCGCGTCGGCGAGACCGGGAATCATGCGGAACACGCGCGCCTGTTCGGGAATGCGCAGGCGCGTCTGAAAGCCCACCAGGTTCCACATGCGACCGGCGCGGTCCTCCATGCGCAACTGCGCCACCGCCCATGGCTTGCTGTCGTTGCGTGGATCGCGCAGCCCGATGGGCTTCATGGGACCGAAGCGCAGACTTTCGCGTCCGCGGCGCGCCATTTCCTCAACGGGCATGCAGCCCTCGAAGTACGGCACGCTGTCGAACTCGTGGGCCGTGAACTGATCGGCGGTGGTGAGCGCGTCGATGAAGGCCTCGTACTCGTCCTTCGTGAACGGGCAGTTGAGGTAGGCGCCCTCCTCCCCTGCCCCGTCCATCGTTTCCTTGCCCCAGCGCGAGGCGCGGAAGGCGATGTCCTGATTGATGGACTCGAGGCTCACCACCGGCGCGATGGCGTCGTAGAACGCCAGCGACTCCACACCCAGGCGCGCGCGGATGGTCTCGGCCAGGGCATCACTGGTGAGTGGCCCGGTGGCCACCACACCCACATCAGGCAACGCGGTCACTTCTTCGCGCGAGACCGTGATGCGCGGATGCGCGTGCAGGCGCTCGTGCACGCCCTGCGAAAAGATCTCGCGGTCCACCGTAAGCGCCGTGCCACCCGGCACCCGCGCCTCGTCGGCGCAGGAGAGGATGAGCGAGCCCAGCTCACGCATCTCGGCCTTGAGCAGACCGTGCGCGTTGCTGGTTTCGGTGCTCTTGAAGGTGTTGGAGCAGACCAGTTCGCCCAGTCGCTCGGTGCGATGCGCCGCCGTGCCACGCACGGGACGCATCTCGTGCACCACCACTTCGTGACCGCGCTCGGCCAGCTGCCAGGCGGCCTCACTGCCGGCGAGACCGCCGCCGATGACGTGAATCGTCATCGGCCGCTCACGCCACTTCCGCCACCTCGGCCGCGTCCTCCGGCGAGGGGACGTCCCACTCGTTCCCGCACTTGATGCACTTGCGGAAGGCCCCGCGCGTCTTGTTGGACTTGGCCTCGGCGCCCACGTAGCCGCACTCCGGGCAGGTGTCCGCCACGGGCTTGTCCCACACGACGAAGTCGCAGTTGGGATAGTTCTCGCAGCCATAAAACGCCTTGCCGCGCTTCTTGCTGCGCCGCTCGGCAATCTCTCCGCCGTCCTTGGGACACATGATGCCGGTGGGCATGCTGCGTGTGCCGCGGCACTTGGGGAACTTGCTGCAGCCGAGGAAGTCGCCCGAGCGCCCATGACGCACCACCATGGGCGCGCCGCACTCCTGGCAGAGATACTTGGTCAGCTCCGCCGGCTTCTTCTCGCCCTTGATGGGGCGCGTGTACTTGCAGGCCTTGGGGTGATTCTCGCAGGCCACGAAGGGCCCGAAGAAGCCCCCCTTGGCCACGAGCTTGCCACCGCACTCGGGACACTTTTCCTTGGCGAGCCCGGAGAGGTCGTAGGCCTCGCCGATCAGCGCGTCGAGATCGTTGTCGTTGAGGGTGCGCTGGAAGGGCGTCCAGAAATCGCCCAGTGCGTGCACCCAGTCGATTTCACCGTCGGCGATCTTGTCGAGCTCCTCCTCCATCTGCGCGGTGAAGCCCACGTTGAAGATGTCGGGGAACTTCTTGACCATCACCTTCTCGACCGTCTCGCCGAGTTCGGTGGGGAAGAAGCGGCGCTGGTCCTTGGACACATAGCGCCGCTCCTCGAGCACCGAGATGATGGAGGAGTAGGTGGACGGCCGGCCAATGCCGAGGCGCTCGAGTTCCTTGACGAGCGAGGCTTCGGAGAAGCGTGGCGGCGGCTCGGTGAAGTGCTGCGCAGAGGTGATGGCCTTGACCGGCACCTTTTCGTCGACGTCGAGCACGGGCAGCGCCTGCTCGTCCTCGAGGGCCTTGGCGTCGCCTTCCTCGCGGGCTTCGCGATAGAGCGCGAGGAAGCCCTGGAACTTGATCACCGAGCCCGTGG
>JACVCT010000020.1 GCA_016741895.1 Gemmatimonadaceae bacterium | reverse complement strand
AGGAGAGCCACGGGGGGACGACAGACAGCGAATGCGGGCGACCGGCGCGGGGCGGCGGGAGGCGGCGCAGTGGGGGTGGACTGGGCGGGGCGCGGGCCGCCCGGCTCCCGCGACCCCCGCGGGGGCGCGACCGTACCCTTGGGGCCCCGGCCGCCATCGGGCCCTCCGCCGGCCTGGCGGGGCGTGCCCCGCCTCATCTCCACCCGTCCCCAGCATGATTCGCCTGCGTCGCGCCACCCGGCTGTGCACTGCCCTGGCTTTGGCAGCCGTCGTACCGCTCACGCTCCCGGCCCAGCAGCGCACCACGCCCAAACAGTTCTTCGGGCATGACATCGGCGCCGACTACGAGCTCCCCAATTACTCCAAGCTGCACCAGTACTGGATCACGATCGCCAGGGAAAGCGATCGCGTGGTGCTCGACACCATCGGCCTCACCGAAGAAGGTCGGCCGCAGATCATGGCCATCGTCACCAGCCCGGCCAATCATCGCAATCTCGCCCGCTACAAGGACATCTCCACGCGCCTCGCCAAGGCCGAGGGGCTGGACTCGGCGGCTGCGGCAGCGCTGGCGCGCGACGGCAAGGTGATCTTCTGGATTGACGGCGGTCTGCACGCCACCGAAGTACTGGGCGCGCAGCAGCTCACGGAAACGCTGTGGCAGCTCTCGAGCCGCACGGACCCGGAAACGGTGCGCATCCTCGATGACGTGGTCATCCTCATGGCGCATGCCAATCCCGATGGCATGGAGCTCGTCTCCGACTGGTACATGAAGGAGTCGGACAAACTGCGTCGCACCACCAGCACCATTCCGCGGCTCTACGAGAAGTACGCGGGCCATGACAACAACCGCGACTCGTACATGAATGCGCTGGCCGAGACGCGCAACATGTCGCAGCAGCTCTTCATCGAGTGGCACCCGCAGATCATGTACAACCATCACCAGACTGGTCCCACGGGTACGGTGATGGCCGCGCCACCGTATCGCGATCCGGCCAACTACTGGTTCCACCCGGCCATGATCACCGGCCTCGATCTCGTGGGCGCTGCGCTCAATCATCGCTTCGTGCTCGAGCACAAGCCGGGTCTCACCTTCCGTCAGGGCTCCAACTACAGCACCTGGTGGAACGGTGGTTTGCGCACGACGGGTTACTACCACAATCAGATCGGCATCCTCACGGAGACCATCGGCAACCCCACGCCCATGCGTGTGGCGCTGGTGCCCGATCGTCAGCTGCGCTCGGCCAGCCTGCCGCTGCCCATCGAACCGCAGGTCTGGCACTTCCGTCAGTCGGTGGACTACTCGGTGTCGGCCAACTATGCCTTCCTCGACCTGGCGTCGCGCTACCGCGAGACCTTCCTGTTCAACCGCTGGGTCATGGGCATGGACCAGATCAAGGCAGGCCAGAAGGACAACTGGACCATCTCGCCCAAGTGGGTGGCGGCCATGACGGAGCAGATCGTCAAGGATCGTGGCGGTCAGGCCGGTGAGCAGGGTCGCGCCGGTGGCCCGCGTGGTGGCGGCCAGGCCAACCCCGGCAGCGCCGTGGCCAACGACCGCTACATGGCCATGCTACGCAAGCCGGAGAACCGTGATCCGCGCGCCTATGTGCTGAGCAGCGCACAGAAGGACTTCCCCACCGCCAGCAAGTTCGTGCGCGCGCTGCAGTACAGCGGTGTGGACGTGCACAAAGCCACCGCGCCGTTCAGCGCCAACGGCAAGCAGTTCCCGGCTGGTTCGTGGGTGATCTTCACGTCGCAGGCCTTCCGCGCGCACGTGCTCGACATGTTCGAGCCGCAGGATCATCCCAACGACTTCCGCTATCCGGGCGGTCCGCCGATTCCGCCGTATGACAATGCGGGCTGGACGCTGGCCTACCAGATGGGCGTGGAATTCGAGCGGGTACTCGATGGCCTCACGGGTCCGTTCGAGAAGGTCAACGGCATTTCGCCCATTCCGGGTGGCATGGTCGCCAAGGGCAAGGCCGGCTACTTCATTCACGCCAGCGTGAACGATGGCAGCACGGTGGCCAATCGTCTTCGCAAGGCGGGCGTGAAGGCCTCGCGCATTCCCACCGAGTTCAAGGACGGTGCGACCACCTGGCCTGCGGGCTCGTGGTTCATTCCCGCCGGTGGTGCCGCCGACAAGGTCGTGGCGCAGGCTGCGCAGGACCTTGGCGTGAATGTGGCCGCAGCCAACAGCAAGCCCTCGTCGCTGCAGGCCGTGCAGCCGCTGCGCATTGGTCTCGTGGATCGCTACGGCGGCAACATGCCGAGCGGGTGGACGCGACTCATCCTCGAGAAATTCGAGTTCCCGTACACCGTGGTCTTCCCGCAGGAAATCGATGCGGGCAATCTCAAGGCCAAGTACGACGTGCTGGTCTTCACCGACGGCATGTTCAGCGACGCCGGCGCCGGTCGTGGTTTTGGTGGCTCGCCCGACACGACGCTCATCCCGGCCGAGTATCGCCGTCAGTTGGGTCGTGTGAGCGCGGATCAGTCGGTGCCGTCGCTCAAGCAGTTTGTGGAGGCGGGTGGTCGCATCGTGGCCATCGGTTCGTCGATCGCGCTGGGCAAGGCCATGGGGCTGCCCATCGAGAATCACCTCACCGAAGCCAACGGCCGTCCGTACGCGAACGAGAAGTACTACATCCCGGGCTCGGTGCTCGAGGTGGCGCTCGACACCACGGCCACGGTGGCGGCAGGCATGGCCGCGCGGCCGGCGGTGATGTTCGACAACAGCCCGGTCATGAAGTTCGGCGCCGACGCTTCGGCCAAGGGCCTCAAGGCGCTGGCCACCTTCGACACGGCCACGCCGCTGCGCTCCGGCTGGGCCTGGGGTCAGGACCTGCTCAAGGGTGGCGTGGCCATGGCCGAAGCCAACATGGGCAAGGGCACAGTGTGGCTGTTCGGTCCGGAGATCCTCTTCCGTTCGCAGGCGCACGGGACCTACAAGCTGTTCCTCAATGCGCTCGACGGCGGCTTCAAGCGGCCCGAGCGCGCGATGTAACGGCCAGCTGTACACGTTGTGACACGGGCGCCGTCGATCAGCACGATCGGCGGCGCCCGTTGCATTGAGCCCGTTGCACCGCAGTTGCATTGAAGGCCTTCTGCCCGGGCAGGATATATTGAGGCATGGCCCTGTCCGTCCGCACCGCATTGTCCCATGCCGCCAAGCTGGCCGGCATGCTTGTGCCCATTGCCGTCGGTCTCGGGCTCGGCAAACTGGCCACGCCCTATCTGCCGCAACTCACGCAATGGGTGGAGAGTCTCGGTGCGTGGGCGCCGGCCGCGTTTGTGTTCAGCTATGTGCTGGCCTCGGTGTTCATGATGCCGGCCTTTCTGCTCATCATTGCTGCCGGTGCGATCTTCGGCATGGGCCGCGGCTCCGTCTACGTGTTCATTGGCGCGTCGCTCGGGGCCTGCACCGCCTTCCTCCTTGGGCGCACCATTTTGCGCGGCTGGGTGGCCAAGCAGATCGCGAAGAATGACACGCTGACGGTGGTGGACCGGGTGGTGGGGCAGGAAGGGCTCAAGCTCATGTTCCTGCTGCGCCTCTCGGGGGTGGTGCCCTTTGTGCTCACCAACTACGCCATGGGCGTGAGTGCGGTGCGGCTGCGCGACTTTGTGCTGGCGCTGGTGGGCATGGCGCCCACCATCCTGACCTACACCATGATCGGCCAGGCCGGCGTGCAGCGTCCCGACCAGGCGGGCATTCCGCGCTGGGTGCTGGGGCTCGGCATTGCGGCCACGGTGGTGCTGGCCGTGATGCTCACGCGCATTGCCCAGCGTGCCATCCGCGAGGCCGATGCGCGGCACAACATGGAGGCGCTGGACCCGGGCACGCCCTAGCGCCCCCCGGTGGTGCGCGTCGCGGCGGCGGACGCGCTGATCTGGCGCTAGTTTCGCAGATGCGCCTCTCCCGTCTCCTGCTGGCCGGGCTGTGTGTTGCGCCCCTGCCGCTCCGCCCCAGTCTGCTGGCGCAGACTGCGCCCGCCGCCTATCAGCTGACCGAAGCCATGGTCCCCATGCGCGACGGGGTGAAGCTGTACACGCGCATTCTCACACCGCGTGAGGTACAGGCGCCGCTGCCCATCCTGCTCCAGCGCACGCCCTACGGCATTGATTTCCAGACGCCCCAGAGTGTGGCCGCGGTGTGGACGTTCATGGCCGGTGGCCCGGAACAGGTGAGCCGTCGTGGCTACATCCACGTGTTTCAGGACGTGCGCGGAAAGTTCCGGTCGGAAGGCGAGTTTGTCATGCTGCGTCCCCTGCGTACGAATCGCGCGGACTCCACGCAGGTGGACGAAAGCACCGACGCCTACGACACCATCGCATGGCTGCTGCGCCATGTGCCACAGCACAACGGGCGCGTGGGCATGACGGGCGTGTCGTATCCTGGCTGGCTCACGGTGCAGGCCATGCTCGATCCGCACCCCTCGCTCAAGGCCGCCTCGCCGCAGGCCTCACCGGCCGACATGTGGCTGGGCGACGACTTCCGGCACAATGGCGCCTTTCGTCTGAGCTACGGCTTCGAGTACGCCACCATGATGGAGTCGGGCAAGGACGTGCAGCAGTTCCGCATGGACAGCTACGACTCCTTCGACTGGTATCTGCGGCTTGGACCCTTGTCCAACGTGAATGCGCAGCATCTCAAGGGACGCATTCCGACATGGAACGATTTTGTGGCGCATCCCGACTACGACGCCTTCTGGAAGCGTCAGTCGGTTACGCCCCGTCTCACTCGCGTGGAGGTGCCCACGCTTCACGTAGCCGGCTGGTGGGACCAGGAAGATTTCTACGGGCCCATCACCATCTATCGTGCGCTGGAGCAGCATGACAGCGGACAATCCAATCGACTGGTGGTGGGCCCCTGGAATCACGGCGGCTGGATGCGGGGCAGCGGCGAGTCGCTCGGCCCCATTCAATTCGGACAGCCCACCGCGCAGTGGTTTCGCGACTCGGTCATGGCGCCGTTCTTTGCCACCCATCTGCATGACGCGCCCGACCCGGGGCTCCCCGAGGCGCTCATCTTCGAAGCCGGCAGCAACGTGTGGAAGCGCTATGACAGCTGGCCGGTCAAGACTGGCGTCTCACCGCGCAGCCTCTACATGCGCGAGGGCGGCGCGCTGGCCTGGGAGCCGCCCACGCAGCGCACGGGCGCCTTCGACAGTTACGTGAGCGACCCGGCCAAGCCCGTGCCCTATCGGCCACGCCCCATTCCCATGACCTACGGCGCTGGATCCACCTGGAGCACCTGGCTTACCGATGATCAGCGCTTCGCCCACCTGCGGCCCGACGTGCTGAGCTGGACACTGCCCACGCTGGAGGAAGACCTCACCATCGCCGGTGATCTCACCGTCACGCTGCACGCCGCCACGACCGGCACCGACGCCGACTGGGTGGTGAAACTCATTGACGTGTATCCCGACACGGGCATGCAACCGCCGCGCATGAACGGCTATCAGTTCATGGTGGCCAACGAAGTATTTCGTGGGCGCTATCGCACCAGCTTCGAAAAGCCTGCGCCCATCGTGCCCGGCACGCCGCAGCCCTACACCATCGACCTCCACACCCAGGCCTACACCTTCCGCAAAGGCCACCGCGTGATGATCCAGGTGCAGAGCAGTTGGTTCCCGCTCATCGACCGCAATCCGCAGACCTTCGTTCCCAACATCTTCGAGGCCAAGGCCTCGGACTTCCGCGCCGCCACGCAGCAGATTCATCGCAACGCCGCGCACCCGTCACGCATTGTGTTGCCGGTGGTGACGCATATCCGGCCCTGACGGCACCAGGTCAGCGCCAGACGGCAATTTCCTCCAGTGATTTGCGCGACAAGTCCGGCACCTGGGCGTTGACCGCCGGATAGCCAACCGGCATGACGAGAAAGGCCTTTTCGTTGGCTGGTCGCTCCAGTAGTTCGCCAAGAAACCCCATGGGGCTTGGCGTATGGGTCAGCGTGACCAGGCCCATGTGGTGCACGGCGGCAATGAAGAAACCGGCCGCAATGCCGCAGCTCTCCTGCGTGTAGTAAAAGGTGCGCTTGCCCCCATCGGGCTCCAGGCCGTAACTCTGACGGAACAGCACCACGACCCAAGGCGCATCGGTGAGGTGCGTCTTCACGTCGTCCGTCCCAAGTGGCGCCAGCGCCGCCCGCCATTCGGGCGTGATGCGGTGCGCGTAGAACTCCCGCTCTTCAGCTTCCGCCGCCTCTCGCATGCGGTGTTTGAGCGCGGCATCGGACACAGCGACAAACGTCCACGGCTGCTGATGGGCGCCACTCGGCGACGTACCCGCGGCGCGAATGGCGTGCTCGATGCACTGGCGTGGCACCGCGTCGGACGAAAAATGGCGCGTGGTGCGTCGTTGCTGCATGTGCGCCGCGAACTCCGCGCCGCGCTGCAGCGACATCTCCTCACTCAGGCGCTGGTGTGCAAGGGGCACGAAGTGGGCGGCGTGGTCCGTCATCGCTTCTTCATCCGGTGTTGAGACAATCCTCATGCCGCGCAAAGCGAAATGTCATCGCGCGACAAGCCTACATTCACGCGCGCGTCATGGAACCGCAATCGGGCGGTGGTAGCAATGAGCAGGGGCGGCGCGAGGCCGATCCCGATTCCCTCACCAATGGAGCCTGTCATGCTGCGGACCTTGCCCGAATCTCGCGCTGTCGCCTCTCGCCGGACCGGCAGCAGCGTGCTGTCATTCGCCATTCATGCCGGCATTGTGGCGGTGCTGGTCAGCCTCACGGCGCGTGGCGTGACGCCAACGCGCGAAGAACCTCGTGAAGTGGCCGTACAAATGACCGCACTGCCGGAGCCGCCGGCTCCAACACCCGTGACCCCACCGGCCGGGAGTCCGCAGGTGTTCACAGCCAGTGCCCCACCCGCGCTTGGCGCGCCGCCGCTCGTGGCGCCGGTGGTAGTGCCCAACACGCTCCCGCCTATCGATTTCTCTCGGCCGGTGACCAACGCGGACGACTTTGCGACGGGGCGGCGTGGCGTGTCAGCGGCCCAGGGTGGCGTGGAAGGCGGCAGCGGCGTGCTGCCGGCCTCGGGCTACTTTTTCGAAGGCCAGGTGGAGAAGCCTGCCATGGCCCTGCCCGGTCAGGCCGGGCCGGCCTACCCCGACGTGCTGCGCAGCGCGGGCCTCGAGGGCCAGGTCCTGGCTCAGTTTGTGGTGGACAGCACGGGACGGGCGCTGTTGGACAGCTACACCGCCCTGCACAGCGACCATCCCCTGTTCACGGCCGCCGTGAAGACCGCGCTGTCGCGCCTCCGCTATCTGCCCGCCGAAGTGGGTGGGCGGCGCGTGCCGCAGCTGGTGCAGCAGACCTTTCAGTTCACGCTCAACCGCGAGTAACGGGACGGAGTCCTTGATTCGCTGGTGGGAAAGTGGGATATTCCCACACTTCAACCTACAGCGAGAGGCTCATGGCCAAACTTTTGGGCGTGGCAACGATGGATAGCAAGGGACGGGCAGCCATTCCCCAGTCTGTGCGCCGTGAGTTGGGGCTGGTGGATGGCGTGCAGTTGCTCATCGAGCGCACCGACGATGGTCGCATCGAACTGGTGCCGGCAGAACTCATCCCGCGCGACCAGCTCTACATGTACTCGCCGGACATGCGCGAGCGCCTTGAGCGCGCCGAGCGCAGTTTTGCCGACGGAACAGCCACACGTACCAACGGCGAGGACGAGACACAGGCATTCCTCGACTCACTCAAGTCACGCTGAATCGTGTCGCGGAAGCACGCCTTCCTGAACGCCGTCTTCTCCGAGCAGTTCAAGTCGGCCTATGCAGCGTTACAGTCCGCGCAGCAGGAAGGCGTCGACAAGGTGGTGCTGGCATTGATGAAGCAGCGGGTGACGCCGGGGATGCGCATCAAACCCATTGAACCCGACAAGTATTATCTCGAAGCGCGCATCAACGCCGGCGATCGACTGATCCATAGCGTCGAGGCCGGCGTGTTGCATGTTGTGGATGTCGTGACTCACGACGAGATCAATCGCTTCGGCCGCAGACCGAAATCGCGGTAGAGAAAGACGAGCGTTTCCGCCTGAGGCGTCGCGCGCTCAGCTTCGCGTGGTCAGCGTCGCGCGATCAGCGCTTCTCCATCGCGTCGCGCACGTCGAGCAGGATCTCGAAGTAGAGCTGCTCGCGGCGATACGAAAAATCGAGCGCGGCCATCTGCGCCGGATCCTCGCTGGCCTTGGCGCGCTCGAAGGCTTCGCGGTACATCTCTTCCAGGTTGCTCAGGATGCGTTCGCGGGAACGGGACATGCACAGGGCCTCGAGGGCTTTGAAGGTCAGACGGGGCGGCGTGTCGTCCACCGTTTCGACACTTTCCTCGGTGTCGAAGAACTTCGTGAGCCGCTCCAGCACCAGCCGGCGGCCGCGATCAGGAAGGTTCACGGGGACGGGAAACGGACAGGGAAATCACGGATGAAACGCGCAGCCCTCTTTGCCCGCGACGAACATCGCTGCGTGTACTGCGGACAGGTGTTCGAGGCCGAGGAACTGAGCGTGGACCACGTGCAGCCGCGCATGCGGGGCGGCGACGGGTCCCCGGGCAACCTAGTAACCGCCTGCAGGGCCTGCAACACGCGCAAGGGCGGGCGCAGCCTCCCGCAGTTTCTCCTGGATGAACCCGAGGCCCGCCGGAACTTCTTCGCCCAGGCGCGGTATGTATGGCCACGACATCTGAAGGCGGTGGCCGAGGAACTTGCGCGCCGGGGCGCAGTTGCGTCCCCAACGGAACTCGTGGAGGGGGTCCGGTGGCTGCGCAGTTCCGAGGCCATCGCCGATGTCGTGCAGGCGCACGATCCGCAGCCGGCCGCTGAGCGGCGGGGCGTCGGAGAGGCGCTTGAACCCGCAGACGGTCATCCGCAGATTTCAGGGGATGGCCGCGCGGCGGCCCCACAACTCAAGCAACCCGAAAGGGAGTAGCCACGGGGCGGCGTGTCATGCGCCGTCCTGCGGTGGCATCGTCAAGACTGTCGCGGCCCAGGCTGCGGCACGGTGCCATCGGGCGAGTGCAACACTCGACAGGCGAGACTTTCGCGAAGATCGGCGGGCGGACACGGATCACGGTGTCGGCGTGTTGGTGTTCGTGGAAGGCTCGCCCTTTGTGTTTGGGGTACTGAGTCGTGGGTTTTGAGTCACAAACAGCGGCGAACGCATACACACCGATCGGAGCCACAGACTCCTGCACGCATGAACAACCTGAAAGTCTTTCTTCTCATGGCCGGTCTGACCGGCCTTGTCATCGCCATCGGCCAGATGGTCGGTGGCGGCACCGGTGCCGTCATGGGCCTGCTCATGGCCGCCGGCATGAACCTCTTCATGTACTGGGGCTCGTCCTCCATGGTGCTGCGCTCCTACCGCGCGCAGGTGGTGACCGCCACGGAGGCGCCCGAGCTCTACGAGATGGTGGACCGCCTGCGCCAGCGCGCGGGGCTGCCCATGCCCACGGTGGCCATTGCGCCGCATGATCAGCCCAACGCCTTCGCCACCGGCCGCAACCCGGAGCACTCGGTGGTGTGCGTGACCGAGGGCCTGCTGCGCCTCATGACCAAGGACGAACTCGAGGGCGTCATTGCCCACGAGCTGGCGCACATCAAGAACCGCGACATGCTGCTGCAGACCATCGCCGCCACGATGGCCGGCGCCATCGCCAACATCGCGCAGTTTGCGTTCTTCTTCGGCGGGCGCAGCGACGATGACGAAGGCGCCAACCCGCTCGTGGCCATCGCGCTGCTCATCATCGGCCCCATCGTGGCCATGGTGATCCAGTTCGCCATCAGCCGCCAGCGCGAGTTCAAGGCGGACGCGGTGGGCGCGGAAATCAGCGGGCGTCCGCTGTCGCTGGCCAACGCCCTCACGCGACTCGATCACACGGCGCGTCGCATTCCCATGCAGGTGGCGCCCAACGCGGCCCCGCTGGCCATCGTGAATCCGCTGGCGGCGTTCAGCCTGCGCGGCGTGAGCAAGTGGATGAGCACGCACCCGCCGACCGAGGAGCGGGTGGCGGCGCTCAAGGCCATTGCGGCAGCCCAGTAAGCGCGGTGCATCGGCGGCTTGAGACTCAAGACTCGTAACCTGAACCCAGAACCCGGAACTGATCAGTTTCGAGTTCTGGGTTTGGGTATCGAGTCGTTGGTTCGAACTCCACACTCAATACTTCAACTCAAAGCTCAGAGCTACCCGATCTGTCGGTGAGCTCTGAGCTTTGAGTTCAAGTTTTGAGTTCTGAGTCAGTCGCTTCCGCTGCGCATTCCGCTGCGCATTCCGCTGCGCTGGCCATGCGGTGAAATACCGCCTCCTGCACGACCTGCCCGCCGCGCAGATGCTCGACCACGATACGCTCCAGCACGTCGGGCGTGACGGCATGGTACCACACGCCCTCCGGGTACACGGCCAGTATTGGCCCGCCCATGCACACGCCCAGGCAGGGGGCCTCGCTGCGCTTCACGCGGGTGGGGCCGAACAGCAGCCCGTGCTTCTGCAGCAGCGAGGCCAGCTGCGCGTAGATGCCGCGCCCGCCGCGACCAGTCGAGCAAAACCCGCCCGTGCACACCAGCACGTGGCGGGTATAGCGCTCCATGTCGGGCCGCGACACCTTCAACTCGGTCATCAACGCCACCGGCAGCTGTGTGCGCCGCCCCACTCACTCATGCGTCGATCCGGACCGACGCTTCCGCTCGGCCTGTTTGCTGGCGAGCCGTTCCCGGACCAGCATGTACATGCCACGCATGGCCAGCGCCGTACCGAGCAGCGACACGGCAATGCCGCGGACGCCTTCACGCTGCAGGTAGTGGGCGGCGGCGGCCGTCATGAGAAATCCCGTACCGGCCAGCACCAGCCCCTTCAGCTGAGCGGCGTTCCAATGGCCACTGCGTGAGTTGAGCACCGCGGCGCCGAGCATCCAGGCTCCGCCCGTTCCCACGATGGCGGTAGCCACGGTATCGCGATCGAGCTCCATGTGCCGCTCCGGTTGGGGAATGTCCCACGCGAATGCGAAAGCTACCGGAGCCCTGCCGGTGATGGAACGGCGGGCGTGGACCGAACTGCGGCGATTCGTCCCTGCAAGAATCATGAAAGACGAATGTCACACGGGGTCCCGCGGTTCCCGGCCGCTGCCTGCGCGTGGCAGCGAGCGCCCGCCACCCCTCGGCCTGTCCTCAGCCGCGAGCCAGCCCCATGATGACCTCCACGACAATCAGCGCCACAATGGCGATCTCGAGCGTTTCGCTGCGCGCTGCCTGCGCTTCCCCATTCAGCATCGCGTAGGTGTCGCGCAGAATGGCCAGCTTTCGATCGATACCAGCCCGCCAGGCCCTGCCGCGAAAGAGCTCGAGCGCCGCCGAATACACCCGCGCCAGATACACGTCGTCGGTGACCTTGAGCGCGTTCTCCACGCGCTCCACCAGCTCGGTGCTGTCGGCAACCCGCTGCTGCAGCTGCGCCAGCAGCGCGGCGAACCGCCGCCCTGGAAACACCGCACGCGTGGCGCGGGCCCGCTCAATGGCGTCGTACAACTTGGGCAGTTCCTGATCGAGCAGCGCGTCGTAGTAGCGAAGCTCCAGCAGCTGCGCGTTGGCAAACTCCAGGATGTACTGCACGTCGGTGTCGTGCGCCCCGGGCTCCACGATCAGCGCACTCTCCCAGGCCAGCACCGCGAGATCATCCGCGTAGTAGCTGAAGCGGTGCGGCAGCAGTTCGCGGCGTGCATCGGCACTCAGCGGACGCACTTCGTTCAGCAGCAGTGGCGCCATGTCGAGCTGCGCCAGCGACTCGGTGAGCACCCGCGGCAGCACAACGGCGTCGTCCGTGCCAGTGCCGCCCCCCGAATCGCCATCCCCGTCACCAGCGGGCAGGTCCGGGCCCTCGGTGAGGTGCGAACCCCGGAACACGGTGTAGTCCTCGTGCACGCCCGCCACGACGGGCCGGTCCACCGCCGGCGCAATGCGCTCGGTGAGCAGGCGCAAGTGATGTTCAATGACGGCCAGCACACCCGGATGGTGCTCGAGCCGGCGGCCGAAGGCGGTGAACGCCTCCCAACTCAGCGCCGACGCCGCGGCAAAGCGCACGCGCAGCGACACCACCCCGAAATCGAAGATGCGCGCGGAGACCTCCGCATCGTGGCTGGTCTCGCCCAGGACCACGATTTCCGTGCCCAGCACCACGGTGATGGGCGGATTGCTGATCTGCAGGGCCTGCGCCTCACCGCGCACAGGGCGCACCCGTTCCGGCCCACTGGCAGCCAGCAGATCGAGGGCGCGCGTCAGATCGATGGCATAGCCGACGTCGTAGAGCCGGTAGGCAATGGCGGCGGCGCCGTGGACGTGGAGCATGGAGAAAAGCTAGCTTGCAGACAGCGTCCCTGGCGGCCCCGTGCCGCCGGACGCCGACCGCTGCGCCGACGCCGCGGTCTCCCGTCTGCCCGGAAGGACGCGTTTATGTCACCGCTGAGTGCCCTGCCCGGCCTGCCCGATCCCCTCATCGTGGCCAAGGGCTATTCCCATCCCGACAAGCTGGTGAGCACCGAGTGGCTGGCCGCCAATCTTGGCTCCCCGACGCTGCGCCTGCTCGAGTGCAACGAGGACGTGCTGCTCTATGACGTGGAGCACATTCCCGGCGCGCAGAAACTCGACTGGCATGTTGATCTCAACGATCAGGTCGAGCGCGATTACATCGCCCGTGCGGCCTTCGAGGAACTGCTGCGCGCACGTGGCATCGACGAGCACACCCCCGTGGTGCTGTACGGCGACAAGAACAACTGGTGGGCCTGTTACGCGCTCTGGGTGTTCGAGCTCTTCGGCTTTGACAACGCGCGCATTCTCGACGGTGGCCGCGCCAAGTGGCTGGCCGAGGGGCGGCCCACCACCGACGCGCGCCCGTCGTTCCCGCGCAGCAGCTACGTGGCCCGTGAACGCAACGATGCGCGCATCCGCGCGTACTTCGCCGACACCAAAGCGCACATGGAAGCGGGATTGCCCATGGTGGACGTGCGCTCGCCGCAGGAGTACACTGGCGAAAAGCTGCACATGCCCGACTATCCGCAGGAAGGCACGCTGCGTGGCGGACACATTCCCGGCGCGCGCAGCATGCCCTGGGCCCGGGCGGCCGAAGGCGATGGCAGCTTCAAGAACGCCGAGGCGCTGCGCGGACTATACGAGAGCGAGCTGGGACTGTCGGCGGACAGCCCGGTGGTGACCTACTGCCGCATTGGCGAGCGCTCCAGTCACACCTGGTTTGTCCTGACCTACCTGCTTGGCTACACCAACGTGCGCAATTACGACGGCTCCTGGACGGAATGGGGCAATGCCGTGCGTGCGCCCATTCGCAAGGGAGAAACGCCGTGAGCACCGAGTCGCTGAAGGACACCACTGTGACGCCCGTCATCGGCAAGCCGCCCTCAAAAGTGGTGGTGACCTGGGACGGCGACCACCGCTTTGATGGCGTGCGCGCCAGTGGCGGTCCGTCCGTTCGCATGGACGCGAGTGGCAAGACCGGCCCGAGTCCGGTGGACACGCTGCTCATCGCCCTCGCCGGCTGCACCGGGGTGGACGTGGTGGACATTCTCGCCAAGCGCCGCACGCCGGTGGAAGACCTGCGTGTGGAGGTGGAGGGTGAGCGCTTTGCCGGCGTGCCGGGGCGCGTGACCAGGATTCACATGATCTATCACGTGAAGGGCGCGGGGATCGACGCCGTGCATGCCGAGCGGGCCATTGAGCTGGCCGTCACCAAGTACTGCTCGGTGCGGGACAGTCTCGACCCGAACATGCCGGTGACCTGGGAACTGCGCCTGGGCTGAGTTGGGCCTGACCGCTCCGATTGGACACATCCGTGCCGCCGCGACCGGCGTAGCACGGCTGTCCTTCACTTTCGGAGCATTTCATGCCGCACTTCGCTTTTCGTTCCACCGCCCTCATCGTGGCGCTCGGTTCCCTCGCCCTTGGCGCCTGCAGTGACGACGACAGCACCACCGCCCCGACGCCGGAGCGTTTCACGGCCACGCTGACGGGCGCCAATGAGGTGCCGGCGGTCACCACCTCGGCCACCGGCACCGCCACCTTCACCGCCGTTGGCGACACGGCCATTGCCTACACGGTGTCCGTGAACGGCCTCACCGGCATGACCATGGGCCACATCCACGCCGGCGCGGCGGGGGTGAACGGCGGCGTGCTGGTGTGGCTTGCGCCGCCCAACGGCAGCGCCCCGGCCGCACCCGCTGGCACCCAGAATGGTGTCATCTCGTCCGGCCAGTTCAATGCCAGTTGGATTCGCGGCATTGGCGGCGCGGCGCCCATCTCGCTCGACTCACTCAAGTCGCTGCTGCGTTCGGGCAATGCCTACGTGAACTACCACACGTCCACTTTTGGCGGCGGCGAGCTGCGAGGACAGACGGTTCGCGCCAACTGAGCCAGTTGGGCGTTCGGGCTGACGGGTTGAACTGATCAGTGCCGGGTTCTGAGTTTGAGTTTCGGGTTCTGAGTACGCGTCAGCAACTCACAACTCGAAACTCAAACTCAGAACCCGGAACTGATCGGTTACTTGATCAACCCGATGCGCTGAATGACCGGGTACAACCACTCAACACCGCGCGCCGTGACCATGGCGTCGTCCTCGAGCGGGATGCGTACTTTGGCCCCGCCCCAATCCGGATTGGGCGTCCAGGCAAACAGCTCGATGCTGAACGGATTGAAGGGCTTGATGGCAAAAGTCATCTGCCGCGGATTGAACCAGGCGATGCTCGGCCCGCTGCCGTGCCCGCGGTCACCCACGCTGTGACAGCCGATGTTCACCTCCACCCGGTCGTCGCTGCCCACCTCGTTGAACGTACCCTGCATGCGGAAGCCACCCTTGGTGATTTCCGCCTTGAGCTGCTCCACCATGGCGCCGGCCGTGGGACCCGGCACGATGGTGCGATGGATGATGTCGCGCACCTTGAGCGCATTGTCGAACGCCGTCTGGATGCCCTTGGGCACGCTGGTCTCGCCCGGCTTGAGCACGTAGGCAATGCGCTTGACGTCGGTCCAGGTGCCTAGATAGCCCACGCCCCAGTCGATCATCAGCAGGTCGCCGCGCTGAATGATGCGGTCGTTGCTGGTGGCCTCCACGCCACGCGGCCCGGTGATGTATACACTGGGCATGTCGAAGCTCGACCCGAGGCTGCGCTGCTGCAGCTGATCCATCATCCACCAGGCCACGTCGGCCAGTGTGGTCACACCCGGCGTGATGATCTCGTTGCTGAGTGCACGCTCGGCAATGCGGCGCGAGATCTCGCCCGCCTCACCCAGTGCCACCACCTGCGACACGGTGTAGCCCGAGCGGAAATCGCTCACGACCTTTTCGCTGCTCACCAGGCGTGACGCGAATTCGGGGCCCAGTTCCTTCACGAGGCGGTCGTACGAGGTCTTCGAGAGTCCGTCGGCGGTGCCGATTTCCTCCGACATGTTGATGGCGATGCGCTTGGGGTTGCGCTCGGCCACAAAGGGCTTGAGCGGCGCGAAACCACGCACCTGATCGTACACACCGCAGGCTTCGAGAAGGGCACCGCTGGCACCGATGGCCACGCGCTCAATGCGATCACCGCCACGATCGGTGAAGATGTAGTAGCCCACACTGCCCACATAGCCGCGCCCGAAATCCTCGTACATCGGGTCGAACTGATTTTCCTTCATCATGGTGATCCACATGTCCACGCCGTTGTCGCGCATGGCGGCGGGCAGGATGCGATCGAACTTGTCGCGGCGGATCTGGCACTGCCGTTCCCAACGCACCTTGGCCGGCTCGGCGGCAGGTTGGGAGTGGGCGGCCGCCAGAGGCAGGGCGGCCATGAGCAGGGAGGGAACAACGAATCGGGGGCGCATGAGCAGGTCGGGTTGAGTGACCTGCCCAACTTCGCCCCCGAAACGGGAATGGCAAGACGTGGCGTCGGGTTTTGCGGCTATTCGTTGCCGTTCATGCGCCGTTCGAGCCAGGCAATGGCCTGCGCATCGCGGGTCTGGGCCAGCGCCATTATGGCGGTGCGGCGAAGCTCCCGGTCGGGCAACGATTCCGCCAGCTTCTGCAGCGCGGGGATGGCCTCCTCCCGTGGGCGACGGGCCATGGCCATGATGGCCGTGCGGCGGACTTCGCGATCACCCGGTTCGTACGCTATGGAGTCGAGCGTAGCGGCCACGCGATCGCCCACCACCTCACCCAGCCAGAACACCGCGCTGTTGCGCACGTCCTGCGAACGCGAGGAGTCGCGGGCCATGCGCAGCAGCGTCGCGCCCGGCGTGAGCGAGTCCACCAGCAGCGCCGCGTTCATGGCCGAGCGTGCCACCTTGTCGCTGCCGCGTTCGGCCTGCCGCAGCAACCAGGCACCGCCTTCAACGGCACTCACCGCGCCGAGATCGGTGACCGTGTCCTGCGGCACCCAACGACCGCCCACATAGTGCCGCAGGCTGCGCGTGTCGCCGTCTTCGCGCACCACCACGATGCGCACCGGCCCCCGATCACAGATCGTCTCCACATCCTTGCTGCTGGTCGAACCGTTCCACATGCCATAGTAGGAACCGGATCGACCATCGCGCGAGCGATACCAGCTGCTGCCGGTGCCGCACACGTAGGGCGCGGCGGGCAGGGTGAAGCGCAGGGTGCCATTGCGCACCGCCTGGATGCGCGCGTCCAGCGTACTCTGCGCGCCGAGGGACTGCGTGGAGCCCGCGCCGATGACTGCCGCGAGCGCCCACGCCATCCACGGCCTGAGCGCCTGCGGAGTGGTCATCGGTCGATGATCTCCTGCAGCAGGGCCAGCGCCCGCGGATCCTTGGTGCGGGACAGCGTGCTCACGGCGTACTTGCGCAGCTCCGGATTCTTCTCGTTGCGGGCAATGTCGAGCAGCTTGTCGATGGAGGCCGTGCTGCGCGATGAGGCGAGCGCGCCGAGGGCCGAGCGCTTGAGTTCGAGATCGGTAGCACGATCGTAGACCTGCACGATGGCCTTGGTGGCGGCGTCGGCCGCCTCGCTGCTCGCGCTGCTGCTGCTACTGCTGCTGCTGGCGTGCTGCCCCGGCATGGTCACCCTCACCGTGGTCACCGGCAGCATGGACACCGCATTGCGGCGGATGTCCATGGCCTCGCGTTCGTCCAGCGCGACATTGATGAGGAAGTTGCGGGAGTCGTCGGTGCGGCGGCTGGCAATGAAGCCCAGCATCTGCATGCGATAGCGTGTGGATTCGGTGCGGCTGAAGGCTTCCTTGAGGAAGCTGCTGCCCTCGGCCTTGCCGGCCTCGCTGCGCAGGTAGTAGTTCATGGCCTCCGAGCGGACCTCATCGCCGGCGCGCGTGTCCAGCGCAATCTCCCGCAGCGTGCCCATGGCCTTGTCCGACTTGGAGCGAGAGAGCGCATACACGGCGCGCTTGCGCAACTCGGTGTCATCACCCGTCTTGGCGAAGCCGATGAGGAAGTCCACGGCTTCGTCGGTGGGCACGTTGGCCAGCCAGAACACGGCCTGCTCACGCACTTCGCGGTCCGGGTCGCTCTTGGCCACGTTGATCAGGATGGGCGCCGACTCCGGCTGCTTGCGCGAGGCCACGAGCCACACCGCCGTCCGGCGGAGCTGCTGCGTGCAGGGTTCGCGGCGGGCCAGCACCTTCTTGAGAATCGGCATGGCCTGCTCGGGGTCCATCTGCATCACGGCATTGAGCGCATCGACCCGCTCGTCGTCCTTGCTGTTCGGACAGCCATCACTGGCCACCTGGTCGGCGCGTCCACGCAAGGTGGTGGCCACGCGGGCATCGTTGCGGCCCAGCTGCCCGTCGATGCGTGTACCCAGCGCGGCGGCGTCGCCACGCGTGGCCGCCCTCGGATATTCGCGCTGCTGCAGTGCCAGCGCTTCACGGGCCGCGCGCAGATTGGCTTCTCCACCGAGGCGCTGCAGCGCGAAGGCCTCCCAGTACGGGGCATCGGGTGCGTAGCTGCTCTTGGGGTAGCGTTCACGAATGCTGCGGAAGAGATCCGCGGCCTTGCGGTAGGCATCGCCGGAGAGCGCCTTGCGCGCTTCGCGGTAGAGCGAGTCGGCAGGATCATCCTGCGCCCAGGGCGCGGGTGTTTCCGTGCGATAGCCGCGTCCACCGGTGCTGAAGCTGTAGGCAAAGCCGTCAGCCAGGGATTCGGCAAAGCCCATGGCCATCGGTGCCACGGAGGCCGAAACCGAACTGGCGACACTCTGTGCCATCTCGGCAATCGGCGCCGCTGCAATGGCCATCGCAGCCCCCTCGGCCGAAAGCCGCGCGCTCTGCGCAGCCATGTCGGCGATGGCAGCGCGGTCGAGCTTGAAGCCCGCCATGCTGCGCGCCATCTCCTCGCCGGCGCGCGCCATTTCGGCACCCGCCCGTTCCATCTCCCACTCGAAGTCGCTCCAGACCCGCGCCGGCCGTGGTGCCTGGGCCGGGCGTGGCGCCGGGCTCGGCTCCGCAGTGGAAGCCGGACGCGCGGGCCGCGGCGCGCGCGGTGGCTGTCCCTGCGCCTCCATGAGCGTGGGGGCCAGCGCCAGCAGCGCCGTGATGGCCGCCTGTCGCGTAAAGTGTGCGTGAACCATCAGTCGTCGCCTCCGTAAATGGCTTCGTCGACACGCGCCGAAGCCGTGACCACCGCGCGAACGCGGGTGAGCAAGTCGGTTTCCTGCATCGTTTCCTGCGGGGCCCGCTGAGTTTCCGGCGCACTGCCGCGCGCCTGAATGACCTGCACGAGCACCAGTTCGAGATCCTGCAGCAGCCGCCGCGTCCGTTCGTCGCGCAGCTGCGGTTGATCGAGTAACAGTCGCGTGGTGGCCAGCAATTCCTTTGCGAGCGGCGAGAGCGTGTTGGTGGCGTTGGATGCGCCACCATCACCCACCGAAGTCAGCAGCGATACCGTGCGCGCCAGATGCTCCTGCATGGCCACATGCGCGGGATCGTCACGCCGGGTCTGACTGTCGGTTGGGACATCACCAAGAGCCAGAGTTGTTGACGTATCCACTCCCACCGGCTTGCCGGCCGGCGCCGACGGCAGCGATACGCGACCGATCACGACGCCGACGACCAGCACAGCCGCCAGCCCCGCCACCTGACGGGACCAGCGCGACCAGCGCGAGGCCGGCAATGCCACCACCGTCACATCGGAGGCGAGCGGCGCGAGCGATGCCGCTGGTGATGCGACAGACGACTCGCCCTGCTGCCGCGCCTTCGAGAGCCGCGCCCACATCATCTCGCGCGGCACCTCGATGTCTGCATCGAGTTCGTCCACCGCGTCGCGGGCGAGTTCGCGCATCCAGGGCTCGAGTGTCACCTCGGGCACCGGCATCAGCTCGTCGGGCCGCGGCTCGTGTGGGGGCTGTGGTGGAGTGGGTTCTGGTCGATACGTCATGGGAACTCCTTGCCTGGCTACGCCGCCGGCTATGCCGACACGTGGGACTGAGGGGCGAACGCAGCCAGCGCGCTGCGCAACTTCTCGCGGGCACGGAAGAGCTGCGACTTGCTGGTGCCAATGGCACAGCCCAGCGCCTCACTGATCTCTTCGTGCGTGAATCCTTCGACATCATGCATCACGAACACCCGCCGGGTTCCCTCGGGCAGCGCGGCAATCGCGGTCTTCAGTCGCGACTTGAGATCGGGATCGCCGTGCTCCGGGGACCGCGTCGCCACGTGCGTGGCGTCGTCGAGCGGCGCGGCAAACGCCTCGCGGCGTTTGTGTGTGCGCAACCCGTTCAGCGTGATCGATACGGCGATGGCGTGGAGCCAGCTCGACAGCGCCGCATCACCGCGGAACTGATCGAGGCGACTGAAGGCCCGCAGAAAGGTGTCCTGCGTCCATTCCTGGGCCAGCTCGGGTCGACCGCTCATCCGAAGAATGAGTCGGTAGATCCGGTCCACGTGCCGGTCGTAGAAGTGCCGCTCCGCCGCGGGATCGCCGGACCGCAAGCGGTCCAGCAATTCCGCGTCCGTCATCGGCGCGGGCACGGCCGGTGAACTGTCGTCGTATCGATGCGCATGCATGAGCGACCTAAAGACAGGGGGCGACGGAAAAGGGTTGCATGCGGCAATTCCAGCCTGTTCGACCTTGGCAGCCTTGGGCTGTGGGCGATGCGCTGTGGGTGTGAGTGGTGCCGACGAACGCACCACTCACCACCCGCAACTCACGTCACACAGCGCATAGCGGTGGACGGCGCCCCATTGAAATACTGGCCCCCGATTCCTCGCGAGCCCAAACACACAAACCGGACATCCAGGCGTTGTTCCTACTCCGCCCTCTCCACCGTCTCCCTCGTGTACGCCGGCACGGGAATCGGCTGCGCCGCCCCCTGCCCCAACTGCCGCCCCTGCTCGCTCATCACCCGCGTCAGGAAGCGCTGCCCTTCCCCGATGCGCTCCACCTCGAGCGCCATGGAATCCATGGCCTGCCCCATCTGGTCGATCCGGTCGACGAAGGCCGGCGGAAGCGGGGCCGGCGCCACCGAGCTCCGCTTCCAAATACGGCGCGCGTAGGCCACGGCGATGGGCATGAGCACGAAAATCGTGAACACGATGGGGATCACGAAGACTTCGTCGGGCGGTCCGGTGCGCGGCGGCGGGGGCGGCGGCGGCACAATGGCGCCGGGCACCGCGGCCGCCTTGGCCACCGCGAGATCGGCCTCGGCGAGCAGCTGCTCGATCGACAGGATGCGCGAGTCCGTTTCCTTGAGCCGGGTTTCGAGCCCCGGGCGTTCGGCGCCGGTCAGTTCCTCCGAACGCAGCTCATTGCGCAGGTCCCGGCGCTGATCCTCGAGACGGTCGAGCTGGTTGCGCAGCTCCTTGCGCTGGTTGATCAGCCCTTCGTAGACGGCCGATGCCGTGGCCTCACCGGGCTGCACAACGACCTCGGTCCCGAGTGAAGGGGGAGTCGGCGGCGTGGGGGCATCGGGCGGTTGCGTCTGGGCGTCTTGGTACGGCATGCGGACCCTGCGGGGCGGGAATACGGAGAACGCGGTCCGACGACCGCGACACGCTGCTCCCTACGTTCCCCCTCAGGGTCGGTTTCGGCAACCGTCAGCGGGTTCGACGACCCGCTCTTCTTTCATCGGGCGCAGCCGCCTCAGCGGCGGGGCCGCAGCCGGGTCAGCAGCAGAGGCTGAGCAGCCGCGTATTGGTCCAGTGAGCCCGAATGACAGCCAGCGCGCCGAGCATGACCACGGCCGCTTCGGCCACACCCTCGGGCATCAGGGGCCGCAGGCCAAGCAGCAGCACCATGCCGCCGGCAAACCAGAGTGTGGGGCCCAGCGAACGGTGGCGGCGCAGCGCCGGCAGTATGCTGGCGAGGCCGAGCAGTACGGCCCCCGTGAGGAACACCCGTTCGACGGCTGGTGCGGCGAGACCGGCAACTCCCAGCGTGGACAGCAGCCCCATGGCAAGCGCCGAGGCCGCGCAATGCACCGCGCACAGGGCGCTGGTCAGCATGCCCGCCCGGTCGAGCCAGGGCGTGGACTCGCGCTTGGGCAGCGAGACCAGCGATTCGGCAGGCCCTTCAGCCGACGGGGCGACAGAGGCGTATTGCATGACGAGATATGATACTTGTTTATCATATCCAGTTCAAGGGAGCAGTCGGCTGGCGATGTCGCCCCCCGCTTGACCGGGGCCCCCGAGCTTGGCAGATATAGAGGCTCGCCCCGTTCGGGCGAAACGCCCCGTTCGGGGCCTCCCATTCAAGAACGCGCACACCGCCGGAAATGGTGGCGCATGCTGGAGCTACCATGGCCAAAGAAGGCATTCATCCGCCGTACCACCCGGTCGTCTTCAAGGACGCGTCCACCGGCGCGCTGGTTCTGACGCGCTCGACGATGACGAGCGAGACGAAGATCAAGCTGGACGACGGCAACGAGTATCCGCTCATCCTGCTCGAAATCACGGCCGACTCGCACCCGTTCTACACGGGTACGCAGCGCCTCATCGACACGCAGGGTCGCGTCGACAAGTTCAAGAAGCGCTACGGCCGCTGAGCTTCGGCGCTGGAATGCGAACGCCCCGGACGATGGTCCGGGGCGTTTGTGCGTTGTGGAGTATCGAGGGGCAATGACCCACGACTCGGAACTCCAACCCAGAACTCGAAACTGATCAGTTTCGAGTTGTCAGTTCGGGTTCCGAGTTCCTGGTTTGCTCGAGGCGATTCACTCCCCCGGCGGCTCCGTCCCCGTCAGCGTGGCCGTCACGAGCAGCACCCAGGCCGCGAGCCCCAGCTCCACCGCCACACTGCGACGCGCGGGCGATTCACCGCGGGCAATGCGTCCGCGCTGCACGGCCCCAATGGCGAGCACCACCGCAACCAGCAGCGACTTCACCAGCAGCATCTGGCCGTACTCGCTGCCCAGAATGACCCGCGGTGCCTGGCCCCCGACCAGACGCGCGCCGCTCAGCATGCCGGTCATCACGGCCAGCGGGGCCATGATGGTGGCCAATGCGCTGAAGCGCTGCCAGCGCGCGTCGACATGCCCGCTCTGCGCAGTGTGTGCGGGCCCCGCACGTGTCGCCAACCAGGTGAAGAGCAGTCCGCCCATCCAGGCGCCCACCGTCCAGACATGCACGGCATCCAGCACACGCGCACCGACGGGCCAGCGTATGTCGGCGGCTGCGTGCCCGAGTCCACCCATGGCCACCGCGAGCGCGGACGCCAGCATCAGCAGTCCCCAGGCCGCAGCCCGTGAGAGGGGCAGACACAACGCCACAGCAGTGGCGAATGCGCTGACCGTCAGCCAGGCGAAGCCGCGTCCCCATCCGGTTTCGCGCACGAGCATGGCCAACTCGCTCCACGGCATTTCGAGGGCCAGCAACTGCTGACGCGCGAGCAAGAATGGCACGAGCAGCAACAGCATGGCCGCCACGACTGCCACGCGGCGCGCCTGACGATCAGGCGCAGAGCCGGTCGCATCACTGCTGCCATCCACAGCAGTGAGCGACGAGGTATGCGGCGTGCCCTGCAGAACGGCCAACAGCCCACGGCCAATGGCCGCCAACGTACCCAGATACAGCAAGGCGCGCGCCCACACCACCAGTGCGTCGTTCATGGCGAGAGCGCGGGCTGTGAAGCTGGCGCTGTGCTCAGGACCCGCTGAGGCGGACGGTGAAACCGAAGGTCCCGTTGACCACGTGGCCATCCTTCGACATGGCCTTCCAGGTCACCGTGTAGCGGCCGCTGGTGAGCGGCGCGGTGAAGCGCCCTTCCACCGGATCACTGGCGTTTGTGCCACGCGTGAGCTTGGCCACCGGAACCGAAGCGCCCTTGGCATCCGTGACCGCAATGCGTGTGGCCGGCAGATCAGCCGGTTCGGTCAACCAGAGGCGCACGGCATCAGGCGACGTAGTCAGCGTGCTGTCCTTTGCCGGAAACGACGCCTTGAGTTTGAGGTGCGGGACGCGCGCGGCGCTCGCAAAGGTCGACACCCCGCCAACCAGCGCGATGGAAAGCAGCGAGACCCGCAGGGACATATGCATCAACAGCTCCTGAGAAAGAGGCGCTTTACAGATCGTAAAATGAGGATGGGTCCAGCCGGAGGCAAGCCGCAACTGTGCCAGATCGACGTGGACGCCGTCCGAGCGAACACACGCGCGAACATGCCCGTGAACTTACGCGCGATCACGGTGCCCTGTGTGGCGGCGCGGGGTGTGGCGCCGCCGTATCCGGCTGCGACGACTGATCAAGTGCGTGGATCATACCCTGCAGCGCGTCGAGCGGCAGATCCACGCCAATGAAGAGCGCCGTGGGCGCCGCATCGGCGTGAGGCCAGGACGGATCGAAGCGCACCTGCCGTCGCCCGGGAATGCGGTGCCAGACAAACATGGGGCCTGGTTCATCGGCAAAGCGCACGAGCCCCTTGGCCCGCACCACCGATTCGGGAAGCTGCTGCACGAAAGCAGTGAACTGGCGACGATCGACGAAGGCCGGCAGTGGCAGCGTGGCGCTGCCGAAGGGATGGCGGTGCGGCGTACCAGCCGCGCGGCCTGTGGTTGTCTGGCCGCGCTCAGCCGGCGGGGCGTCCCGCAGGGTCTGCGCCAGCGCGTCGAGTTCCGCAGCCAGGTCGTGGGCATCCACCTGCGTGGCCCGGGGATTGTGTGCGGCGACCGCCGTCCGCACGCGCTGGGTGGCCGCCTCACCGAGTCGCTCGGTCCAGTTGAGAACGAGGTGCGTGGCCGTGCTCACCTGCGCGCGTTCGAGTCCGTTGTGCCACCAGCGGCGCTGCCAGCGACCGGCGTCCACGACGGTGATCTGCAGGGGCAGCGAGAACCGGTGCAGACGCGCATCCGCACTCAGATGCGACAGCAGTTCGTCGGTCTCCGTGGCTCCGTTGGCCTCGATGAACATCACGGCCCGCTCACCTTCGGCCTCGGCGGGCACGGCATACAGGGTATCCAGCAACTCGCGCAGGGAGCCGCAGCACACACACTCGCCGTTGAGCGGCGTGACCAGCGCCTCCAGTTCGCCAAGCCGCGCGGCGTCGATGGTGGCGTTCTCGAAGTCGTTCAGAATGACCCGCGAGCGTGTACCGCGCGCATGCAGCGCCGGGATGAGCTGGGAGAGCAGACGGGTCTTGCCGGCCCCGAGGAACCCGGCCAGCAGCACGAGCGGCATCATGTGTGCAATCAAGGCAAGGGGCGGCGTGGGCACCAGCACCACCGGGTTGGCGGGCGCAGGCTGTTTGATTATGGTGATAATGCAATATCGATTAAATCGACCGGAGACGCCATGCCTGTTCGCCAACGCGTGCGGCGCTGCCTGTGGTGGGCGGCACTGACGGCCATCGCCCTGTTCTGGAGCGTGCGACCCAGCGCGGAACCCGCGGCGTTTGCCGCTGTCGCATGGGCGGCCGAAGCGCCGCGCCGCGATGCCCTTCTCCGGCTGCCTGGTCCCGCAGGCCACACAGAAGACGACGTCATCACGATCGACTGGCGCCTGCTGCGTGGCCTCGACTTCCGAAAGGGTGTGAAGAGCGACACGCTGCGCTGGCTCGATGGGCGACGCGTGCGTCTGCCGGGATTCATTGTGCCGCTCGAGGATTTTCAGGAGCGCGCCAAGGAGTTTCTCCTCGTGCCCTACTTCGGCGCCTGCGTGCACCTGCCACCGCCGCCTCCCAACCAGATGGTGTATGCCACGCTGCGCAGTGAACAGCCCATGGCCACGTTCTATCCGGTGTGGATCGAGGGCACGCTGCGCATCACGAACTTCAAATCCCCCTATGGCATTGCCGGATTCCGCATGCAGGTCACGCGTATGACGCCCTACGAGGACAAGCAGCCATGAGTGCACATCCCCAGTTGGTTCGCGCCGGTCTCATCGTCCTGTTGCTGTCCATGCGTGCCGAGGCGCTGCCGGCGCAGCACGTGCACGGCGCCGCGACGCTCGACATTGGCATCGAGGGCAAGGCAGGACAGGCCACGCTGCGCGCAAGCGGCGAGGACGTGTATGGCTTTGAACGGGCGCCACGCACCCCCGCGGAACGGGCCAGGCAGGAAGCGGCGTTGAAAGTGCTGCGCGAGCAGGGGGCCACGCTCCTCCGCTTTCAGCCGGCGCTGGGTTGCAGCGTAACGGCGGACGCAGCGCGCGTGCTGTCGTCCAAGGGTGGGCACGACGAGGTGGAGGCTCGCTATCGCATTGCCTGCCGTCAGGCGCCGGCCGGCAAGCCGCTGGCCTTTGGAGTGAGCCAGGCCTTTCGCGGCATCGAAACGGTCACGGTGCAACTGGTGTCGGACACCGCACAGACCTCACGCAAGATTGTGCGTGACCGAGGCACGGTCACACCCTGAGTCTTCCGGTCAGTCGGCCACGCTGAGCCGCAGCTCGTCGAGAAAACCACGCGCGCCGCGGCGCAGCAGTGACGCCATATACAGCAGCGCGAGAGCTCCAATGGCCGCGAGCTGCCACCAGCTGATGGGCTCCGTCGTCTCAACGGCGGGAGCCGTTGCCGCGAGGCCGGGCCAGAAGAGGTTGAGCGCCACACCCAGCGCCACGGCGGACAGGGTCATGGTGGCGGCAAACACCAGCGCCGCACGATCCCCGTGCAGCCGGGCCAGCACCCCAACCGTGGCCACGTTGGTGGCCGGTCCGGTGAGCAGCAGCGCGAGCCCCGCTCCCGGACTCACGCCCGCGCCCACGAGCACGGCCACCAGCGGTGTGGATGCCGAGGCGCAGACGTAGAGCGGAAATCCGATGAGGGCGAAGATGAGTACATCGACGCCAAAGGGCAGCTGCGTCAGCCACGAGCCCGCGAGAATCGGATGCAGCAGCGCGGCAAGCAGCAGCCCGAACAGAATCCAGGGCGCCGTGTCGTCGACCACCTGCACAAAGCCCGTCTGCCAGGTGCGCTGCCAGCGCGTGGTGGCGGCCGACGACGATTCCGACGACGTTGGAGCCAGCGGCAGTCCGCGGGCGCGGCGTGGGATGAAGGCGCCGACCACCAGCGCCACGGCCAAGGCGGCCAGTGCGGCCGCAAGCACACGCAGCAGCGTGAAGTCCGCGCCCAGCAGCGGAATGCTCAGCAGCACCGCGTCGATGCCGAGTTCCGGCGTTGCCACGAGGAACGCGAGGGCGGCCGTGGACGACACGCCCTGCTTCACCAGCTGCTGATACAGCGGCACGACACCGCAGGAGCAGATGGGCAGCGGCAGCCCCACCAGCATGCCGGAGCTCGCCTGTCGCAGACGTGAGCCGCGACTGAGCCAGGCGAGTGAGCTCGTGGGCAACCAGGCATGCACCAGCCCCGCGGCAAAGTAGGCCAGCAGCAGGGCCGGAGCGCTGTCCGCCAGCAGGGCGAGAAACACATCCTGCATCGGCGCCGTGGGCGACGCGAACGTGCCGGCGTCGCGTGTCCACAACAGCACCAGCAGGAGCATACCGCCAGCCAATGCACCAAGACCGTTCCAGCGCCGGCCCGACGCTCCGCCGATGACCGGTGTGTGCACATGCCCATCGTCGGGCTCATGCGCGTGCTCATGCGTGTGCTCTTGCGTGTGAGCATGCGCGTGGTCGTGCGTGTGAGCATGCACGTGATCATGCTCGTGATCATGCTCGTGATCATGCTCGTGATCATGCGCCGGATGGGCCACCACGTGCAGCAAAGATCCGCCGATCAGGGCCTCGAACCACGCGGCACTGCTGTGCGGCAACTCGGCGAACAGGGTGGGCTGCGCCACATAGCCCACCACGGTCATGGCTGCCATGAGCGCCAGAGCGGCCCACGGCACCCAGCGCGGCCGGTCACGAAAACCCCACCAGATCATGAGGCTGACCGGCAACTGATGGAGCACAACACCCACCCCAAGCAGATTCGGACGCTGGGCGGATGGCGCAGCCAGCGCACTACCGTCGAGCACCGAGTGCACCACCAACCCCGCCAGCGCGAGCAGCAGCACGGCGAGGTGTGTCTGGCGAACGCCTAAATGCAGGAGGCGCTCGGCCATGGTCGGCAGGACAAAGCCGATGGCCATGAACACCAGCGACACGTAGTGCGCGTCATGCAAGGCGTGCGGCACCACCTCGAGCAGCACGAGACCACCGATGGACACGAGAATGAACCCGTCCAGAAAGGTCATCAGTGCCGGACGACGTCCGGCGAATCGTGCCACCAGGGGGCCGGATCCCAGGGCGAGCAGACTCGCCGGGAGCAGTGCGTGGGCCATCATGCCTGAACGCTAGCCACCCGGGCAAGCATGCGTTCAACGT
>JACVCT010000302.1 GCA_016741895.1 Gemmatimonadaceae bacterium | reverse complement strand
CGTGCGCGGGCGCGTAACGATTGGCGGCGGCCGGGTGGTCAACGACTCGGTGCGCACAGCCGGCAATGGGGAAGCCAGCTCAGGCGGTTGGACACTGGGTCCGATCGCCGGCACACAAACGCTGACGGCAACAGCCGACGGCGTGCCGGTGGTGACGTTCACCGCCACCGCGGCCCCCGGGCCTGTGGCGCAGCTCACGCGCCTGTCCCCGGAAACTGGAGAGGGGGTGGTCGGCAGCGAGGTCACCACGCGTCCGTCCGTTCGCACGGAAGACGTGTATGGCAATCCCGTGCCCAACGTTGCGGTCACGTTCTCCGTGACGCAGGGTGGCGGCACCGTGTCCGGCGCCACACAGACCTCCAATGCGAGTGGCACGGCCACGGTGGGATCGTGGACGCTCGGCACGCAGGCGGGACAGCAGTTCCTTCGTGCCACCGCTCCCGGCACGCAGGGCGCCACCTTCAGCGTCACGGCACGACCTGGTGCACCTTCGCAGTTCGTGAAGGTGGCCGGCGACAATCAGCAGGCCATCGACGGCATTCCGGTGGCGATACCGCCCGGCGTGCGTGTGACCGATGCCTTTGGCAATCCGGTGGGTGGTGTGCCCGTCACGTTCACCCCGGGCCCCAACTCGGGCAGTGTCACCGGCGGCACCGTGCTGAGCGATCCCGCCAACGGCACGGCGTTTGTGGGCAGCTGGACGCTGGGCTCGGCGGCCTCGCAGACTCTGGTGGCCACCAGTACGCTCGTCCCGTCGGCGTCGACCACATTCACGGCCACCGTGGTGTCGTCGCTCTTCAAGGTGGACGTGCGCTTCATCGGCGAGGGGGCCACGCCGGCCGTGCGCAACGCCTTCACGCAGGCGGCGGCCAAGTGGCGCTCCATCATCGTGGGCCGCGTACACACCACGCTGGTGAATCGTCCGGCCGGTTTCTGCGGCGAGGAGTGGTTGCCGGCGGTGAACGAGACCATTGAAGACGTGGTGATCTTCGCGCGCATCACCAACATTGACGGCCCTCTCGGCGTGCTGGGCCAGGCCGGACCCTGCCTGTTCAACACGAGCACGCGCCTCACTGTGGCCGGCATCATGGAGTTCGATGCGGCCGACATGGACCTGCTGCTCGGACGTGGCCAATTGCAGGATGTCATCCTGCACGAGATGGGACACGTGTTCGGCATCGGCACCCTGTGGAACTTCCAGCGCTCGCTGCTGGTGGGCGCCGGAACCGATACGTCGCATTTTGCCGGAGCTTCCGCACGTCAACAGCTGAACGCCGTCAACACGGTGTTCTATTCGGGTCCCGGTGTGCCGGTGGCCAACGTCGGTGGCCCCGGCTCACGCGACAGCCACTGGCGCGAGAGCGTCTTCGGACGCGAGCTCATGACACCCAGTCTCAACGCCAACGTGGCCAACCCGCTCAGCCGCATCACCGTGGGGTCGCTGCAGGATCTTGGCTACACCGTCAATCTGGCCTCGGCCGATCCCTATACGGTCACGGCTCCGGTGTACGCCTTCCCCTTCGGTGTCAGTCAGCAGACGGTGGAGCTCGAGTCGGACATCAAGGATCTGCCGCTCTACGGCGTACATCCCGACGGACGCGTGGAGCTGGTGCGGCCGGCGCGCCGTGACCTCACTCGTCCACGCGGCGGCCGGTAAGACGCAACCAGAGCATGAGCGCGAGGTCGGTGGGCAACGCCACCGACTCGCGCAGCATGTATTCGAGCACCACCGTATTGGCGCTGATGGGACTGGTGCGTGTCGGCGACGACAGCGGCCTGAGACCTTGCATGCGGGCCAGCACATCGAGTCGCAGCATGTGAAACGGGTCGCTCACCAGGAGCACACGCGGACGGCGCGCAGCCAGCGAATCGCCCTGCGTCCGCAGCACGTCGGCCGCTCCCTGCATGCTGGCCAGTGACGTGCGCCCCGTGGACTCGAGCAGAATGCGGTCGTTGGGAATGCCGCGGCGCACGAGATAGCGTCGACCGGCCGCGGCTTCGCTGATCAGGTCCCCGGGGCGACGCCCGCCGGTGAGTACAACGCGCGGGGCACGGCCGGCCTTGTAGAGGCCAAGGGCATGGTCGAGACGCGAACGCAGCACCGGCGATGGTCGCCCGCCATACTGAGCCGCACCCAGCACCACGATGGCATCGGCCGGCTCACTCGACGAGCGACGCGACCACCCGGCGATCGCCACCAGACAAATGAGCCAACCGGCCCCCAATACCAGCAGCCCCCGCCAGATGAGGCGGGAGGGGCGCGGACGCGGCAGGCGAAATCGGCTCGCTGACATATAAGGCCACACTGCCCCCACACCCCCGCCAAACTACCCTATCGCCCGCGCCGACTCCACGTGCCGCCCGGTCTCAGATGGGAACCCGGTCGCCAGGTTCGGGAATGTCCACCCGGAAACCCTCTTCGCGAAGACTCAGGGCAAAGGCATCCTGTGCCTCGGGTTCGCCATGCACCAGCAACACGTGGGGATGGCTGCGGCCGTTGGCCTCGCCCGCCGACCGCACCCGAAGCAGCCACTGCTTCAGTTCCTGCCGATCGGCGTGGGCACTGTAGCCAAGCAGCACCTCGACCTGCGCATTCAGCGGCACCGGGTCACCGAACACCTTGAGCTCCGGTCGCCGCTCGACGATGCGGCGCCCCAGCGTGTGCTCGGCCTGAAAACCCACGATGAGAATCGTGTTGCGCGGATCGGTGGCACCGTGGCGCAGGTGGTGCAGAATACGCCCCGATTCGGCCATGCCCGAGGCCGCGATGATGACCATCGGACCGTGCAGGCTGTTCAGCTTCTTCGATTCCTCCACCTCGCGTGTGAAACGCACCATGGGGACGTCGAAGAGATTCGAGGTGCGCCGCACCAGGGCCTCACTCTGGTCGTAGGTCTCCGGATGCATGGCGAAGACCGCCGTCGCGTCGGTGGCCAGCGGCGAATCGATGAAGATGGGGATCTCGGGGATGCGCCCCTCGCGTCGCAACTGGTGCAGGTCGTACACCAGTTCCTGCGTGCGGCCCACTGCAAAGGCGGGAATGAGCACACGACCGCCACGCGCCGCCGTGTCGCGCACCACACGCGCCAGATGCTCACGCGCCCCGTCCACGGACTCGTGGTCGCGATTGCCGTAGGTGCTTTCGCAGATGATCACATCAGCGCCGCCGGTGGGCGGAGCGGGATCGCGAATGATGGGCAAACCGACCCGGCCCACATCGCCACTGAAGATGAGACGCTTGAACGTGTCGCCTTCGCGCAGCTCCAGCACCACCGACGCGCTGCCGAGAATGTGCCCGGCCTCGGTGAACTGCGCCCGCACACCGTCGGTGACCTCGAACCACTTGTTGTACGGCACGCCCACCATGTACTCGAGCGTGCGCGTGGCATCCTCGATGCGATAGAGCGGCTCCACGAACTCGTTGCGATGCCGCGCGAGGTACTCGGAGTCCTTCTCCTGGATATGCGCCGAGTCGGCCAGCATGATGGCGCAGAGATCGCGCGTGGCATTGGTGGCCCAGATCGTACCCTTGAAACCCTGCGCGACCAGGTAGGGCAGGCGCCCGGCGTGGTCGATGTGCGCGTGACTCAGCACAATGGCGTCGATGTCCTCGACGGGCAGGGGGAGCTTCTGGTTCTTCTCGCGGCTTTCCTTGCGACGCCCCTGGAAGAGGCCGCAATCGAGCAGCACGGTGCGCTGGGCACTGCCGCTGCCCAGGCGCAGGATATGACACGAGCCCGTGACTTCACGGGCCGCGCCGGCAAATTCGATGTGCACGAGAGCAGGGGAAGAGGTCCGGTGTGGTACCGATGAGACCGCGTCCCACAATTCTGTGCGGTGACAGCGCGCCGCGCGAGGTGCAACCGAGGCGCAACCGAGGCGCAACCACGGAGCGTGTGCCACGGGGTGCAGCTGCCGGGCGCCCGATGCGCCCGAACGCCTGAAACAGGCGCCTACCAGTCGCGTTGGCGTGGCCAGATGGCGAACGACTCGGCCCGGTGCACGGTGAGCCAGTGCACGGCCTTGTCGACCCAGCGTCGCACCAGCGTCGGTATCGACGTAACGGTCATGATGACTCCTGCAGTGTCCTGCGTTGAATACCGCATACGCCACGCAATGTTGCACATCCTTCGTGGCGGCGCGGTGACACATCGCACGAAGCGCGCCGTCATTTCACACCGAACGTGCGGCACGTCACTTGCTCTTCAGGCGAGCACATCGATAATTGCCTGCGTATGCATGAGCTGCGCCGCGTACCGGTCATTCATGAGAATCATCGGAAACACGTGGCCCATGCGCTGACCGCCCACGACTCGCCTCGGGAGACGCTGCGATGCCGCACTGCGCCGACTTGCCACGCCCCACGCCCGTCGTGTTCATTGCCGCCGTGCACTGGGACTCCCCAGCGGAGCCCACGCGCGCCATGGCGCAGGCCTGCGCCGGGCAGCGCGATGTGCTCGTCGTGGAACCCCCGCGTTTTCTCGACGACGCTGCCTACCCCATGCTGCACATTGTGCAGCCCACCGACTGCATCGTGAACGAGGCATCGGACGTGGCGCACGACGACACGCCGCAGGATCACATCGCGGAACACGCACCCGACCGTCACGCACTGGTGCGCGTGATTCCGCTGCTGCCGCGGCGTCTGCTCACGGAGTCGGCGGCCACCATGCGGGATGTGTGGACGCTCATTCGCAGCGAACTGCTGCGCTGGCGCTTTCACGATGCCCCGCTGGCCGAGCGCTTCGAGTCCCCGCAGTACTGGTGCTGCCTCCCGGAGGCGCTGACCAGCG
>JACVCT010000301.1 GCA_016741895.1 Gemmatimonadaceae bacterium | reverse complement strand
CGCGCGGGCCGAGCAAAAAACGCCCAAGCGACGATGGACCAACGTTCACCGCCTGCTCGTCACCCATCTCCGCGAAGGCCGCGCCCACACCGATGCGCTGCGCGAGATCGGAGAAGCCCTGCTCGGCGGCCATGAGACTCTGGCGATGCGCCGCCACATCACGCGCCGCGCCCGCGGCCTCGGCGGCCGTCAGTGCACGCGCCGGCAGCAGTGGCGTCAGCATCGTGGAATCGAGCACCACATTCGTGTCCACCGGCCGCCGTCGCCAGCCCGCCACCCGCCAGCCTTCGCCCTCGCGAATCCAGTAGCTCAGATACTTGAACTGACTGCGGGTACCGTCGGTGCGTCGCACGCTGCCCATGCCCACCGTGTAGGCGTGCGTGCCATCGCCGGACACGCCGGCCCGCACCGGTGTCCAGGTCATGCGTCCACCGGCGTCGGGTGAACTGGCAAACGCCGCCAGCACCGAGTCCACGCCTGCCACAATGCGCGTGGGCGGCACGGGCATCATGACACCGGGCAGAAATCCCGCCCGCAGCGCCTCGGGAAACGACGCAGCCGACACGCGCCGCGCGAAGTCGCGATCCGCACGCAGCACATCGAGCGCCGTCTGCGCCGGCGTGGCCTCACCGGCGGCGGCGAGCAGGGCGCGAGGCGACTGCGCGGAGTCATCACGTCGCGCGCCGCCACAGGCCGCGAGCACCACGGCGGTGGCGGCGGCCAGGCCGGTGGCAGGCCAGGCGCGGCGCCCGAAGAAACGACGCCCGACGAAACGGCGTGCGAGGAAGCCGGCGTGGAGGCCCGCAAC
Organism: Gemmatimonadaceae bacterium; assembly: GCA_016741895.1. Classification (GTDB taxonomy): domain Bacteria; phylum Gemmatimonadota; class Gemmatimonadetes; order Gemmatimonadales; family Gemmatimonadaceae; genus Gemmatimonas. Next base: position 4,013 of record JACVCT010000301.1, on the reverse strand, counting down.
ATGCAGGCGACGAAGTACACGGGGAGTGTTCATAAGGTATACGTTATTACGTGTGGGAATGCCCGCCGTTTCACCGAGTTCAGGTCCCGGACGCACAGGACCGCCCGGCGCGTGTGCTGGCCAAGCGGTGGCAGAGCGCCGAGATTGGACAGGCACGACGTCTCCTCGCCGGCCAATCGCGCCGGCCCTGCTCTGTACTCCGTTCCCCTCATGGCGTTTCCTCGCGCGGCCGGTGTGCTGCTGCATCCCACCTCCCTTCCGTCTGCAGATGGCATTGGCGACCTCGGCCCTGAAGCCCAGCGCTTCGTGGACTGGATGGAGGCTGCCGGGCTGAGCCTCTGGCAGATGCTGCCGCTCGGGCCCACCGGCTATGGAGACTCACCCTATCAGTGCTTCTCCGCGTTTGCCGGCAACCCGCTCCTCATTCACATACCCGGGCAGCATGCGCCGCGCCACACGGCCATCGACGCGAGCCATGGTGGGTACTCAACACGCATCGACTTCGCCGCCCTGCACGCCGCGAAGCCGAAGGCCATGCAGGCCTGGCTCGATACGCTGCCCTACAACGAAGCGGTGCAGCAGTTTGTCGAGCGCGAGGCACACTGGCTGCCCGACTACGCGCTGTTCATGGCCATCAAGGAGTCGGAAGGCGGTGCGCCGTGGACTCAGTGGCCGCGTGCCCTGGCAGACCGCGAGCCGCAGGCGCTGCAGGCCGCGCGAACCCAACTGGCGCCCGCCATCAGGCGGCGCGTGCTCGAGCAGTTCGTGTTCGACACACAGTACCGCGCGCTGCGTGCATACGCGGCAGCCCACGGTGTGCGACTCATGGGTGACGTACCCATCTACGTGGCCCACGACTCGGCTGATGTCTGGACCAATCGCAGGCTGTTTCAGTTGCAGGCCGATGGTGCGCTGACCGTGCAGGCCGGCGTCCCACCCGACTACTTCAGCGCCACCGGACAACTGTGGGGCAATCCGCTCTACGATTGGCCCGCCATGGCGCGGGACGGCTACGCGTGGTGGAAGGCACGGCTGCGACGCGCACTCGACCAATTTGATGTGCTGCGTCTCGATCATTTCCGCGGCTTTGCCGGCTATTGGGAGGTACCGGGCAATGCGGAGACGGCGGTGTCGGGGCGCTGGGTGGAAGGGCCGGGCGAGCCGTTCTTCGCCGCCATGCACGCGGCGCTGGGCCCGCTGCCCATTGTGGCCGAGGATCTGGGACTCATCACACCCGATGTCACCGCGCTGCGCGAGCGCTGCGGATTTCCCGGCATGGCCATTCTGCAGTTCGCGTTTGCAAGTGAGCACTCAGACTTTCAGCCGCATCGATTCCACCGCGACCTCGTGGTCTACACGGGGACGCATGACAACGACACGACCATGGGCTGGTGGCAGTCGACGGGCGAAGGCGACTCCACGCGACTTGCCGACGAGGTCGCAGCGGAAAAGGCCCGTGCCCTGCGCTATCTCGCCTGCACGTCGGAAGACATGCCCTGGGCGCTCATTCGCGCCGCTCTGGCCTCGGTGGCCGATACGGTGCTCATTCCCATGCAGGACCTGCTCGCGCTCGGCAGCGACGCCCGCATGAACCTGCCGGGTCGGACCAGCGGCAACTGGACCTTCCGCTTTCACTGGGAACAGGTCGACGCATCGCGCACACAGTGGCTGCGCGACCTCGTGCACACCTACGAACGCGGAGTGTCGGCGTCGTCTGCGCGATGATGTGGGGTGTCCGTCTCACCCGGGGGCGGCGGCTCGTAGAGAAAGGTCAGCACCATGGCCACCACCCACCCGATCACCGTCCAGCCCAGCAGCAGATTGATGGCCGTGATCTTCCAGCGACGTGAGCTGCGCCGCGACCAGGCCAGCATGCTGGGCAGGCCATACAGCAATACCAGCACCACGAGCATCACACCGCCCTTGGGCAATCCGCCGCCAGTATAGCGACCAGCAGAGTCCACGGCCTGCGTGACGACGACACGAATGAGCGGGTGAAGCATACGACAATATACGCAGACCTCTTCACCACATGACGTCAGAACTCCGCCTTTCCGATCTCCCGCTCGCGCAGCGTCTTGAGCGCGTTGAAGCCCACGCCAACGCCGCCTTCGTTGACGCGCGGGCCGCACTGCATCCGGAAGCCGGCGCGACCTGGCGCGACCTCCATGGGGTGTGGGCCATGTTCGATGGCCAGGGGTCACCGCTCACGCAGACGTTTGGTCTCGGTGTGTCCGGCATTGACGACGTGTCGGCGCGTGAAATCCGCCTCGCCGCGCAACTCGATGCGCTGGAGGCCTTCTTTGCCGAACGCGGCGCCGATGTGATGCACGAGGTGAGCGTCATGGCCGACCAGGCTCTCCTGCCCCTGCTCGCCGCGCGCGGATATTCCGTGGTGGAATGGTCCATGGTGCTGCTGCGCCCCATCTCGGCCGCCGATCGTGGGCCAACCCACACCGGCGCGCACACGCCGCGGGTGCGCCTGGCCGGGACTGACGAGGCTGATCATTGGGCAGATGTTGCGGCTGCGGGCTGGGGGGAAACGCCCGAACTCGCCACCTTCATGCGCACGCTGGGCCGGGTGAGTGCCCGCGCCGAGGGCACGTTCAGCTTTCTCGCGTCGCTGGAAGGCGAAGACGTGGGGTCAGGGGCGCTGCATCTGTACGACAGCGTCGCCTTGTTTGCCGGCGCCAGCACCAGGCCGGACGCACGGCGTCGGGGTGTGCAGCGCGCGCTCTTCGAGTCACGGCTGGCCCTTGCCGCCAACGCCGGCTGCGATCTGGCCATGATGGTCGCGGCACCGGGCAGCACCTCCCAGAAGAATGCCCAGCGCATGGGTTTCCATCCCGTGTACTGCCGGGTGAAGTGGGGACGTCAGGCCTGAGCCGTGGCGTGGGCGGATGGCCGTTTCCACCGATGGCCGCGTGACTTTGCGCGGGCAAGGCGCCATCATCAAGCAATTCCTGCGGTCACGACCAACCGGCGCCACTCGCGCACCATCTCACTGGAGCTTCCTCGCATGTCCTCGGCGCGTCGCACGTTTCTCAAGCACGCCGGTCTCAGTGCCGCAGCGCTTGCCACCCTGCCCGCCACCAGCCAGGCGATGTCCCATGACGCCGGCGTTGTCGCGCGGTCCGAGAGTGCGGCGCGCGAACTCGACGCCTATCTGGACGTCGCGCAGCAGCAGGAATCGTGGGACACGACCTGGGCCAAGCGCATCAAGGGCAAGCACCGCGCCATGTTCGATGTGCCGGAAGTCGAAGGCGGCGTCGGCGTGCTGCGCTCGGGTATCTGGCAGCGCCAGTACAACGAGGTGCTCAAGCCCAAGAAAGGCGACATGACGGCTGTCATGGTCATCCGCCACAACGGCATTCACCTCGCCATGAATCAGGACTTCTGGACCACGTACAACGTGGGCGAAGAAGAGAAGCTCAAGGGCGACGACGGCAAGCCGCTCAAGTTCAACCCGGTGCTCCCGGCTTCCGGTGTCGACACGCCCGCCAACTTTGCCGCGCTCATGCTCGACAAGCAGATCGAGGGCGGAGCCATCGTGCTGGCCTGCAATCTGGCGTATCGCTCGGTGGTGGGACTCGTGCAGCGCAAGGACAAGCTCACGCCGGCCGAGGCGCGCGCGAAGGCCAACAGCATGCTGGTGCCGGGCGTCATCATGCAGCCCAGCGGCATCTTCGCCAACGTGATGGCGCAGCAGGCTGGCTGTGTGTTTGTTCAGGCGGTTTGATCCCACGCCGCCCCGAAACTGAAAACTCAAAACTTCAACTCAAAGCTCAGAGCTAACCGACAGTCCGGTCAGCTCTGAGCTTTGAGCTCAAGTCATGAGTTCAGAGTTGCACCAACCAATAACTCGAAACCTGAACTCATGACCCGAAACTCAGGCGTGTCCGGTCTAGAGTTCGACCGAGTTCGGTAAGTGGAAGTAGTGCGGGCAGTTAGCCGCGCGTTGGGCGTGTATCGATTTCGATTCAATCGGTAAGTTCGAGGCCATCCCAATTCGG
>JACVCT010000300.1 GCA_016741895.1 Gemmatimonadaceae bacterium | reverse complement strand
CCGATTGGGGCGAGGAGCGGCCCGTTGGCCCCGTGACCCACGGGCGGCCACGAGCAGCGGACCAGCTGGCGCCACGGCGTGCTGCGGCGGGAGAACACGGCCAGTACCTGGCGCACGAGCCCGCGGCGCACGGGACCAAGCACGAGCAGCGCGCGATCGAACCAGCCGCGCGCCGGCTTCTGATGGCGCTGCCGGTTGGCACCTTCCTGCGCCATGCTGTAGGCGCGGCGCCAGCCTCGCGTGTAGGCAAAGTGGCCCGCCGCACACAGCGCCGCTGCCAGCGCCCAAAGTTGCAGCAGCGGCTGCCAGGCGGCCTTGCCGCTCAGGAACTTCACGATGCCCGTGGCTGCCCACTCGCTGGGCATCCAGGGCGAGGAGGGCGTGTCGAGCGCCGCGACGAACTGCATGAAGTTGGCAAAGCCTTCGGGACGCGCCAGCTGCTCGGGCCGCGCGGCGCGGAACACCAATACCAGGCCGGCCACGGCCAGTGCCGTGATGACGCTCAGCAGATCACGCGTGCGCCGCGCGGGAAACACGTTCACCAGCAACAGCGTGAACGACGACCCGAGTGCGGCGGGAATGAGGAGATAGGGCAGCATGACGGCAAGCGCATAGGGCACAAAGCCCACGCCACCGTCGTACGCCACGCCGTAGGCGGCAATCACCGGTACCAGCAGCAGCACCACCATCCAGCTCGAATGCAAGGCCGTTTCGGCCAGACGCGCCCGGAAGAGCGCAGCCGGTGTGACCGGCGATGCCGCCAACTGATCGAGATCACGCGCCAGGAAGAAGCTGGACAGCGCCCCGATGGTGTTGGACAGCAGCAGAATGGAAACAAAGGACAGGAGAATGAGCGCCAGCAGCTTGGCCGCCAGCAGCGTTCCGATGTCCTCGGCGCTGCGGAAGTAGCGCAGCAGTCGCAGGGAGACAAAGAACGCCACGCTCCAGAAGCCGAACCCGAGCGCTCCCACCACGAGTGTGCGTCGCAGGTCCCCCTGTTCGTGGGTACGCAGGCGATGACGCGCCATCTGCCACTTGGGGCGCAGCAGATCCAGCGCGCCCACGCCGCCCCGCGACTCAGGCATCGAGCACCTCGACCAGTTCGCGCGCCACGCGGTCGCCGGTGAGGCGGAGGAAGATGTCCTCGAGCGCGTCGTCACGACCCGACGAGGCCCGCAACTCGTCCATGGTGCCGCAGGCCACCAGCTCGCCGCGCTGCATGATGCCGATGCGATCACACATGCCCTCGGCCACTTCCAGCGGGTGCGTGCTCATCATCACGGTGTGGCCGCGGCGGGTGTATTCGCGGAACAGGTCCTTGAGAATGCGCGACGACTTGGGATCGAGTCCGACCATTGGTTCGTCCACCACGATCACCTGGGGACGATGCACGAATGCACTGGCGATGATGAGTTTCTGACGCATGCCGTGGCTGTAGCTCTCGACCAGTTCGTCGCGCCACGGCTCGAGATCGAACAGCGCCAGCAGTTCCTGTCCGCGCCTGTCCACCTCGGGCCCCGTTTCTCCATAGAGGCCGGCGCTGAAGCGCAGGAACTCGAGACCGGTCAGCTTCTCGTAGATGAACGGTCGATCGGGAATGAATCCGAGGGCCCGCTTGGCGCGCAGCGGATCCTTGAGCAGATCATGACCGGCAATGCGAATCTGTCCGGCTGTGGGCTGCAGAATGCCCGCGATCATGCGCATGGAGGTGGTCTTGCCGGCCCCGTTGGGACCGAGGAAGCCGAACAATTCGCCGGCCGGGACCACAAGGTCGAGCGAGCGCACGGCGGTGAAGCTGCCGTAGCGCTTGGAAAGCGACTGGATCTCGATCATACCCGCGGGACGACCCAACCGGTGTGTGCGCCACCACGCGTCCCGGCGATGAAACAGACCGGGACCGGGCCGTGATGCCGACGGTCAATCCGGGTGTGTCTCGCTCACCATCCACTGCCCGTAGGCGGCCGAGGCCTGGTCCACCGCCAGCACCAGCCATTCGGGCACCTCGTAGGGATGCCGGGACTGCACGGCCGCTTCCAGCGCCGGGAGCCGGTCCCGCGTGGTCTTGAGCGTCACTGGCAGCTCCGCTGCACGCTCCACCTGGCCCTGCCAGCGATAGACCGACCGCACCGCGGGGCCCACCGAACCGCAGGCGATGAGGTGCTCGGCCAGCAAGGCCGTCAGGAACGCCTCGGCATCGTGGGTGGTTGGCAGGGTGGTGAGGACCACCACGGGCTGGTGGGACGACTGGGACATACTCGACCTCCGAGCGAACGCTGGAATGTGACCACGCGGGGTTGTCTGCTCCGCGCGAACGCCGCAGCTTCCTATGCTTATGGCCAAACCGAAGATATCCCGAGAGTCGGCGGCTGCCGCCAGGCGGCAGGCTGGCGCATCCACCGAGCGGCCTGCTGCGGCCGATGACGCCGATACCCTGCGCGTGCGCGGCGCGCGCGAGCACAATCTGCGGAACATCAGCGTCACCATCCCGCGGGACAAGCTCACGGTGGTGACCGGGCTCTCGGGCTCGGGCAAGTCATCACTGGCCTTCGACACGATTTACGCCGAAGGGCAGCGGCGCTATGTGGAGTCGCTGTCGGCCTACGCGCGGCAGTTCCTCGGGCTCATGGAGAAGCCCGATGTGGACTCCATCGAGGGACTTTCGCCGGCCATATCCATCGAGCAGAAGACCGCCGGCCACAATCCGCGCTCCACGGTGGGCACGGTTACCGAGATCTACGACTATCTGCGTCTGCTGTACGCGCGCGCCGGTACGCCGCATTGCCCCAACTGCGGGCGTGCAGTGCAGCGGCAGAGCCCCGCGCAGATTGCCGAGCAGGTGCTGGCCTGGCCCGACGGCACACGCCTCGAGATTCGTGCCCCGCTGGTGCAGGAGCGCAAGGGTGAATTCCGCGAGCTCTTCGAGAACGCCCGCAAGCAGGGCTTTGTGCGCGCCGTGGTGGATGGCGAGCTCATTGAACTGGCCGATCCGCCGAAGCTGAACAAGCGACTCAATCACTCCATCTCGGTGGTGGTCGATCGGCTTGTCGTACGCACGGAAGACCGCGGACGCATCACGGATTCCGTGGAGACGGCGCTGCGCCTGGCCGAAGGACTCGTGGAAGTGCTGCGCTACGACGGGGCCACACCCACGACCGAAATGTTCTCGGAGCGCTATGGCTGCCCCAACTGCGGCATTTCCATGCCGGAGCTCGAGCCGCGCCACTTCTCGTTCAACTCGCCCTTCGGCGCCTGTGAGACCTGCAGCGGTCTCGGCACCACGCGCAGCGTGAGCGAGGACCTCGTACTCGGCGATCCGTCGATCTCCATTCTGGAGGGCGTGGTGCTGCCCTGGGGCGAGCCGGATGGCTATCTGCGCAAGGTCATTCTGCCGGGCCTCGCCAAGCAGATCGGCTTCGACCTGAATGCGCCCTGGGGCAAGCTCTCGGCCAGCGTACGGCAGCAACTGCTGCATGGCGTGGCCGGTGCGACGCCCGGTGCCCGCCGTGGGGTGCGCAAGGCGGTCAAGACCGCGGCCAAAACCGCCAAGGGCGCGGAAGGCACCTGGGAGGGCATCGTCACGCACGTGCAGCGCCGCTACGACGAAACCAGCTCCGATGCCGTGCGGCTCGAACTCGAACAGTACATGGTGGCGGCGCCATGCCCGTCCTGCGAAGGCCGGCGTCTGCGTCCCGAATCGCTCGCGGTCACCGTGCACGGTGAAAACCTTGGCGCGGTGGTGGAGCGCAGCGTGGGCGACGCGCTCACGTTCTTCGACAGCGTGCCGCTGCGTCGCCCGGGACATCCGGGTCTCGATCCCGGCATCGCCGGTCCCATCCTCAAGGAAGTGCGGGAACGCCTGCGCTTTCTCGTGGACGTGGGACTCGACTACCTCACGCTCAATCGCAGCGCCGAATCCCTGTCGGGCGGTGAGGCGCAGCGCATTCGTTTGGCCACGCAGATCGGCAGCCAGCTTCGCGGCGTGTTGTACGTACTGGATGAACCGTCGATTGGCTTGCATCCGCGCGATAACGACAGGCTATTGGGTACGCTCGAAAAGCTGCGAGACCTAGGCAATACCGTGCTCGTCGTGGAACACGATCAAGAGACGATTGAGCGGGCGGACTATGTAATTGACTTGGGGCCGGGCGCGGGGCGTCTGGGCGGCGAAGTAGTTGCGGCGGGATCGGCCGCGGACGTGGCGCATACGAAGGACAGCCTGACCGGGCAGTACCTGAGCGGACGCCGCGAGATCGCGGTGCCCGACGTGCGCCGTCTGGGCAATGGCAAGAAGTTGTCGATAAAGAATGCGACGGAGCACAACCTGAAGGATGTCAGTGTCGATATCCCGCTGGGCATGCTGGTGGTGGTGACGGGCGTCTCCGGAAGCGGCAAGTCTACGCTGGTCAACGACATTCTGTATCGCGCACTCTCGAAGCATATTTATGGCTCAAAGGCCGAGCCCGGCAAGCACGGCAAGATCACTGGCTTGGAGGAACTCGACAAGGTCGTGGAGATCGACCAAAGCCCGATTGGCCGCACGCCGCGCTCGAATCCAGCGACGTACACGCAGGTCTTTACTCCCATTCGCGAACTCTACGCGATGCTGCCGGAGAGCCGGGAGCGCGGCTACAAGATTGGCCGCTTCAGTTTCAACGTGGCCGGGGGCCGCTGCGAGGCCTGCCAGGGCGACGGCGTGGTCAAGGTCGAGATGCATTTCCTGCCCGACGTGTACGTGCCTTGCGAGGTCTGCCACGGCCAGCGCTACAACCGCGAGACGCTGGAGGTGCTCTACAAGGGCAAGAACATCGCGCAGGTGCTGGACCTGACGGT
>JACVCT010000299.1 GCA_016741895.1 Gemmatimonadaceae bacterium | reverse complement strand
AAGGCGAGATCGGAGTTGGTGATGCCGAGGAAGCCCTTGGGCGACACGGCCTTGGCCAGCACCTTGAGATTCGACGAGTATTCCGCCGCATCAAACAACCCGGCCTTCAGGTTGTTGCGGGGATCGGCGGCCGGCGACGGCGCCTGGTCGGGCTTCTTGCCCGAGGCGCAGGCGCTGAGCGCGAAGAGCGCGGCCGTCAGTGCGGCGCGGGTGGTGTACTGGGACATCGGACCCGTGAAGGTTGGAGGGTGGGAACCAGGGTACTGCAGAGTGGGCGCGCGCAAGCGGGCGGGACGCGCGCAACGGCGTTGCTGCGGCGTTACTGCGGCGGGACCCAGCCGCGGGCCAGCATCATCGTGAACATGCGCTTGATCTCGGTGCTCTGGTCGACTTCCACGTCGTTGGCAAACTTGAACACCGTCTCATCCTGGCCGGCGCCATCGGACGTGAACAGCTGCTTCACCATGGTCACGGCACCGCGGTGATGCAGAATCATGAACGTGAGGAAGAGCCGGTCGTACTCTTCACCGCGCGCGGCGTCGAGCTGCTTGAGCTGCGCATCGGTGAGCATGCCGGGCATCATCGCACCGCCCATGGCGCTCATGTCATGGCCGGCGTGGGCGTGCGCGTCATGACCGCCGCCAGGCATCGTGACCTGCCCCGTGCTGTCGACCACCGGCACGGGCTGCAGACGATCCTTGAGCCAGGTCTGCATGAGCGTGATCTCGTCGGCCTGCGCATTGATGATGCGCGCGGTCAGGCGCTGCACTTCCGCACTGGCGCCATGGCTCTCAGCCCAGCGCGAGATGTAGATGGCCTGGGCATGATGGTGAATCATGCCCGTCATGAAGTCGATGTCGGCCTTGGTGTACGGATAGCGCAGGCTGTCCGCGCGTGCGCGGGCCACAGCGGCGGCGTCACCCATCTGGAATCGGGGATCGTTGGCCGTGGCGCGCACACCGGCGCCGCCGGATGTCGCACAAGCGGCAAGCAGCAGCGGCAGAAACGCATACAGCACACGAGCCGGCTGACCGGCGCGGAATGTCGATGGCATGGGCGGGAAGAAAGGGCGGATCCCGACGGGGAATCCCGACGGGGAGTCCCAACCGGGAATCCCGTCGGGCAGCGCGACAGGTATCCCTGAACGCTACTAACCCCCGCCAGCGGGAGCAATCAACCCCGCGGGGCAGATCGCCCGTCACCGCAGGCGCGGCGTCCGCCATTCCGGTGTCCAGATGCTATCGTTCTTCGTCATGTCCCTGATGACCGCCGTTCGCCCCTTCCGCTGTGGTGCCGGTTTCGGTTCATGACCAGGACCGAACCGGTTGACCCTGCCAGGCAACGCCTGCGCGCTCTGCTCGATTGGATCGGGCAGCCGGGCGGCGCCCCCATCGACGCTTGGCGGCGGCGCATTCTTGCCGCGGTGCTGCTTGGCTGCTGCATCTTCGGCGGGCTGGCCTATGCCGTGGGCGGGTCCATTGCCTGGATCACCGGCCAGCGGGGCGTGGTCATCTTCGACACGCTCATCTACAGCGGCCTGCTGTGCATCACGCTGGGCCGGTCACTGCCCTACACCGTCCGCGCCGGTGTGGTGATCATGCTGCCCCTGCTGCTCGGGGTGTACTTCCTCTGGAACTTCGGCTTCATGGCGGCGGGCTTCCCCTGGTTGCTGGGGTTTCCCATTCTCACGAGCGTGCTCTTTGGCGTACGCGCCAGCGTGCGCGCCATTGTCGCCAGCGGCGTGATTCTCCTGGTCATTGGCCTGCTCATTCCCACGGGGCGGATGCCATGGACCGCCGGCCTCGATGCGCCCGGGCTCATGTGGACCGTGAGCGCCAGCAGCGTGCTCATGATCGACCTGCTGCTGGCCCTTTCCGTGGGCTACCTCTTCGAGGGACTCGGCAACGAGGTCGTGGCGCGTCGCGCCGCCGAACTGGAGTCCGATCGCCGTCAGCGTCTCGCGGCCCTCGGCACCATCACCGGCGGCATCGCGCACGACTTCAACAACCTGCTGCAGCCCATCGTGGCGGATGCCGAGCACGCCCAGCGGGTGGTGGCGGCGGGCGGCGACCCGCGTCCCATGCTCGAGGACATTCTGCAGACAAGCGAGCGCGCGCGGGTGCTGGTCCGCCGCATTCTGTCCTTTGCCAGGCCGCCGCAAGGAGTGCGCGACGTGCTGGAGCTGGGTGCGCTGATTGCGGAGTCGGAGCGTCTGCTGCCGGCCCTGCTGCCGGCCAACGTGACCCTCCGTGTGCAGCTGGACGGCGCAGTGCACGTGGCCGCCGAGGCCAGTGAGCTGCAACAGGTGCTGCTCAACCTGGTCAACAACGCGGCGCAGGCCATGCCGGAGGGCGGCGTGGTGCAGCTGCGCGTCGATGAAATCACGCCCGATCGCGTGACGCGGGCGCAGGAGGGCGCTGGGGACTCACTGGCCCAGTCCACTCTGGCCACGTCCACCTTGCTGGGCAGCGCGTTGGCCGGCACGCCCCTCGATGGCATGCCGCGGATCGCGCGATTGACCGTCATCGACAACGGCATTGGCATGGATCGCAGCACGCTCGCGCGCATATTCGAACCGTTCTACACCACCAAGGGCCCGCAGCGCGGGTCGGGCCTTGGCCTCTCCACGGTGCACGCCACCGTAACCGCCCTGGGCGGCGTGGTCCGCGCACAGAGCACACCGGGCATCGGCACACGCATGGATGTGCTGCTGCCCGCCCTGCCGGCGCCGGCATCACCGCCGCATCCTGTCGTCGCGCCGGAAGGCTCGTTGTTCGATGACCCGCACACGGCAGACCAGCGCCCGGACGGCGCGCGGGTCGTGTTCGTGGTGGATGATGAACCCGCGGTGCTGCGCGGCACCGCCCGCCTGCTCGAACGGGCCGGCTTTGTCGTGCGCGCCCTTGCCTCGCCCACGGAGGTGGCCGCGGCCCTGGCGGCCGAACGCCCCGCGCTCGTACTGACCGATCTCGCCATGCCGGACATGAGCGGATGGGATGTGGCCGCCCTCGTGCACGGCAGCATGCCCGACGTGCCGGTCATCGTCATGACCGGCCACATGGACACCAACGACGAGGATCTCGCAACGCACCGCGGCGTGAGCGCGCTCCTGCCCAAACCCTTCACCAGCGCCGAGCTCGAACAGGTCCTGCGTCAGCAGCTCGAGTCTCCCCGCCGCTGATCAACCGACGGCTTGGGGATCCGCCTGCCTGACGCGGGCGCTCAGTCGCCGCCGTGCACGAGGTAGGCCTCGACGGACAGCAGATTGCGCTCACCGGCCATGCGCACCACACCCAGCAGGCGCTGCATCTTGGTGACCTCCTCCAGCTGCTCGTCCACGAACCACTGCAGGAAGTTCTGCGCCAGATAGTCGCTTTCACTGGCCGCCAGATCCATGAGCCGCTTGATCTGCCCCGTCACTTCCACTTCCCAGTTGAGCGCGGCCTGCAGCGCATCCTCGGCGGTGGCGAACGTATGCACGGGCTCCTTCACCGCGGGCAGGCGCAGCTCACCGCCGGTTTCGACGATGTAGTGCAGGATCTTCTGCGCGTGCTCACGCTCCTCGTCGGCCTGCTTGAAGAACAGCTTGGCCAGTTGCGCGAGATGCTGACGGTGGAAATGCGCACCGATGGCGTAGTACTGCAGACTGGCCCCGAATTCATTGCCCACCTGGGCGTTGAGGGCCTGGGCCAGCGTGGCACTGATCAGCATGGGCACTCCGGTCGAATTGAGGGGGACAGGTGAACTGCCGGACAGTGCAGTCTACGTGGTCCCCCTCAGGATTCAACCCGCCCCGCGGTCAGTTCACGCCGCTGGTCTCGAAGAGGTTGCCCGTGTTGCCGGTGCCAAAGATGTTGACCGAGCTCACCTGACCGAAGCCCGTGGATTCCTGACGCACCCGCACGCCGCGACCGGCATTGCCCGACACGAAGATCGTTTCGAGCCGCGCGAGCAGATTGCCGGCCTCGGTCTCGCGAATGTCCACGCCGGACACCCTGTTGCTGTCGGCGCGCACGCGAGTGAGGTCCACCGACAGCGAGCCCGCACCCTTCTCGCGGATCTTGAGTCCGCCGTCACCACCGTCCACGCCGTTGCCATTGGCCGTCACGTCCACCATCACGGCAATCAGGTCACCACCCCCGGCGAAGTCGTCGTCCTCCTCGTAGTCGATGCCTTCTTCGCGGTTGTTGTTGGCCACCACACCGAAGAGATCGACCCGCAGGTCCCCCGCGTCGTTCTCGTTGAAGTCGAGCCCCTCCTCGAAATTGTCGCTGGCCACGACACCACGAAGCTGGCCCACGATGTCCCCCTCGTTGAGCTCGTCGATGTCGAAGCCGTCATCGAGATCGTCCGGGTCGAACTTGCCATTGCGGAGAATCTGCGAGTTGGTGACCTGCAGCAGCACGCTGCCGGGGCCGCGCTCGTCGAGTTCAATGCCGTCGGCCGCGTTGTCGTTGGCCGTCATGTCGTCGGCAATGAACTGCAGGTAGCCGTTGCCGCCCTCGTTCACGCGCAGCCCATCACGATCGGACACGCTGTAGCCATTGTCGAGAAAGCGCGTGCGGCGCACCCGCACCACCACACTGGCGTCGGAGCCGCGCGGATCAGGCATGTCATCCACCACATCCGGCACCAGCTGGTCGTTGACCAGCACGCCGTGCCCCTTGTTTCCGCGCACCGTCACCCCGTCCAGCACCAAGTGCACGACGCCGGTCGCCGTGGCCGGAACGGCCAGCTCGATCACCCCCCGCCCCGCGTCCTGCACCGTGACCGCCGTGAGGGTCAGACTCCCGGTGGCCGTGGCGCGCGGCGCATCGTCACCCTGGCCGGCGCCG
>JACVCT010000298.1 GCA_016741895.1 Gemmatimonadaceae bacterium | reverse complement strand
GGCGATTGCCGGGGCGGAGGCGGGGATTACCGCGTAGCGCGCGAACGCGCCGCCCGACGCCCGAGCCCGCTGTCCACCATCATCCCGGTCTGACTGTCCACCATCAGCCCGGTACGTTTTCGGTCAATGCGGGGTGATGCGGGTGCCGTCGTTGGGGGTGGTGCTGGGGCGAGCCGGCAGAGCTTCGCGTTCCGGCCGGCGCGAGGCCATGAGGTTGTTGATGAAGCGCTGGCCTTCGGACAGGCGCTCCACCTCGATGGCAATGGCATCCACGGCCTGCTGCAGGCGGTCCTCGTCGCGCGCGGCCTGAGGCAGGGCCAGCGCCTCCTCGCGCGCCTTGCGGCGGCCACGCGCCACGCCGAAGCGCCAGAGCACGGCGCCAAACAGCAGCAGACCCACCGCCTCAATGGCCATGGCCCGCTGATACTCATTGGCCTGCGCGCGCAACATGCCCTCCACCTGCGAGCCGGTGGGCGGAATGAGTGCGATGGCGGTGCCCGGATTGCTCGCGACCAAGGGGTCCGTCGTGGTCGCAGGCTCACCCTCAATTGCGATGGGGGCCTGCATGGCCTCGTCGATCTGCCGGTCGGCGTCGGCGAGTTTCTGCTCGAGCGTCTGCAGTCGAGTGCCGATTCGGGCGATGGTCGCGTCGTACTCCCGGACCATGTCCATGTCGCCGCGGGCCTGCGCGTTCAGTCGCTCCTGCCCAATTCGCCCCCGCTCGGCGATGGTGTTCTGGTACTGCTCGGCGATCATCTCGCGACGCTGCTGCATGGCCTGCAGCTTCACCATCGAGATGACGTTGCTGACGCTGGGGGTGGCGGCCGCGCCGCTGGTTTCCTGGTACATGGATCGAGTCTCCACGCGTGGGCGCGACGGATGGGGGTACACCGGCCAAGGTGACGGGCCCGGCACGACAGGCCCGCTTGTGAGGTTTACGCCCCCGTTGAAGGGGCAGTTTCAGGCGCCAGGCGGCCGGCGGACCCCGCAGGACCATCCCAGTGCCAGAACGCCGCTGCCAGTGCGCCGCACGCGCGAGTAGTCTTTCTCGCCATGCCCGCTTCCGACCTGCAGGTTCAGATCTTCGGCACCAAGAAGAGCGCCGAAACCCGCAAGGCGCTTCGCTTCTTTGCGGAGCGCCGCGTGAAGACACATTTCGTGGATCTGGCGGAGCGCGCCGCCGCCATCGGCGAGCTCAAGCGTTTCGTGCAGAAGTTCGGCATTGAGGGCATTCTCGACCGCGACAGCAAGCGCTTTGCCGACCTCGGGTTGCGCACGGCGCTGTACGGCGAGGAGCGGTGGCTGAGCATCCTCGCCGATGAGCCATTGCTGCTCAAGCAGCCGCTGGTGCGCTGTCAGCAGAAGCTGTGCGTGGGTGTGGACGAGAAGCTGTTCAAGGAGTGGCTGGCCTGAAGGTGGTGAAGACCACACCGTCGGGCGTGTCGCCGGCCGGGATTTCGCGTACGATGCGGCGCGCGTTCACGTCCACCACCGCCACCACGCCCGCACTGCTGAACGAAAGAAAGGCGTAGCGCCCGCTGGGCTCGAAGATGATGCCCTGCGGTGCCTTGCCCGGCAGGTCCAGGCGGCCCAGTTCCTTGCGTGTGGCGCGGTCGAGAAAGCGCAGCGATTCACCACGCAGATCGGGCAGGAGCACGGTGCGATTGTCGGGCGAAAAGAGCACGCGATAGGGCCAGCCGAAGCCCTCGGCCGCGGTGCTGACCTGACCGGTGGCGGCGTCGACGACACTCACTTTTCCGGTGGCGTTGCTGCCCACCCAGACTTCCTTGCCATCGGGGGTGACGTTGATGGCCTCGGGCTGCGCGGGCACGCTCACGGTGCGCAGCGCGACCCCGCGCACGAGATCGAGTTCGGACACCGTGTTGCTGCCGATGTCACCGGTCCAGCCGCGGGTGCCGTCGGCGGTCACGCCCACCATGTGTGAACCGGCCTGATTGGTGAGCACGGTCCTGGCGATCTCGCCGGTGGCGAGACGCACCAGCAGCACGGCGCGGTTGGCCTCGACGGTCACGGCGGCAATGGAATCACCCGGCAGCAGCACAATGCCGTGCGGCCGCCGATTGTCGCCGAGGCTGATGGTGCGGGCCACGCGGCGATTGGCGACGTCGATGAGGGTGAGCGTGCTGCCGGGCTGCGGGCCAGTGCCATAGTCCGTGACGATGGCCGTCCGGCCGTCGCGGGTGACCACGATTCAATGCGGGCCGTGCCCGGTGGGCAGCGTGGCGAGCGTGCGGCCCGAGGCCACGTCCACGAGTGTGGCGGTGGAGGGCTGCTTGTTGGTGATGATGAGGGTGCCGGTCAGGCCGGACTGGGCTGATGCGGCCGACGAAAGCAGCAGGGGCGTGAGCACGCCGACAGCAAGACGACGGAGCATGGGAGTGCAGGGGGTTGGGCGGGCGGGCTGTGGCATGCGGGAGGTCCAGGTGAGGTATGACGGGGCGTCTGCTCCCCGGCCGCGTGCTTCGGGGAGCTCCCCTAGCCGGACCGCGGCCCACGCCACACACTCGTACGATGCCTTCCCCGCGTCTGTCGCGCCAATCGCCCCCAGCAGCGTCCGGTCGGTATCCATCGGCGCGCCGCGGGGACGGGGCGGCCATCAGGACAGCG
Organism: Gemmatimonadaceae bacterium; assembly: GCA_016741895.1. Taxonomy (GTDB): domain Bacteria; phylum Gemmatimonadota; class Gemmatimonadetes; order Gemmatimonadales; family Gemmatimonadaceae; genus Gemmatimonas. Next base: position 2,212 of record JACVCT010000298.1, on the reverse strand, counting down.
CGGCGGTCCGGCATTCTCGCCTACGACCCTGGAGGATGATCCGTGCTTTCTCCGATCGTTGCCGGTGTGTGGCGCATGGCGGCGTGGCAGTGGACGCCAGCGGAGCGCCTGCGCTGGATTGAACAGTGTCTCGAGCTGGGCATCACGAGCTTTGACCACGCCGACATCTACGGCAACTACACCGTGGAGACGCTCTTCGGTGAGGCCCTGGCGCTCGCGCCCGAACGCCGTCAGCAGATGCAGCTGGTGAGCAAGTGCGGCATTCAACTGGTGTCGCCGCAGCATCCCGGTACGCGCATCAAGCACTACGACAGCTCGGCGCGGCACATCGTGCGCAGCGTGGAGCAGTCACTGCGCGCGCTGCGCACCGATCGCCTCGACCTGTTGCTACTGCACCGCCCTGATCCGCTCATGGATGCCGACGAGGTGGCGGGTGCTTTCGAGAAGCTCGCGGACGACGGAAAGGTGCTGGCCTTCGGCGCGTCCAACTTCACACCGGCGCAATTCGAGTTGCTGCACGCGCGTTATCCGCTGGTCACCAATCAGGTGGAGTGCCATCCGCTGCATCGGGCGCCCATCACCGATGGCACGTTCGATCAGGCGCAGCGTCTGCGCGCACGTCCCATGATCTGGTCGCCGCTGGGTGGCGGCGCGCTGTTCACCAGCGAAGGACACGACGCACAGCGGGTGCAGCAAGCCATGGCCATCCTGGCCGCGCGGCATGAGGTCACCAGTACCACCATCGCGTTTGCGTGGCTGCTGCGGTTGCCCAGTCACCCGCACCTCATTGCCGGATCGCGCCGCCTGTCGGTGTTGGAGGAGGCGGTGGCCGCCACGCGCATACGGCTCGATGCGCAGGACTGGACGGAGATTCTCGTGGCCGCCACAGGCGTGAACGTGCTGTAGTTTTCACGCCGTCACGTTGGCCACTGTTACTTCCCCGCCCCTCACCCGCTGCCTCGTGCACACTCTCTCGCGATCGTTTGCCACCCTCATCGTGGGCTGTTCCGTGGTGCTGTCCTCTGCCTGTGGTGCTGGTCGTTCGGCATCGGATGACGCGGCATCGGAAAATGCGGCGTCGACTGCCGAGATGATCGCGTCGGCGGTGCCCGATTCCATCATCGATGGTTGGCCGCAGCATTCACGGGAGCGCCCTGCGCCGCCCGTGCAGGACGCCGGCCCCTATGTGGCCATGCCGCGCCCCGCAGACGCCGTCGTGCTGTTTGACGGGACCTCGCTGGACGCGTGGGAAATGGCGGACAGCAGCGCCGCCGCCTGGAAGATCGTGGGCGATGCGTTTGAAGTGGTGCGGGGCCGGGGCACGAGGCCCACGGGCGCGTGGTGCGGGGACGTCGAGCTGCACATTGAGTGGATGTCACCCAACCCGCCGGTGGGCAGTGACCAGGATCGCGGCAACAGCGGTGTGTTCTTTGGTGGCGGACGCTACGAGGTGCAGATCCTCGATTCCTTCGACAATCCCACCTATCCGGATGGTCAGGCGGCGGCGCTGTACGGGCAGTATCCGCCGCGCGTGAACGTGAGCCGCAAGCCGGGCGAATGGCAGACGTATGACATTGTCTACACGGCGCCGCGTTTTGCCGACGGCAAGTTGGTGTCACCCGCCGTGTTCACCGTGAGGCACAATGGCGTGCTGGTGCACGACAACCAGGCGCTGGTGGGGCCGACGGCCAATCGGGCGCGCGTGCCGTATTCGGTGCATGAGATGCGGCTGCCCGTTCAGCTGCAGGATCATTCACATCCGGTGCGGTTCAGGAATATTTGGCTGCGCGAACGCTAGGACTGCGGTCGGGGTCGGGGTTCGCCATCCACAGCCGTGAGCTGTGCGACGTGGGTTCTGGGTGTGAGTGGTGCAGCGGCGGCATCACGCTATCCGAAAGTGGTGGATCGCGAGATCTTGCTCCTGCACCACTCTTACCCAGAGCCCATCACTCACGTCGCACCGCTGTGGATGGCGTCTCGGGTTCTGGTCCGGGTCGAGGTTCGCGGTCGCGATCATGGTCGCAACGCCTTCTTGCTCAGCACAACCTGTCCAGCGTGATACACATTGTGCTGCACCACGCAGTCGAGCATGACGGCGTACGGAACGCCGCTCCCGGCCGGGCCGTCGCTTGGGCCGCGGCCTACGCTTTCAGCCAGCTGGCCGGCGGGGAGCGCGCCGGGGTCTGCACCCCACGCCTCGCCCGTTGTGCCG
>JACVCT010000297.1:1478-4871 GCA_016741895.1 Gemmatimonadaceae bacterium | reverse complement strand
CCGCACAGCAGAGCCCCACACCGAGCGTCGGACCCACCGTCGTCCGCGTGGTCAGCGGGAATAGATCGACCGCGGCCCCCGCCCCTTCTTGCGCGGGGCGGCCGCGCCAGCCACGGCCGGCACGTAGGTCCCGCCGGTAGCGGCCGGCACGCCAAGACGGCGGACATCGAACGTCAGGTTCCGCAGCGCAGCGAGCGGATCCGTCTCACGGTCTCTGTCGGCCGTTTCTGCGGCGCCTGACGGGCCGCTCGCGGCTCCGGACACCGGGAATGAGGGATCGAGAAGCTGAGCCCCAAACCGCCAACCGACAGGCGTGTACATGGCCGGCATGTACTGGCCGGCCCGCGCCCGGCGTCGGATCGTGTCTTCGGTGCAGCGAACGTGAGCAGCGAGTTCCGCGGCCGTGACCGGATACGCAGGGAGGTTCAGCAAGATCTCGGCGGCCGCAGGCCTCTCCACGGCGCCCCGCGGGGTCAGCCGGAGACGGGCGGTATGGAGAAACCGCCACTCGCCCTGTTCGTAACGGCAATCGGTGACGCGCCCCGCGCGCCCAGGCGCGGAGCGTGTACCCGGCGATCCCCCAACGCGCCGAAAGTTCGGCGACGGTGAGGAGCGTGGGCCGGGCGGCCGAGTTGGCGGCGACCTCGGGGAAGGCGGCGGGGCCGACGGCGCTGAGATGCGATGAACCTTTCATGGGAAAGGTCTAGCGCACGTAACTTTTGCTTCCTGCCTGGCCGACGTTTCCCGAGTATCACAGTTTCAGCACCGTCGCTGACATGAACCGGGACCAGGTACCTCGCGGGCCTGACGGGGCGCGAGGGGCAGCGAGACTGATCCCAAGACGCTCCCCTGCCCTGCCGCTCAATCCACTGCCGGAGTCGATCACACCGGATCATCCGGATTGTCCGAGCCTATCCGCCGCCTCCGGATGTGGGAACACATCCGGAGCACCGGACGATCCGGATGATCCGGTTCATCCGGTTTCTCCGGACCTCACGGCTGGCGTCTTCCTCCGCCCCCCTGAGAGTGACCGCCCCCGCGGGAGCCACCTCGCAGTCGGCCTAGACTGGTCTCACCTCCGGCCGTGGTGGTCGGGGACCACCGAGGGATTCCGATGCTGGTTCATCGTCAGACCAATCGCCGGCGCGTCTCCGACGCGTTCGTGCGCGCCATGCTTCGCGAACGCGTGCGCAACCAGCTCCCCATCGACGCCAAGACCGTGCGCGCGCTCGGCATTGCGTGCGGCAGCGACCGTCTCAGCCGGTTGCGCCGACAGGTGTTGGGGCAGCTGGAAAGGGAGTTCACCACGGAGGCGGCGACTGACCGCCCCATGGTGGGCACCGGCGCACCCTTCGCTGCCACGGGTGAGGGGTGGCGTTCGCGGGACACCGCCACCAGCCACTCGGCCGATCTTCAGCGCGCTCCCGGCGCGACGCCTGCGCATCCGGAACGCACCTCGTTCCGCTTCGAGGTCGCCGCAATCTGCGGACCACTTGTCCGGCGCCTCATGACCGTCCTGCTCCGGTTCTCGGTGCGAGCCAAATCGCCTGTGGCGAACTGACGTCGACGGGTATCGCGTCAACCGGCGGTCGGTTGCCGTGCACGAAAATTAGAGACTCTAGGCTGTGCTCGCGGGGACACAGCGTGCACTTCCGCGCGCTTTCGCGCTCCCGCTCCACGCACTGTTTGGAGTAACGCATGCGCAGCAAGGTCAAGTTCGTTCAGCACTCCGCCGCGAATTACTGCAACATCGAATACACGTACGAAGACGGCAGCTTCCACCATCGGCAGTTCGGCGCTCCAGCGAATGGCGGGTACGTGTTCGAGAACCTCAACAACCCGCGGCAGATCTGCGAAGGGCTCGCGCCCACCGGGTGGGCACTCCTCTGGGACCCGACGGAGTTCCCGACGCTCGCAGATCTGCTCCGTCACGAACACCGCCGCGCGGCAGGTGCAGCCCGCTACCGCGAAACCACGCGGTAACAGGGGGACGACGCGGACCCGGCCGCCCATCGACGGCCGGGGTGCCACGTCGAGTTGTTCAGGCCGAGGGCGGCGTCCGCCAGACTCCGTTCTCGTCCTGCACACAGCCCCACTCGACAAGGGTGTTCGTGAAGATCTCGGACGGGATCTCTTCCACGCCCTCGTCCTTGAACGCGTCCGTGAATCCAGGACCGAACGCGTACGGGAGCGCCTCCGTGGTCCACACCGTGTACCGGCCGCCCGTCGACACCGTCGCCGAGCGCTCTTCCTGCAGATGCGCAAAGACGCGCTTTCGCATCTGCTCGACCGGGTAGGCCGGCGGCGGCGACCCGAAGATCCAGTTGCGCACGGCGGTCTCCGTGCAATCGAGCCTGAAAGCGATCTTCGCGATGGAATCGCCAGCGCGGTGCATCTCGCGCGCTGTATTTCGACGCGCCTCCAGCTCTGCCTTCGTGCCCTTCGGACGTCCCATTGATAGTCCCTTCGTGTTGCGGGTGATCGGATGAGGGCCGGCATGTTCGGCCCGCCGACAGCCTACCGCACGGTGGCCCAGACGACCGTTTGGCCGCCCCCCCAGTGCCGGGCTGATGAGCTCGTATACACCGCACGGCACTCGGGGTTTCTTCGGGCGAGCGTCTTGGCCTTTCCCTTGCGTCGTCGGCACCGGATCAGGGCCCCCGCCGGGGCTCCCGCGGTCCACCGTCCACCCGGAGCATCGATGCCGCTTTCTCCTTCTCCCGTGTCACGGCGGTTCGCAACCGCCGCCTTCCTGATCGTGGCCGTAGGCGCCTGCGCCGACCAGCCTACGCTGCTCGCTCCTGACACCGTGCCCGGCGCCGCAGCGTCAGCGCGAACGCCAACGGTGACGAGCGCACCGGCGCCCTCGACCGCCGAGCGCAATTACGAGATCAAGTTCATGCAGGGCATGATCGACCATCACATGATGGCGGTGATGATGTCGGAGATGTGCCTGCAGAAGGCCGTGCACGAGGAACTTCGCGCGCTGTGCTCGGAGATCATCGCGGCCCAACGCGCCGAGATCATGGAGATGCAGAGCTGGCTGCAGTCGTGGTATGGCATCACCTACGAACCCGAGATGAAGCCCGGCGATCAGCAGATGATGGATCGCATGGCGGCCATGAGCCCGGCCGAGTTCGAGGTTGAGTACATGGAGCGGATGATTCGTCACCATGCAAAAGCCGTGAAGGAGGGGGAGCATTGCCTCGACAACGCCTACCATGCCGAGCTGAAGACCCTCTGCGCGAGTATCATCGCCACGCAGCGCGAAGAGATCGCGATCATGCAGGCATGGCGCGCGCGCTGGTACGGCACTTTCCGGTAACAAGGCGTTCCCTTACCCCCACACCTGAGCGCTCGCTGGCCGCAATCGGACTCGTCAACCATCTGCAG
>JACVCT010000297.1:0-1468 GCA_016741895.1 Gemmatimonadaceae bacterium | reverse complement strand
TGCCGGTACCGCTGGCTTCGCGTACCCAGACAACGGATCGTCAGATGCCAGGAATCGAACTCGGCAACTATTTGCATGGGTCCAGCCAGAGCTATCACGCCTGTGTCGAGGCATGCGCGGAATGTCTCGTGGCCTGCGAGATGTGCGCGGATGCGTGCCTGCAGGAAGACAACGTGAAGATGCTCATCACGTGCATTCAACTTGACCGGGACTGCGCGGACGCCTGCGCGGCAGCCATCAGGACCATGGCGCGCGGTGGCCCACTCTCGGCCGAGTTGTGCCGCGCTTGCGCGGTTGCCTGTGAGGCCTGTGCCGAGGAATGCGAACGCCACGCGTCGCACCACGAGCACTGTCGCATCTGCGCGGAGGTTTGCCGGCGCTGCGCAGAGGAGTGCCGACGGATGGCCGGCGCCGGGAGTGACCGGAACGAGCGATACGCGGGGTGAGCACAATCGCTTGATGCAAAACCGCTTGATGCGAAGTAAAATTCAGACAGCTGATCGATGTCGGCCGGGCGGCCCCGACGACGGCGTCGCCCGCCCCCACCGCTGTCTGGAGACGTATCCCCGTGGCACCCAGCTTCACCTATCGCGCACGTCGCATCCACCGCTGGCTCGGCCTGTTCATCGGCATCCAGTTCGTGCTGTGGACCGTGGGCGGACTGTACTTCTCCTGGACCGATCTCGACGCGGTTCACGGTGACCATCTGATGCACGCGCCGAAGCCAGTCGCCGCGATGGAGGCCACCGTGTCACCGGCGCAGGCCGTCGCGGCGTTGGGCACGAGCACACGGGTGGACTCAGTGGCGACGGTCGAACTGGTTCGCGTAGCGGACCGTCCCACGTATCGCCTGAGCTATTTCAGCGCACACGAGGAGGGCGCGCACAGCGTCTGGCGCCGCGCCTTTGTCGATGCCGGCACCGGCGCGGTGCGTCCGCCGCTTACCCGGGACGAGGCAATCGCCACCGCCAAAGCCGCGTATGTGGGTAGTGCAGCAGTGACCCGCGTCTCCTTGCTGACGGCCGACTCCGTGAATACCCATCACGAATTCCGCGAGCAGCCGCTGCCGGCGTGGGCCGTGCACTTCGGTGACGAGGAGGGCGCGACCGCGTACGTCCCCGCCGAACTCGGACAGGTGCTCCGCATCCGCAATGACCGGTGGCGCCTGTTCGATTTTCTGTGGATGCTGCACACGATGGATTACGAGGGGCGCGACAACTTCAACAACCTCGCGCTCCGGGCGTTCTCGGTGCTCGGGCTGGTGACCGTGGCGTCCGGGTTCTTGCTCTTCGGTCTCACGTCGCCAACTTTCCGGCGAAGACGGTCCGCGGCCGCGCAACCACTGAGTAGCACCGCGTCCGCTGCTGAGGTTCAGGCTTGATCCTTCCCTCCCCCGTCGGCACAGGACCCGGTCTCTTTTACACACCTGACGCTGCCGACCGCCTTACCGCCGTGGAGTTGTGACCGT
>JACVCT010000296.1 GCA_016741895.1 Gemmatimonadaceae bacterium | reverse complement strand
CCCTCCGACAGATCGGGCATCTCGATCTCGAAGCCCTTGCGTTCGGCCCAGCGCGTGTAGAGTCGCAGCAGCATGCTGGCCCAGTCCTGGGCCTCCGTGCCACCGGCACCCGCGGAGATTTCGACCTGGGCGTCGCGGAAGTCGTCCTTGCCGCGCAGCAGCGACTTGAGCTCGAAGGCGTCGAGCTCGGCCACGATGCGCTCCACTTCCGCATCGAGGTCGGCGTTCATGCCCGCGTCGGGCTCCATCGCCAGCAGTTCGTCGAGCTCGCGCGCACTCGCGATGCGCGATGTCAGCGATTCGGTGGGCTCCACCCACCCCTTCAATACCTTGACCTGCTGAACGATGTCGCGCGCATGCTCCTGGTCGTTCCAGAAAGCCGCGTCGGCCATCTCTTCTTCGTATGCGTTCAGCGTCGAGCGCTTGCTCTCGACGTCAAAGATACCTCCGCATGTCCGCGAGCCGTTCTTCAGCCCGCGCGAGCACCTTCAGGCGTTCGCCGTCCTGCATTGTCGCCTCCACGTACGACGCGAGCCGCTTTCCGCAGGGGAAAGCGGCCCGGGATGTGCCTGCTGCATGACCTGCCTCGAACCACTGCAAGCTATCGGGTCCACGCGCGTCCCGACAGTCAGGGGCGCGTGTTCCCGCCGGGTTCAGAAGAGGCGGCGTCCGCCAGCAAGAATGTCGTTGAGGGCGTCCTGGAAATGCGGTGACTGCTCTGCCACGTCCCGACCCACCTGCTCCACGTACTCTTCGTAGCTCTTCTTGATTTCCTCGCGGAACAACTGCCGCAGCGTACCATCGCGCAGCCCTTCCTCACGCTTCTTCGGCTGATAGGCCACGAGGTCGCTGACCAGTGCCCGGGCAAGCCGCCGCGCCCGCTCGGCTGGATCCGCCTTGAGAAAGGGATTGATGGGCCGCCGGCCGGCCGCCGGCGTTCCGGAGGAAGGCACTCCGGCGGAAGGCGTACCAGCCGCAGGCGTACCAGCGGCAGGCGTGCCGACTGAGGGCTGGCGGACGCTGGACAGCGGCGTCACGGTGGCACTGGCCCTTGGCGTCGCGCCAGCAGGCCTGGCGGTCAGCGCCGGAGCGGCGGGCACCCCGGCGGCCGGGGTACCAACACGCGCCGAGGCAATGGGCGTGGCTGATCGCGGCGTCCCGAAGCGACGCGGGCCCGCCGCCTGGTCCGGTGCCGGCGCAAAAGCCGGCGATGAGGACGGGGTCGCACTGCGAAGCGGCGGTGCGTACACCGGCGTGCTGCGCGCAGGAGTGCCCTGTCCGGCAGTGGCCAGGGAGGCAGGGGCCGGCGTGGGGCTGCTGGACACGCCGCGCGCCGGCGTGGCACGTGAAGTCCCGCCGCCGAAGGCCGGCACAGCTGCCGCGGCGTTGGCCGGTGTGATGGAAACCGGCAGTGTGCCACCGCTGATGGCAATCACACCGCCGCAGACAGAGCAGCGGGCACGCACGCCGGTGGCCGGCACTTTGGCCGGATCCACCCGGAACACCGAGCGGCACTCGGGGCAGTTGACGTTCACGCCGCACCTCCGGCCGAGCGGCTGTCGCCGCGTCCACGGGTATCGGGGATGGCGGCCGTGAAGGCCGGCGTCTGCTCATCGCGACGACGGTCCACTGCCCAGACCGAACCCGGTAACGTCTTCGCGTAACTCTTCATCTCCGTCGCCAACTCGCTGACCTCGATCGCCCGCGTGAAATGACGCCGCTGATTGGTGACCACGCCCACCGACAACGTCATCAGGGGCACGCGGTGCAACTGTCCTCGGCGATCCTTGCCAAAGAAATATCCCACGCGGCGGTCCTGCTCGGAATACTGCCAGACCACCAATTCGTCGAAGACCTGCACGATATCATCGCACACACGCGAGACCGCCGCGAGGGGGATCGTGAACAGGAAGTCGTCGCCGCCGATGTGTCCGACAAATCCCTCGGCCCCGCACCAGCCCTTCACCACATCGTGAAGAATCCGGGCCACCAGTTGGATGACCTTGTCACCCTGATGATACCCGTAGCGGTCGTTGAACTCCTTGAAATGATCCAGATCGGCGTAACACGCCGCGAATTTCTCGCCACTGGCTACCCGACGCGCCAGCTCGGCCGCGATCTCGCGGGCCCCCGGCAGCCGCGTGGACGGATGCACATCCACGTCGCGGTCGCTGCGGCGCAGCATGACCCGCACGCGCGTGGCCGCTTCCTCCGGGTGCACATCGTCGCGAAGGACTTCATCGGCGCCGGCCTCGAACGCCGCCGCAAAGCTGCCGTCCGGTACCAGCATGAGCACGGGGATGATGCCCGTGAACGCGTCGCGCTTGAGGCGACGACAGGCCGTCAGTGCGTCCTCCAGCCACGCAGCATCGGCCTTCGGGTCGGCAGTCTGGTCCGCAGCCGCATTGCCTGCCGAGGCGTCGAGCACAATGACCCGCGGCCGAGAATTGAGCGAGCCCGCAATGATCAGATCGGCGCGATCCGTGCGCAGACAACCCCGCGTGGCCGAGGCCAGAAACTCCGCCAGCCACGAAGGATCGACCACGCGTCGCGTGAGAATCATCGCGCTCTGATCGTCTGGCGTGGCGGTCATGCGGAGTCGGAGAAACGGGCACGAAACCGGCCCCGCCGGACGGCGCCCGGCGGAACGGAGGATCGGTCCAATAAGGGCCGTAACCTATGGACGATCAACTTCGGGCATTTGGCACGGCGTGCGGAGCGTCACACTTTGCCTCCGCGGACTGGCCGCGCTAGTGCGTGCGCCGCAGCGAGACCCCGGCCTGCCAGGCCCCCTGGCCATTGGCCGGGTCGCCCAGCAGCACATAGCGCGTCCTGACGTCCCCGACCGCCACCCCGCCCACGCCACCGAAGCGGCGCACGCGCACGCTCACGTAAGCGTCCACCAGGCTGGCCAGATGGTTCACCGCCACCAGGCCCAGGTAGTTCACCGCTCGCTGATAGCTGCGGTTGGCGGAGTTGATGGTCTGGCGATACACGTCCTGCTGCAGCTGGGCGTCGCGCCAGCTCCAGCGATACTCATCCGTCACCGCGTACTGCAGGTAGAACGCGAGTGCACGCTGGTACTCGGGGCTGCCAACCGGGGGGGCATTGTCGGGGTCCCGCCAGAAGGTCTCACGCGCCAGAAGCCAGCGGGCCCCATTGTAGGTGCTGGGATCCGTTTCGGGATCCACGCCACCGCCCGGTATGCGGTCATAGGCACCGCTCTCCAGGAACTGCTGCATGGTCTCGTAGTAGTCCCAGGTGCCAAGCGGCTTCGGGCCCGCAAACGGCTGGCGGGCCACCTCGGCGGCAATCGAGCGGTAGGTGTCGCGCTCCCGATTCCCGTCGCGCAGCGCCGAGAAGTACTGCACGATCAGAAAGCCCTCGGCCACCAGGTAGGCCACACTGCGCTGCTGCCCCAGCGCATACTGCCCGCTGCCGGGAACGGCCAGGGAGGCCAGCGGGGCCCACCAGGGGGCCTTCACCGAGTCCGCGCGCCAGGCCGTCGTCTGGGCGCCTGCGGTGGCAGCAGGCGTGGCAAGCGGGGCGGCCGTGCGGCGCAGCGCCACCGGCGACTGCGCGTTCGGCGACTGTGCCACCGGCGACTGCGCGTTTGGCGACTGTGCCTTGAGCCCACCAGCGCAGCAGGCGAGAGCGAGGCCAAGCCTTCGCGCCGCTCGCCATGACAGGACGCGGCCAGGCATCAGAAGCGCGTCCGGAGCGTGACGTAGGTGGGCGGCTGCCCCACCAGCGAGGATGAGAACGCGTCGAAGCGGCGGGCAATGTCGAGCCCGAACGCACCGCGCTGAATGCCGAAGCCAATTGACGGTCCGCGGCCCTGGCCTTCCTGCATCTTGTAGCCGCCACGCAGGAACACCACGTCCTTGTAGCCCAGCACGGCGCCCAGGCCCGCGGCCGCACCACCCAGAGCGGAGGCGCTCATCAAGTCACCGCTCACTTCGAGCGACGCCTCACGATCGGCCAGGGCCTTGATGGGCAGACGTGTGCGCACGCCTCCCTGAATGACACGAGGCAACGGATCGGCCTGCTCGGCATCGCGAATCTGCAGCGCCGGTCCCAGGTTCCGCACCGACAGCCCCACCGTGATCGGCAGGCGCGTCGGCAGCACGTATTGCGCCCCCAGGTCCAGTGCACTCGTCGAACCGGAGAGGACCGGCACGGAACCACAGATGCCCGTGCAGGCAAAGCGCAGCATGACGAACTTGTAGGTCAGGCCTGCGCTGAATGCCTTGCCCACCGGCGTGGCGTACGACACGGCGAGCTGGTAATTGCGGTTCGTGATGGTGCCGAGGATGTTGCCCTGCTGGTCGGTATTCTCCTGGTCGCCGTAGTCGACGAGATACGCCGATGCAGCCAAGGTCCCCAGCACCTTCGAGGGCACCGAAAAGGCCAGCATGTTGCTGTTGGCCACGATGGTGGCCGAGTTGTGCACGGCCAGTTCCCGCTTGTTCAGACGCGCCAGCGCGGCGGGATTCCACCACATGGCCTCCGTGCCCAGCGCTGTGTCAGCGGCGACCGCCTCCCCACTGCCCACGGCGCGCGATCCAAAGGGCGCCAGCAGGAACAGGCCTCCGCTCTGCGCGGAGAGCGAGGCGGGCGCAGCAGCCAGAAGGCAGGCCGCACCAAGAGTCCGCAGGACATCCCGGCACGCACGTTTGCCAGATGACCGCATCAGGCGCGGGAGTTGGGATCGCCGTAGCCGAGTCGCATGACCGCATTGCGGTTGCGCCGCCAATTCGGCAACACCTTGACCCAAAGATCGAGGTAGACCGGCTGGCCAACGAAGCGCTCGATCTTGGCTCGCGCGCTCTTGCCCAATTTCTTGATCTGCTGTCCGTTGGCTCCGATCACGATGCGCTTCTGACTCTCACGTTCAACATGCAGGAC
>JACVCT010000295.1 GCA_016741895.1 Gemmatimonadaceae bacterium | reverse complement strand
CGGTGGCACGTGCGCTCTCCAGCGACGCGCGCGCGAGGCCGGCGGCTTGCGCCCGGAGTGCCCCGGAATCGCTCACGCCGGGTACCTGGGTGGCAGCAGGGGCCGTGACCCCCACCACCCCGCGGAACAGCGAGCGCCTGGGTCGTGCCCCTGTGTTCGGCGCACCGCGCTACGTGGCGGTGCTCGCATGCAGGCCAAGATGCACCCCGCTCACCCTGCCCGCCAATGCGCCCGCTCCGTCTGTTGCCGCTCCTGCTGCCGGCGTTGGCCGCCAGCTGCTCGTTCTCCGATACGCTGTGCGCCTGCTCGTCGCCACCACCGATCTCGCATGTGATTGCGGGTCAGGCCCGGTACGCAGACAATTCCGCCGCGCCTGGACTGCTCATTCGCGCCGTCTACTTCGATCGTGATTGCGGGAGCAGCAGCGTGTTGCCCCAGCTGCATGGCGAGGAGGTGCGAACCGACCGCAACGGGCGGTTTGTCCTGCCGACCTCTCCGTACAGCACCGGCGGCGTGCCGCTCGACAGCGTGTGTGTGCGGGTGAGCGCCTACTTCGCGCCGGAAACGAGCGCTGAACTGGGCTCCGTGGAGCGGAGCCCGATTCGCATCCGTCCTTCAGGCGCGCAACGTCCGGATACGCTGCAGGTGAGTCTGTCGGTGCGTCGCTTCGGCGCGCCCTGAGGCTCAAGTCACCCGACCGGCCCTCGCGGTGACGGCGACATCGTCAAGAGCTCAAGCACAGGGATGGAGAGCGCAGAGGCCGCAGAGAAACGCGGTCGTGGCGGAACAGCATTGACGCGGATTTCGCGGATGGGGCGGAAACAACACGGATTGAACGGCAGTCAGAAAGCGGCTGACCCTGCATTTCTCCTCTGCGCCCCCTGCGCCCTCCTTCACTCTGCGTGAGCTGTTGGCGGTCTCGCGGTAGTCACGAGTGTGGGTGTAGACACCAGAAACATTGCTGCTTGACATAAATGATGGGTTATATAACATTCGTGTTATATGATCGCTTCACCCGACGTTCTCGACGCCACGTTCTCCGCGCTCGCCGACCCGACGCGCCGCGCCATCCTCACCCGACTCGCGCGTGGTGAAGCCACGGTGATGGAACTGGCGGAGCCCTTCGCCATGTCCCAGCCGGCAATCTCCCGGCACATCAAGGTGCTGGAGACGGCCGGTCTCGTGGTGCGGCGTGTTGAAGGTGCCACGCGACCCGTACGTCTGGCCGACAACGGCCTGCGCGCGGCCGATCGCTGGCTCGACAAACTGCGCGCCGCGCTCGAGGCCAACTATGCCCGTCTCGACGCGGTGCTGGCCGCCATGCCCGCCGAACCCACGCCTCGCCGGCCCGCAGCTCGGCGGCGTGGCTGACACGCGCGCCGCCCGAGCGCAGGGGCTGGCATCGGCAATGCAATCACTCCCCCACTCCCCCACCCACCATCCCCGGAGTTCACATGCCCCCGTTGTCTCTTCGTCTCATTGGTGACACGCAGGTTGAAGTCGTCCGCCACTTCGATGCGTCACCCGCGCAGGTATACCGCGCGCACACCGATCCGGACATCATGCCGCTCTGGCTGACCGGGCCCGACGGCTGGCGCATGACCGAGTGTGTGTCCGATCTCCGTCCGGGTGGCGGCATTCGTTTCGCGTGGGCCGACGACAACGGCGCCGGCTTTCATCTCACCGGGGAATACCTCGAAATCGAGCCGGGTGTTCGCATCGTGCATGTGGAACGCATGTTCCTGCCCGATCCCACACCAGACAATCGTGTGGAAACGCGCTTCGAGGCGGATGGCAGTGGCACGCGGCTGGTGATGACGATGACCGTGCCCAGCGCCGAGGTGCGGAAGGCCATGCTGGATACGGGCATGGCGGTTGGCATGGAAGCGAGCTATGCCCGACTCGAAGCGCGTGTGCTGGTGGCCGCATGAGCGACATCACACGCGCCGCGTTTCTGTCGGTCCAGTTGCGCAGCGAGGCTGAAAAGACGCGTCGTCACCTCGAACGCCTGCCTGATGAACACTGGTCGTGGAAGCCGCACGAAAAGTCGTCGTCACTCGGTCAGCTGGCATCGCACCTCGTGGACTGTCTGCACTTTGCGCGCTCGGTGTTCAGCGAGGATCGCAGCAACATCGATCTTTCCACCTGGCGGCCCTTCCGCGCTGCGTCGCGTGAGGCGCTGCTGGCCGCATACGACGAGGCCGTGTCGCAGGCCCTGACGGCCATGGCCAGCCATGACGATCAGGAGGCGCGCGGTACCTGGGAGATGGCCGTGAACGGCACGGTGCGCATGCGTCGCGATCGGGAGTCGGCCTTTGCCGACATGACGCTGCATCACCTCATTCATCATCGCGGGCAGCTCACCGTGTACCTGCGGCTGTTGGACGTGCCGGTGGCCTCAACGTACGGTCCCACCGCCGACGAATCCTGAGGCGTGGGGCGCAGGACCTGAGTCGTGCAGCGTGAGGGTGATGGGGCGCGGCGCGGGGCCGCCATGTAGCTTGCAGCGGTCCCCGTTTGCACCACCCCGCCGCCTTATCCCCATGCCGCTTCGTCCGCGCACTGCCTGGGGCACGCACGCCGTGCCGCCCACCACCTACGGTCGTTCCGTTCTGGGTCTGCCGCTCGAGGTCTGGCGACCCACGGATCGCTGCGAGCTGCTCATCTTTGCGGCCATTCACGGTGAAGAGCCGGAGACCACCTGGGCGCTCTCGCGGGCGCTGCGTCAACTGGAGGGGCAAGCGGGGCAGCCGCCGGTGGTGCTGGCCGCCAACCCCGACGGCCTCATTCGTGGCACACGCGCCAATGCCAACGGCGTGGACCTCAATCGCAACTTCCCCACGAGCACCTGGCGCGCCGGACCGGTCACCTGCCGCGCCACCATCGATCTGCCCAGCGATGTGCAACTGAGCCCCGGCTCGGCGCCGGGCTCGGAACCGGAAACGCAGGCACTGTTGGCACTGATCGGCGAGCTCAAGCCCGACGTGGTGATTGCTCTGCATGCCCCGCTGGCCTGCATTGACGATGCCAACGCCAGCGCGCTGGGGCAGCGACTTGCGGCACGCACGGGCATGCCGCTGGTGCGCGACGTGGGCTATCCCACGCCGGGTTCGTTCGGCACCTGGGGCAGCGAGAACGGCGTGCCGGTCATCACCTACGAGTATCCCGTCATCGCCAACGAAGACCTCATGGCCATGCACGTGCCCGTGCTGGTGGAACTGCTCACGGGCACCCTGCCATGACACTCAACTACATCTGGCTGGGCTTCTTCCTGACCGCGCTGCTGGTGGGCGTGGTCAAACTCCTCGGCGGTGATGCCTCGGCGTTTGGCGCCATGACACAGGCCACCTTCGATTCGGCCAAGACCGGCTTCGACATTTCCATCGGCCTCACCGGTGTGCTCACCCTGTGGCTGGGCCTCATGAAGGTGGGTGAAGCCGGTGGGGCCATTGGTGTGCTGGCCAAGATCGTGAGCCCGTTCTTCCGTCGGCTCTTTCCCGAAGTGCCGCCCGATCATCCGGCGCTCGGCTCCATCATCATGAACTTCTCGGCCAACATGCTGGGCCTCGACAATGCGGCCACGCCGCTCGGGCTCAAGGCCATGAATGAACTGCAGACCCTCAATCCGGAGAAGGACACGGCCACGAATGCGCAGATCATGTTCCTGGTGCTCAACACCTCGGGCCTGACGCTCATTCCCATCAGCATCATGGTGTACCGCGCCGAACTGGGCGCGGCCAATCCGGCCGACGTGTTCCTGCCGATTCTCATCACGACGTATTTCGCCACCCTCACCGCGCTCATCGGCGTGGCGCTGGTGCAGCGCATCAACCTGCTCGATCCGGTGCTGTTGGGCTGGCTGGTGGGCGTGACGGCGCTGGTGAGTGGCGTGGTGTGGGGATTCTCCAGCATGCCACGCGAGCGGGTGCAGATCATCTCCAACACGGTGGCCAATGTCACGCTGATCACGGTGATCTGCGGCTTTCTCATCATGGCGCTGGTGCGCAAGGTGAATGCCTACGAGGCCTTCATTGAAGGCGCCAAGGAAGGCTTTCAGGTGGCCATCCGCATCATTCCGTATCTCGTGGCGCTGCTGGTGGCCATCGGTGTGTTTCGCGCGTCGGGTGCGCTGGACCTGCTCACGCAGGGCCTGGCCAAGGTGCTGGCGCTCTTTGGTGTGGACGATCGCATCATTCCCGCGCTGCCCACCGCGCTCATGAAGCCGCTGTCGGGCAGCGGCGCGCGGGGCATGATGGTGGACGCCATGAAGACCTACGGCGCGGATTCCTTTGCGGGTCGCCTGTCGGCCACCTTCCAGGGCGCCACCGACACGACGTTCTACATTCTCGCGCTGTACTTCGGGTCGGTGGGTGTGAAGAAGACCCGACACGCCGTGTCGATGGGGCTCTTTGCCGACATCGTGGGTGTGATCGTGGCCATCGTGATGGCGTACCTGTACTGGGGATGAGAATCGGCGTGTAACGCCGGCGCTGTGGGCGGCATTGGCCTCATGTCCCCTTCTGTGAGCTGCGCATTCGTCCATTATCCCGAGGTCGTTCTGCCTCTCTGCCCGCTGACGTGTCCGACGCGGCGTCCGACCCGCTGAGTCAGCGGGCCGCGTCGCTGGTGCCGGCGGTTCGTGCAGGGAGCCCCGAGGCCTTGGGCGCCCTGTACGACCTGACGTCGGGGCGCCTGCGGCTGGTGGCGCGCCGCGCGATGGCCAATGATGCCGACGCCGAGGACGTGGTGCACGATCTGTTCGTGGGGTTGCCGGAAGCGCTGCGGCACTACCGCGAATCGGGGCGCGTCATGTCCTGGCTGGTGACCTGCACGATGCGTCTGGCGCTCATGCGTCGGCGGGCCGGCGCGCGTCGCCGGGAATCCGCATGGGAAGAGGCCGCGGCGCACGTGGCCGGTGCGGCCGCTGT
>JACVCT010000294.1 GCA_016741895.1 Gemmatimonadaceae bacterium | reverse complement strand
CAACAAGCTCGGTGTCCCCATCGTCGCCATCGTCGCCACGAACGCCGACCCGGATCTCATCACCGTTCCCATCGCCGGCAACGACGATGCCATCCGTTCGGTGGAGCTGATCACCAAGGTGGTCTCCGATACGATCGAAGAGGCGCGTCGTGAGGCGCCGGTGCGCCCGGTCGAGGAAGAGACCGAGACCTATACGTTCTCGTCGGATCGTGGCGCCGAGCGCGCCGATCGCGGTGACCGTGGCCGTGGCGGCGACAACCGTGGCGGTGGTGACAACCGTGGTGGTGGCAGCAACGATCGCCGTCCGCGCCGCCGTCGGGCCAAGCCGGAGGCCATTGCGGCCCGCCTGAAGGGTGGGGAAGCCGCGGCGCCCGAAGCCGGCGCTGGCGACGACGCGGGTGCAGCCGACGCCGAGTAAGCCCTCGGTCGGACGCACGATGTCCGGTGCGGGGGGAACGCCCCCGCGACCGGACGCAGGATCGCGAACGCCGCCGGCCACTCCGGCGGCGTTCGTGTGCAGGGCCCAGCTTCGCAGCAATATTCCGTACACATAGACCGTTTTTCCCAGGACTGGACGATGACTACCGCGATTTCGGCCAAGGCCGTCTCGGAACTCCGCCAGCGCACCGGCGCCGGCATGATGGACTGCAAGAAGGCGCTCGAGGAGACCAACGGCGACATGGACGCGGCCGTCGAGTATCTCCGCAAGAAGGGCATCGCCAAGGCGGAGAAGCGCGCCGATCGCTCCACCAGCGAAGGCATCGTCGGCGGGGAAGTGTTCAACAACGGCCAGTCGGCGGGCCTCGTCGAAGTCGCGTGTGAGACCGACTTCGTGGCGCGCAATGACGCCTTCGGCGAGATCGTGGCAGCCCTCGTCGCGCAGCGCGTGCGTTCGACCGCGGCCGACACGGACGCCTTCCTGGCCGAACCGATGAACGGCAACGCCGCGGAGTCGGTGGCGGAATACGTGAAGGCGGCAGCGGCGAAGACGGGCGAGGCGGTCAACGTCAAGCGCACCGTGCGCTTCGATGCCGACGCCAACGGGCAGGTGGGCATGTACCGGCACCACAACGGCAAGCTGGCCACGCTGGTGCAGGTGACCGCGTCGTCGCCCGAAGTGGCGCAGCACGAGGCCACCAAGGAGCTGGTGAAGTTCCTGGCCGAGCATGTGGCGGCGGCCGCGCCCATTGCCGTCGATCGCAGCGGCGTCTCCGCGGAGAAGCTCGAGAGCGAGAAGCGTGTGGCGGAAGCGCAGGCCCGTGAGGCCGGCAAGCCCGACGCCATGATCGAGAAGATCGCCACCGGCAAGATCGAAGCGTACCTCAAGGACGTGACCCTCATGCCGCAGCCCTGGGTGCGTGACGCGGGCCAGACCATCACGCAGCTGGTGGCCGAGCACGCCAAGCGCGCCGGCGGCACGATCACCGTGGACCGTTTCGCGCGTCTGCAGCTCGGCGCTGAGTAAGTGGTCATGAGCGACAGCGCTCACGACCACCTGCCCCCCGTGTCCGCCACGGCGGCACAGGAGGGCGGTCTCAAGTTCAAGCGCATCCTCCTCAAGCTCTCCGGCGAAGCTCTCGCCGGGGAGCGTGGGGTGGGGTTCGATTTTGACCGTATTGGTTTCTTTGCCGATCAGATCCTCGAAGTGGCGCGCCTCGGCGTGCAACTCGGCATGGTCATCGGCGGCGGCAACATCGTACGCGGCACCCAGCTATCCCAGATGGGCATGGACCGGGTGGGAGCCGACTACATGGGCATGCTGGGCACCGTCATCAATGCCATGGCGCTGCAGGACGTGCTGGAGAAGCGCGGCCTCGACACGCGGGTCATGACGGCCATCCGCATGGAAGAACTGGCGGAGCCCTATATCCGGCGGCGCGCCCTGCGTCACTTCGAGAAGGGGCGCACGGTCATCTTTGCCGCCGGCACCGGCAACCCGTATTTTTCCACCGATACCGCGGCCGTGCTGCGAGCCATCCAGATGAAGGCGGACGTCATCATCAAGGCCACCAGCGTGGACGGCGTGTATTCGGCGGATCCCAAGAAGGACCCGAACGCCACCCTGTACGAGACCATCAGTTATCGCGACGTGATGCTCGAAGAGCTGCGTGTGATGGACCAGACGGCCATCACGCTCTGCAAGGAGAATCAGTTGCCGTTGGTGGTCCTCAACATTCACCGCCCTGGTGCGATCGTTCGCGCCGTTCGGGGCGAACGCGTAGGGACACTGGTTTCATGAGCACTACTGCGCAGATCGTGAAGGACGCCAAGGCCGGCATGGACAAGGCCATCGAGAACTCCAAGCGCGAGTTCGCGGGCATTCGCTCGGGCAAGGCGTCGCCCAACATGCTCGACACCATCAAGGTCGAGGCCTACGGCTCGCTGGTGCCGCTCAATCAGGTGGCCTCGGTGTCGGCGCCGGAGCCGCGCATCCTCCTCGTCACGCCCTTCGACAAGGGCCAGGCGAAGGTCATCGAGAAGGCCATCCGCGAGTCGGAGCTCGGTCTCGACCCGGCGCACCAGAATGGCATCATCCGCGTGCCGCTGCCCAGCATGACCGAGCAGCGTCGCAAGGAACTGGTGAAGGTGCTGCACAAGCTGGCGGAAGACGGCAAGATCGCCATTCGCCACGCGCGCACCGACGCCCGTGACAAGGTGAAGAAGCTCGACGGCGTGTCCGAAGACGACAAGAAGCACGCCGAGAAGGACCTGCAGAAGGTGCACGATGACGCCATCGGCAAGCTCGAGGCGCTTCTGAAGGCCAAGGAAGCTGAAGTCATGGAGGTTTGAGTCCGCCTTGCGGACCTGCCTCGCCCGTGCCCTGCAGCATCGCCCCGCTTCCGCATGACTGACTCCGCGTCGGACCTGTTGGCGCGCATTCGCGTGCATGGGGCGGTGCCGCGGCACATTGCCATCATCATGGATGGCAATGGCCGCTGGGCGCGTGAGCGTCACATGCCGCGCCCCTTCGGCCATCGCTCGGGCATGAAGGCCGTGCGGGAAACCGTCGAAGCCTGTCTCGAGGCCGGCGTGGAATGGCTCTCGCTGTTTGCCTTCTCGCAGGAGAACTGGCAGCGGCCGGAGACTGAAGTCTCGGCCCTCATGGCGCTGCTCGAGGAGTACATCGCGCGAGAAGCGGCCGAGTTGCGCGCACAGGGCGTGTGTGTGCACGTGCACGGTGATCTCTCGCGCCTGTCTCCTGCCGCGGCGTCGGCCGTGGAGCGGGTGCGCCGCGAAACCTCTGGTGGACAGCGCCTGGGGCTCAATCTCTTCATCTCCTACGGTGGTCGCGCTGAGCTGGTGCGCGCGGCACGTCTGCTCGCGGCAGACCTTGAGTCCGGTGCCCTTCGCGCCGAAGACATCGACGAGCAGACAATCGCGAGTCGCCTGTACACGGCGGGCTGTCCCGATCCCGACCTGCTCATCCGCACCTCCGGCGAGCAGCGTCTCTCCAATTTCCTGCTCTGGCAGGTTGCCTACGCCGAGCTGTACATCTCGAGTGTGCTGTGGCCCGACTTCGACCGCGCGGCGCTCTACGAGGCCATCTGTGACTTCCAGCGCCGCGATCGTCGCTTCGGCCGCGTCAGTACCTGAGCGCAGACCCTGAAGCGCCTGGTGGTGCCAGCCCGGTGCCGCGTTGCATGGAATTCCGCCCCACCCCTCCCCTCTCCCCGTGAGCGAACTCGGACGTCGTGTCGTGGTGGCGCTCATTGGCGCGCCGATCGCCGTAGGCATCATCTGGCTTGGCGACGCCGCGCTCGCCACGTTGGCCGCAGCGCTCTCGGCCGTCGGGGCCTGGGAGTTCTACCGCATTGCGCATGGCGCGGGCGCCAGGCCGCTGAGCGGCGTCGGCATCGTGCTTTCCGCGCTCATTCCGCTGGCCGTGCACGGGCAGACACTCGGTGTGCTGCGCATTCCGCTGGTGTTGCCAATTCTGGTGGTGCTGGCCGTGTTCGCCCTCACCATCTGGCTGCGCGGCGTCGATGGCGGACCGGTGGCCGCGGTGTCCACCACGCTATTCGGCGTGCTCTACACCGGCGGCACGCTCGCCTTTGTATACGGACTTCGATACCACCGCTTTGCCATTGGCGACGCGGCTGGCGCGCTGCTGGTGCTGCTGCCACTCGTGCTCACCTGGTCCAGCGATACCGGCGCCTACTTTGCCGGGCGCGCGATCGGTGGCCGCAAGCTCATGCCATCGGTGAGTCCCGGAAAGACCGTGGCCGGCGCCATTGGTGGTGTGGTGCTCACGATCGCGGTTGCCGCCGTGTTTGTTCCGCTCGTGCTCACGCCGCGTGCCCAGCTTGCCTTCTCGCCGCTCGGGCTCATCCTGTTTGCGAGTGTGGTGAGCGTGGTGGCGCAAATCGGTGACCTCGCCGAATCACTCATCAAGCGTGAGGGTGGCGTGAAGGACAGCGGCTCCATCTTCCCCGGACACGGTGGCGTGCTGGATCGTCTTGATTCCCTGTTCTTCGTGCTGCCGGTGGTCTACGCGCTGTACGACCTGCTGCTGCTGCCGGCGCCGGGAGCGTCCTGATGGCGACGCCTGATCATCGCGTCGGGGTGGCGCTGCTGGGCGCCACCGGTTCAATCGGCAAGAGCGCCCTGCGCGTGCTGGATCGCCAGCGGGAGCGTTTCACGGCGGTGGCACTGACCGCCAACGGCAATTTGACGGCGCTCGCGCAGCTCGAGGCTTCGTGGTCGCCCGCCTTTGTGGGGCTGGTGCAGGAAGGCGGCGACGCGCCCGGGCATTGGGGCCGCGGGCCGGCCAGTCTGGTCACTGCGGCCACGCATCCGGACGTGCAGGTGGTCATCAACGCCGTGGTGGGCGCCGCGGGGCTGGATGCCACGCTGGCGGCCCTGCGCGCCGGAAAGCGGGTGGCCCTGGCCAACAAGGAAACGCTGGTCATGGCGGGGCGCCTGGGGACC
>JACVCT010000293.1 GCA_016741895.1 Gemmatimonadaceae bacterium | reverse complement strand
TCGCTGGCCTGTGTGTGATTTCCGACCCGGATGAGCTTTCGTTCATCACAGCCAGCGGCTATAGTGTCACAATCGTGCTGTTCTTAATCCACACATTCGGGGAAGCGATGCTGCGACTCTGGGAATCATCGAACAATGAGCGGGACGGCGAGTCGCGGGCGGCAAAGCCTGCGGCCGGCGGCGGTTCGCGTCCACGCGGCTGGCATCGGTTGTTGCTCGCGGAGGCGGCCAAGGAGCGGGGCGGCCGCGAAGAAGGACTGCGATCAGAAGGGGCGGTGCTGAAGGTCATTCGGTAAACGGCGGTAACCGAGACGCGGTAGCGCCGTCTCGTGTGCTTCACCTTCCCGCGGTCCACCTTACGCGGTAACACCTTACGCCCTCCGCTGTAATCCGCTCGCGGTTTCTTCCCGCGGTCCACCTTACGCGGTCGCACCTTACGCCGTCCGCTGCGATCCGCTCGCGGTTTCTTCCCGCGGTCCACCTTACGCGGTCGCACCTTACGCTTTTAGGTTTCGCGTTCAACCCGAGCCAACAACGGTCGCTATGTCCAAGCAGGTTACTTTCGAAACGAACAAGGGCACTCTCGTCGCCGAGCTGTTTCCGGGCGAGGCGCCGATCACGGTGGAGAACTTCGAGAAGCTGGCCAACAGCGGCTTCTATGATGGCATCAAGTTCCACCGCGTCATCCCGGAGTTCGTGGTGCAGGGCGGCTGCCCGCACTCGAAGGACGGCAAGGGCCCCGTGGGCACCGGTGGGCCGGGCTGGAAGATCAAGTGCGAAACGGCCGGCAACCCGCACAAGCACAACGTGGGCGCACTGTCCATGGCGCACGCGGGCAAGGACACGGGCGGCAGCCAGTTCTTCATCGTGCTGAGCGAGGCCAATACGCGGCACCTGAACGGCGTGCACACGGTGTTTGGCCAGGTCACGCAGGGACTGGAGATCCTGCCGACCATCGTGCAGAATGACCACATGGTGTCGGTGCGCGTCGCCGACGTGGCCTGAGCAGCGGCCCGGTATTCCCAACCATTCCCTGAGCCACTCCCCATGGCTGGACACGACAATCACGGCAGCGACCTTCCGGCGGCGTATGCCGGCCTGATCGGCGGCGCGATCTTCATCGGCGCCATCATGTACGGCATCGTGGTGTGGACCAACGGCATCTTTGCCGGTCACGCGGCCGAGAAGCCGAAGGCGTCGGTCACGGCCGAGGCCCCGGCGCGGGTCTGAGAACCGGGGTCGCCCGGCGCCCACTCCGGTGGGCGCGGCGGCCCGACACCTACGGCGTGCAGTGGGCAGGCGGAGCATCGATGCTTCGCCTTTTCCATTTGGCGTCCTTTACTGACCGACCAGTCAGTCACTATGATATTCCTTCATGGACACCGTGGAACGCAGCCGCCGCCGCTGCCCCGAGGAGCGCCCGGGGCAGATTCTCGACGCCGCCTTCGTGGAGTTTGGCCAGCGCGGCCTGGCCGGAGCGCGCCTCGACGACATCGCCAGGCGCGCCGGAGTCGGCAAGGGCACGATCTACCTCTACTTCGACACGAAGGAAGCGCTGTTCCGGGAGATGGTGCGGGTGACCCTGGGGGTCGCCATCGAGGAGGCGGAACGCATGGCGTCAGCGCATATAAGCGGCAGCATCGAGTCATTATTCCAAGAGTATGCCAAGAAATGGTGGACGTTCATCCGCGACGAGCGCTTTGCCGTGGTGCAGCGGCTGGTGCTGGCCGGCGAACTCCGGGACTTTCCGGAGCTGATGGCGTTCTTCGCCAATGACATCGTGATCCGAGGACGGCGCGTCGTGGCCGGCATCATCGCACGAGGCATTGCCTCCGGTGAGTTCCGCCCCACCGACCCGGACATCGCCGCCCGCATGTACTCCGCCATCTGGTTCGCGCACGCCAACTGGGCGGCCAACTCGCACTTCCACCCGGCACTGGGCAGCGACGCTCAGGTCCTCGAGGAAATGCTCGACTTCTACCTGAGGGCGATCAAGCAATGAAGCGCCGAGTCTCCCTTTCTGTAACGGGCGCGCTGATCGTGGGGTTGGCACCGCTCACCGCGACGCCCGTCGCCGCCCAGGAGCGCCTGACCCTGGGGCAGGCCGCGCGACTGGCCGCCGAACAGAGTGGCGGGGTGGCGGTGGCCCGTGTTCGCGTGGCGCAGAGCGAGGCCCGGGCCCTGCAGCGGCGCGGCGCCCTCATCCCTGATCTCGCCGCCGGCGTCGCCCAGTCCGAACGCACCCTCAACTCGGCCACCTTCGGCTTCTCCTTCGCCAACCCGGTCACCGGCCAGCCCCTGCTCCGCCCGGACGGCGAGCTGATTGGTCCGGTACCCACGGTGGACCTGCGCTACCGCGTGCAGGCGCCCCTGCTGGACCTGGGTCGCTATGCCAGTTGGCGCGCCGCCCAGTCCGTGACCGGTGCAGCCAGCGCCGACGTGGACGTGCAGGCCGACGCGGCCGCGGCGCTGGCGGCGGCGGTGTATGTGCGTGCTGCTCGGGCCGACGCGCAGGTCAGCGCGCGGCAGGCCGACTCCACGCTGGCCGCCGACCTGCTGCGCATCGCACGTGATCAACTGGCCGCAGGCGTGGGCATTGCCCTCGACGTGACGCGGGCCCAGTCGCAGCTGGCCGCCATTCGTGCGCAGCTCCTGGTGGCGCGCAATGAACGCGACCGCACGCTGCTGGAGCTCAAGCGCGCCACGGGATTGCCGCTCGACCGCGCCATCATGCTGCAGGACTCGCTGGCGGGCCGGCAACGCGAAGACGGCGGCCAGCTGCGCGCCACGACGTCGGACGAAACGCGGCTCACGGCAGCGGTGCGCGAGGCGCTGAGCGGGCGCGCCGATCTGCGTGCACTGGCGGCGCAGGAGCGGGCACAGCGCGATGCCGCACGCGCCATTCGCTGGGAGCGCACACCGCAACTCGGGCTCGTGGTCGATCACGGGGTGCTGGGACGCAACTGGGAGCGCTTGCTGCCCACCTACAGCTGGGGCGTGCAACTGAGTGTGGGCCTCTTCGACGGTTTCCGCCGTGAGGCGCGGCTCGAGGAGCAGGTGGCGCTGGCGCGCGAAACCGACACCCGTCTGCGCGATCTGCGTGAACAGAGCGCGCTCGAAGTGCGGGCCTCGCTGCTGGATCTCACCTCGGCGGCCGAGCAGCTGGACGCCGTACAGGAGCGTCTCGCGCTGGCCGAGTTGGAGGTGCAGCAGGCGCGTGATCGTTTCCAGGCGGGTGTGGCCGGCAATGCCGACGTGATCAGCGCCCTGCTCTCACTCAATCAGGCGCGCACACTGCGCAACGATGCGCTGGCCGCGTACCAGCAGGCGCGCATCACGCAGGCCAGGGCCATGGGCCGCATTCGGCAACTGCAGTGACGCCTCACCCCTTCTGATCTCCATGCCATGAACATGCGTCTCGTTCTTCCTGCCACCGCCGCACTCGCTCTCGGGGTGTGGGGTGTGAAGCAGTGGTCGTTTTCCCGCGCGCACGAGTCCACCGACAACGCGCAGGTGGAAGGGCACATCGTGCCCATCGTCGCCAAGGTGGGCGGCTATGTGCTCGAGGTGCCGGTGGGGGAGAATCGTCACGTGACGGACACGACACTGCTGCTGCGCATCGATCCGCGCGAATACGACGTGCGTCTCGCGCAGGCGGAGGCCGATCTGGCAGCGGCGCGCGCGGCGGCAGGTGGCCGTGGTGTGGAGGGCCAGGCGGTGACACTGGTGCGAACGGCCACCAGTCAGCGTGATGTGGGGACGGCGCAGGTGGCCGCGGCCCGCGCGGCGCTCACCCGCGCCGAGTCGGATTATGCGCGCGCGAAGGAACTGGTGGCCAAGCAGATCGTGAGTGCGTCACAGCTCGATGCGGCGCGCGCGGCCTTTGATGCGGCACAGGCGGAGCTCGCGGCCACCGAACGTCAGGTGCGCGCCGCCACAAGCGGCATTGCCGGCGCCCAGGCGGGTGTGCGCCTGGCCGAGGCACGTCTCGCGGCGGCGGAGGCTGCGCGCGACCAGGCCGCGCTGCAGCGGGCGTTCACGATCATCACGGCGCCGCTCACCGGCACGGTGTCACGCAAGCAGGTGGAGCCGGGACAGCTGGTGCAGCCCGGCCAGACGCTCATGAGCGTGGTCAGCGACACGGGCCTGTATGTCTCGGCCAACGTGAAGGAAACACAGCTCGCGCGCATTCGTCCCGGTCAGCGTGTCCAACTCGAGGTGGATGCGTACGATGGCGCCAGCATCGAGGGCGAGGTGGAGAGCATCGCCTCGGCCACCGGTGCCAAGTTCGCGCTGCTGCCCCCCGACAATGCCACGGGCAACTTCACCAAGGTGGTTCAGCGTGTCCCGGTGCGCATTCGCATCACGAAGGCGCTGGACGCCGAGCGTCCGCTGCGGCCCGGCATGTCGGTGGTGGCGCACATCGTGGTGCAGTAGGCGCCGCACATGGGGGTGACTCTCAGTCCGGCGCTGGACGATCCGACCCTGGAGGTCAGGGATGCTGCCAGGGATGATGCGGCGTCGCCACGCTCGGCGCCGGATGACCCGTACCGGAACCGGTATCTCATCGCGATTGCGGTGACGCTGGCGGCGGTGCTGGAGCTGGTGGACACGAGCATCGTCAACGTGGCCATTCCGCACATGATGGGCACACTCGGCGCGACACTCGACGAGATCGCGTGGGTGAGCACGAGCTACATCATTGCCAATGTCATCATCATTCCCATGTCGAGCTGGCTGTCGGGCTATTTCGGACGGCGGCGCTATCTCACGGGTTCGATCGCGATCTTCGTGCTGGCGAGTTTCTTCTGCGGCGCGGCGACGACGCTGTGGGGGCTGGTGTTCTGGCGCGTGCTGCAGGGCCTGGGTGGCGGCGCACTGCTGTCCACGGCCCAGACAACACTATTTGAGTCGTTCCCGCCGCACGAGCGTGGCATCGGGCAGGCCATCTTTGGTG
>JACVCT010000292.1 GCA_016741895.1 Gemmatimonadaceae bacterium | reverse complement strand
CCACCCGTTCCAGCTCCGCCGCACTCTGCATGACGGCCAGCGTGGTGGCGAAACGCGCGAGATACGATTCGAGATCGGCCGCGTCGTCGGCGCGCATCCACCGCGCCAGGTCCGAGACCTCATGCACGGGCAGCGTGAGGCCACGTGCCTGCGAGAGTTCGAGCAGCGTCCCCGGGCGCAGTGACCCATCGAGATGGCAGTGCAATTCCGCCTTGGGCAGGCGCTGCACGATTTCCGCCAGGGCAGCCTGACTCACGTCGTCTCCTCGTGCAGCCGCTCACGCTGCGCGACCACGCGGAAGATGGACCCGTTGGGTGGTTGCGTGTCGGCCTCGATGGGCAGGCCACGACTGTCGGTCAGGCGCAGGCGCCCGGCTTCGATGCCCGCCGCGTCGTCGGGGAACAGCGCGCGCACGGCATCGAGGGCGGTGCTGCCGGCAGGGACCGACACGCCGCGCTCGTTGACAAAGATGCGAATTTCAGGGGTCGTCATCAGTTGCTGCCAGAAGTGAGCGGGCGGAATCGCGGCGTGCCGTCCGCACGAATGGGTTGCGGCAGGCGCCGCAGATATTCGGAGAAGGCGTCGATGTCACGCACGGTCGTGAACTCGGTGGACACCGCGCGCGCCATGGGCTCGCGGAAGTCGTTCTCCACCATGAAGTCGTTGAACACCAGAGTGTAGATGCGCGAGGCGTCGACCGGCCGACCGGCACTGTCCCTCACGGCCACAATGCGCTGGCCACGCGCACGCGAGAGATCATAGTCCACCAGAAACCCGCTGATGTGCACATCCGGCCCACGATCATTGAGCGCCGTCTCGAGCATGAAGGGCAGATCGCGGCCGAAGACACGCACCGGGGTGGGGAGGTTGCCGAAGGGCACGAAATAGTGCACATCGCCGAAGCACAGCGGCCCAGCGCGCAGATCGGCGCGAATGCCGCCGTTGTTCCACAGCCCTGCGTCGCCCTGCCCCATCACACGTATCGCGTCGGCCAGCAGATTGCCCAGCGCATACTGACTGCCCGTGCGCCGCAGCGGCTCGGCCACGGTGCCAACGGGCTGGGTCAGCTGGTCCCGCACGCGCGCAACGGACACGGACACGATGGAGTCGAGTTGCGGGTGCGCCCCGTCCACGGCATCGCCACGCACGGCCACGATGCTGCTGCGCGCCGTGCCTCCGCGGAGCGGAATGTCGATGACCGCGATGCCACGTCCGCTGGATGTCGGTTCCACCGCCGGCATGCCGTCAAAATCGAGCGCCAGATTCACGTGCGCGTGGCCCATCACGTAGGCGTCCGGGCGATCGGCACCCAATGCCCCGAGACGCTGGCCGATATCGATGCCGCTGCCACTGCACACGGTGGGCCGATCGCGCTCGCAGCGCCCGCCGTCGTGAATGACCGCCACCACCACCTGCGCACCTGAGGCCCGGAGCGCGCGCGTGCGTTCGGCAAAGAGCGGCACGGGATCGAGGAAGGTGAGGCTGCCCACCTTGCGACGACTGGCCGAACCGGGAGTGTGCGTGCCAGCCGCGCCCACGATGCCGATTTTCACGCCACCACGGTTCACGATGGTGTCGGCACGCAGCCAGGCCGGCCGCTGCCCATCGGGTCCGCGCACATTCACGCCCAGCACCGCATGCCGCAGCTCGGCGATGCGCTGGCGCAGGGTGTCCTGACCAAAGTCGAACTCATGATTGCCGAGGGCCCCGGCCGCCACGTCGAGGCGATTCATGACATCCACCGTGGGCCGGCCGCCGGCCCAGTCGGAGGCCGGGGTGCCAGTGAACATGTCACCCGCGTCCACCACGACGTGCTGACAGGCCGGTGCCACACACTCCGCCTGCAGGCGACGGATGGCGGCCGACAGCGCCACGGCGCCACCCACCGGATTGTTGCTCTGATCGAAGGACGGGCGCAGTGCCGCGTGGAAGTCGCTCATGGCAATCACGCGAACCACAGGCGACGACGCGCTACCCACGCTGCGCGTGCCGGCCGCGGCGCCGAGCGCCCGCCCGCCCTGCTCGACGGCGATGTTACGGCGCTGCTCGGCCATCGCGGCGCGGCGCGCCGATTCGGGTTCGATGGACCAGTTGCGCTCGGCGTAGGCCGTCGGATCGAGCGTGCCCACGCGCTGCACTTCTTCAATCAGCAGCTGCCGGATGTCGAGCCCCTTGTCGTGCACCACAGGGGCACCGGCGAGCATGGCGTAGCCGCCACCACCGCCCTGCCGATAGTTGTTGAGCGCCAGCGTGAAGCGGTCGTCCGGCTGCACCACCTTGCCCTTCACCGACAGGCCCGTGATGCGTTCGCCCACCGGCTTCCGCAGGTCGATGCGATACGTCGCGCCAGCGACCACGTCAAAGTTGAAGCCAGGCACTGACGGGTCCACGAGACCGCTGGTCGGCACATCGCCTTCGGACGTCACCGAGCGGTAGTAGCGGGTGGCGTGCTCGAGGAAGGCCTTGAGCTGCGCCCCGGTCACCGTGATGGCCTTGAGCGTGTTGTCGTAGGGATAAAGGCGTGAAATCTCGGCCAGCGTGATGGCGCCCGTATCGAGGCCCGCCTCGAGCGAAAACACGGCCGTGGCCGACAGATCGGCACCGGCCGTGCGCCGCATGACTTCGTTCACGAAGTCGGTGATGGGCGCATCCACCACGCGCGCGCTGTCCGCCGGCCAGGCCGTCGCCGTGCGACCAACAGGCGTGGTCACCCACTCGAGTGTATTGCGATGCGACGTGGCGGCGGCTGCGAGCACCGCCGGATGCTCGGCATGCCCGGCGACACGCACCGATGCCCCACGGTGTCCCGTCACGCGCCAGCGTCCCTTCTGCTTTTCGAGACTCAGCGTGGCCACACCAACGGAGCCCGCCCAGTTGCGCGGCTGCACCAGTCGCACGCCATTGATGACACTGTCCACGACTTCACGATGCGAGTGACCGAACACCACGACGTCGAGGCCGGGCACTTCGCGCGGAAGCCGCGCGGCCACGTTCTCCGACGGCAGGCCGGTGGCCACGGTGTCGTAGCTCGCCGGCTCACCCAGCCCCGAGTGCACCAGCGCCACCACCACGTCCGCCTTGCGACGCCGCGCTTCGGCCACGCTGGCCCTGATGGCCGGCACGATGTCGCTGACCGTGAGACCGGCGGCCGCGAGATATTCGCGGTCCCATACCATGGAGCCGGGCGTGGTCCCGCCGACAATGGCAATGCGCACACCGCGGCGCGTGACCATGGTCCACGGCGCCACGAAGAGCCTTCCCTTGGCGTCGCGCACATTGGCCGCGAGGAACGGGAAGCCCGCCTGACTGACGGCCCGCTGCAACTGCGGTACGCCGTAGTTGAACTCATGATTGCCCAGCACCGCCGCGTCGTAGCGCATGACGTTCATGGCGGCGATGACCGGATGCACCGGCGTGGGGCGCACCCGCGCGGCCACATAGGTCAGCGGGTTGCCCTGCAGGATGTCGCCCCCTTCCACCAGCACGACCCCGTCGGGGTTGGCGCGGCGCAGCGAGTCGACGATGGTGGCCGCGGCGGCCAGCGAATGGCTGGGGTCGGCGGCGTTGGCATAGTAGTCCCAGCCACGCAGCCGTCCGTGCACATCGGTGGTGGCCGCAATGAGGACCTCGGTGCGCGCCTGGGCCTGCAGCACCCCCACTGAGGTCGTCCCCGTGGCACCGCCAGCCCCCAACAACGGCTGGCCGAGCAGCAGGGCGCCGGTGAGCATTCGCCGGAGCCCGCGTGGGGCCCGGGCCGGACCGTTCAGGCCCATTCCGTCTGGTCTTCGTCCCATGGGGGAATGCTAGTCGGTCCGCCCGGAGAGGTGGAGGCCAGCTTGCCCCCCCTTCACCGGGCCGCGAACTTCCCGTGACACGCTACCGTCGGTTCCGGGCCACCGATACAGACTTGTTACCCCGTCGTGGCGGTCCGGTCACGACTGACGTCGAGGTTGGTGATCGTGTCGTGGACGAACCGGAACTTCCGCCTATGAAACCGTTGATCATCGGCATCGCGGGCGGGACCGGCTCGGGGAAATCCACCGTGGCCCGCAAGGTGGCGCAGGCCCTCCCCGAAGCCTCCGTGGCGTTCCTCGAGATGGACGCGTACTACCGGGACTTCCGGCATCTCTCGCTCGACCAGCGGCATCAGGTCAATTGGGATCATCCGGAGGCCTTCGACGTTGATCTGCTGGTGACACATCTCTCGGCGCTGACCCGCGGCGAGGGCGTGGACATGCCGATCTACGAGTTCGCGTCGCACGCCCGCAGTGCGCACACGCGGCGGATCGAACCGGCGGATGTCATTGTGCTCGACGGCATTCTACTGCTGGCCGACCCCGGCGTGCGGGCCCTGTGTGATGTGAAGGTCTTCGTGGATGCCGATGCCGACGTGCGCCTCATCCGGCGCATCCGGCGCGACACGGCCGCCCGGGGACGCTCGCTCGAGTCGGTGCTCGATCAGTACCTCACGACCGTGCAGCCGATGCACCTGCAGTTCGTGGAGCCCAGCAAACGCTACGCCGACGTCATTGTCCCGCGTGGTGGCAGCAACACGGTGGCGATCGAAATGATCGTTGCCAAGATCCAACGGCGTCTGCACCCGAACGGGGCGATGCCGACCCCACTGCACACCTTGGCCGTGCCAGTGGACCCCGGACCGACCTGATCCTTCGATGAATCCAGCGCCGAGCAATCCCGATCGCATTCTGGTGGTGGACGACGAACCCGAAATCGTCGCCCTGGTTGCCTATCATCTCGCCAAGGCCGGCTATCGGGTGTCCACCGCCTCCTCGGGGCAGGACGCGCTCGCACTCCCGCGCCTCGCTCGACCGTCGCTCCTTTTGCTCGACCTGCTGCTTCCCGCCATTTCAGGCTTTGTTGTGCCGAAGCAGCTGCGCTCCTACGCCTGACACCGGGACTGTGCCGTGGTCATCCCACCGCGCCGTCGCTAAGCACCCTAACGCAGCTGCGGCCTTTCCACCGGT
>JACVCT010000291.1 GCA_016741895.1 Gemmatimonadaceae bacterium | reverse complement strand
GGCCCTGTCCCCACGGGGCCTGCCATAGGGGACCGGCGCGCACCCCCGTCTCACTCGCATCACCGGGACGCCAGCTCGCGCTCGCCGCGAACAACTGGGCATCGGTGGAGCCGAACGAGGTGCCCACAAAACCTGCCTGCGCACCAAGCTGCAGACGCGACCCCAGCCGCTCGTAGCCGGCCACCGCCATGCGCTGCGAGCCGGCACCCGCCATGGTGCCACCCACGGCATGGCTCATGGCCGGGGCCGATAGTCCGCCCATGCACTCCTGCGCCGAGAGCGCAAACATCGGCAGCATCAGGGCCGCAGCCACGGCCCCCACTACACGCGTGCGACGTGCATCGATCATGACATTCTCCGTTGATTCCGGGTGATTCTGCAACCAACTGAAATTCGCGACACCGATCAAACTACGGTACACCAGCCTACCGGCAAGTTTCCTCCAACACCTCCGCCAACACCCGCCCCGCCTGCACCACGCGCTCCATCGGCGCATCGAGATGCGTCACGGCACGCACACGTGACGCATGCCACATGGACAGGCGCAGTCCGCGCGCTGCAGCGGCACTCACCACCTGCTCGCCACACGGCGTCGGCAGGTCAATCATCACGATGTTCGTGTCCGGTGGCACCACACGCGCACCACCGGCGCCATCCACCGCTGCGGCCAGGGCACGTGCCGCCTCGTGATCATCGGCCAGTCGATCGAGGTGATGCGTGAGGCCATGCAGCGCCGCCGCCGCCAGCACCCCGCTCTGCCGCATGCCACCACCAAAGCGCTTGCGCGCGCGGTGCGCCTGCCCAATCACATCGGACGGACCGGCCAGACAGGCGCCAACCGGCGCGCCCAGTCCTTTGCTGAATGACACCATCACCGTGTCCGCACAGTCGGCAAACGCCGCCAACGATGTGCCCGAGGCCACCGAGGCGTTCCACAGCCGCGCACCATCGAGATGCACCGGCAGGCCCGCCTCGCGTGCCACGTCGCGCAGTGCCCGCAACTCGCCAACCGGCGTGATGGCGCCGCCCGCGCCGTTGTGCGTGTTCTCGAGGCACACCAGACTCGGCTCCGGCGCATGGATGCTGGGCAGCCGCAGCGTGGCCCGCAAATCGGCCGCTCGCATCACCGGTCCCGTGGACGGACGCACCAGCCGGCTCTGCACACCACAGAGCCCCGCCACCGCCGCAATCTCCCAGTGATACACATGCGCCTCGGCATCACACAGCAGCTCCGTGCCCGGTCGCGTGTGCACCCAGATGGCCGCCTGATTGGCCATGCTGCCACTCGGAAAGAACAGCGCCCGCTCCTTGCCCAGTCGCTCGGCCACCATGGCCTCGAGCGCGCGTGTGGTCGGGTCACCGTCCAGCACATCGTCGCCCACTTCGGCGTTGGCCATGGCCTCACGCATGGCGCGCGTCGGACGCGTCACGGTGTCACTGCGCAGATCCAGCACGAAGTCGGACGCGATATCAGGAGCTACGCTTGCGGGACTCACGAATGGTCTTGGCGGGAGGAGCTGGAGTTGGCGACGGCTTTCGCGGCAAGTCGGCACGCTCGAGCGCCGCGATCTCGCGGCGTCTCAGGTCCCAGGCCTGCGCGGTCTCGCCGCCAATGAGAAAGAGAAAGGCGCCGTAGTAGGTCCAGAACACCACGGCGACAATGGCGGCAATCGTGCCCGTGTACAGCGAA
This sequence comes from Gemmatimonadaceae bacterium, assembly GCA_016741895.1. Classification (GTDB taxonomy): domain Bacteria; phylum Gemmatimonadota; class Gemmatimonadetes; order Gemmatimonadales; family Gemmatimonadaceae; genus Gemmatimonas. The sequence continues at coordinate 3,412 of JACVCT010000291.1, read as the reverse complement.
CCGGGATTGGCCGTGCGCACCACCAGCGAAAAGGCATGACGAGCCAGTTCGAACAGCACCGCCGCCGTGGCCGCGCCCACGGCCGCCACCGGCACGGCCGGCCGCTGACGCGGCAGACCGCGATACAGTGCATAGAACAGCAGAAACACCAGCCCCACCGCCACCAGTCGGCCCAGCAGATAGCCCACACCACTCATGGCCGACTCGCGCAACCCGACTTCGCGCAACACCGCCAAGCCTCGCGTGGTGGCGAGGTCGAGATAGGCCGAAAACACCACGTACACCACCACCGCCAACGTGGTGACCAGTGTGGCCGCAAAGTCGAACACCTTGCCCACCACAATGCTGCGATCTCCACTGTCAAACACCAGCGCCAGCGTGCTGCGCAGTGAACCGAACAGCCGCGTGGAGAACCACGCAAAGGTGATGGCCGAGTAGAGCGTGACGGCGCCGCGGGTGGAGAGCACGTCGGTCACGATGTCGCGCACGAGCCCGGTGATCATGGGCGCGTCGCTGGGCAGCAGCCGTTCAATGAGGCGCGTGACCGTGGTCGCGGCTTCTGCAGTTTCGTTGCCCAGCAGAAACGACAGACCGGCCACCAGCAACAACACGAAGGGGACGAGCGCCAACAGAATGTTGAACGCCAGTCCCCCCGCGAGAAACGGGACGTTGTCCTCCGCGGCCTGTTGCCAGACGCGGCGGACGACATCCCACCAGGGCTCAGCCCTCTGCCGGATGCTCGTCAGCGGGTGGCTCCTGCCGGGCACGCGTGGACACATCGTCGGTACGCACGCGATCGGTGTAGGCACGTCGCGCATCGGAGTAGGCCCGCTTGGTGTCTGCCACCGCGCGCTCGATGTCACGACGCGCTTCAGCGGCGGCCTCGCGGCCCGCATCCACGGCGTCGTTTACGGCCTGCACGCGGGAGTTCACCGCACCCTTGGCCCGATCGACACGACGGTCGACGGCGGCCCGCGCCTCTTCGGCCTTGTCGGCCAGCTTCTCGCCAAACTCGTCCGTGACCTCGCGCACACGCCGGCCGGCGCGGCGCGCTTCACGCGAAATGCGCTCGCGCGTTTCACGGCCACTGGCGGGGGCAAACAGCAGCGCGGCACCGGCACCGAGGGCCAGACCCAGCAACAGCATGCCCACACCACTTCCGCTGTCGCGCTCCACGACCACCAGACGCTCGTCGTCGTAATCCCGTGCCATCTCGCACCTCCGGTGCTGTTGTGTCCAGGACGATCTCTACAGAACGATCACTGCAGGACGATCACTCCAGAATGCCCGACTGCTGCAGTCGGCCGGTTCGTCCACCAGCCGACTGCATACCCCGACTCAGTCCGAAAGGTCCGCGTCGTCGGGAGCGGCCACGATGGTGGACGCGCCGTCCGGGAAGGGCCGGCGCTGCTCCGGCACCGTCACGAACTGCTGCACGGCCTTGGCCGTGCCACCGATGGCCAGCTGCGTGAAGAGGAACTCGAACTTGGCGTCGTAGGCCGCACCAAGCTTGGCGCGCAACTCTGCCGGCAGCGCCCACAGCTTCTTCTTGAACGGGCCGATGGCCTTCTTGCGCGTCTTGTAGTAGAACTGCGCGTCACTGTCGGTGGCCTTGCGCTCATCCTTCGCGTTGGCGTCGAGCCAGGCGTAGACCTCCTGCAGCAAGTCCTGCGGCAGGTGATCGAACATGATGTTCTGGAAGTTCGTGGCCAGGTGAATCTCGGCCGTCTCCCGCTTGGGGAAGTTGTTGAACGCCGCGTCGGGCAGCGTGGAGGCGCCGTGCTGCACCGCGCCGGCCATGCCATAACGATCGCGGGCGATCTTGCTCAAGGTCTCGAGCGTGTCGAGATCGAGCGCCACGTCGGCAATGCTGCCATCGGGCAGCACGACACCGCCATGCGAGGTGCCCGACTGCACCGAAATCTTGGACAGGCCCGCCATGCCCGGCGCTTCTGCCGCCAGCGTGGCGTTGAAGCCCTCCATGAAGGCCTCGAGTTCCTCGGGCGTGCTGTTCTCCGTGCCCACTTCGCCGATCTCACCACCGATGCTGATGGTCACGCCCTTGGGCTCGGCCGCGCGCACGAAGCGCGTGATGTCCACGCAGACTTCGTAGTTGAGGCGCTGCTGCTCGGCCAGCGTGGCCTTGGACAAGTCCACCAGCGTGGACGTGTCCACGTCGATGTTGTAAAAGCCCGCCGCCACCGCTTCGGTGACCAGCGCCTTGACGGCGTTCACTTCGGTGACCGGATCCACGGCGTACTTCTTGTGGTTGACCTGGAAGTGGTCGCCCTGGATGAACACCGGCCCGCGGAAGCCTTCACGCAGCGCGGCACCCAGCATGACCGACACGTACTCCTCGGGCCGCTGCTCGGTGTAGGCAATTTCGGAGCGCGCGATTTCGAGGATGAAGGCACCGGCCTCCATCTTGTTGGCCGTGCGGAAAATGGCGCGCGCGGTGTCGTAGGCCATGGCGCGCACATTGATGGCGGGCACCGTGAAGCCCCCGCACTTGCCCGCACCACGCGCCAGATACAGCTCGTGAATGGACGCCGCCCGCACGCCCACGATCTGCCCGATCTCCCACAGCAGCCAGCGCGCAAAGCGCTTGTCGCTGTCCGAGCCGAACACGGCCTGATGCACCAGCGGATCGAGGCGGGACGTGGCCAAGGCCGCGGCATCGTGCACCTGCACCGTGCCGTTGGTCACCGAAACAGCGCCGCCGAGCAGCGTCACCGAAGTGGTCGAAGTAGCCGTCATGGGAATTTCAGGAGTCGGGAATGGGGCGGGCGAACCCGGGTAAGTTCCCACCGGGCCGTTGGCCACGGCAAGGGTTGCGCCCCTGAAAATGCGAGGGATTTTCCCTCAGAGCTGAAATCGCGGGTCCGGGTGCGGCAAGGCATCCCACTCGGCGCGCGCGGCCTCACTGCCAGCACGGCCCAGCATGGCGTAGGCGAACTGCTTGCCCAGCTCCACGCCGGGCTGGTCAAAGGCATCAATGCCGTACAGTGCGCCCGCATAAGCCGTAGCCAGCGCGAAGGTCTGCATCAGCGCCCCCAGGTGCCAGGCATCCACGGCGTCCACCGTGAGCGTGGCGTTGAGCCGACCGCGCGCCGCCAAGGCACCGGCTGTGGCTCGCTGCTCGATGTCCAGCAACTCACCCAGCGTGTGCCCCGCGAGATAGCCCAGCTCGGGAATGTCGGCGTGCCGCGCGGGAATGGGGCCCTCCTGCGTGCGCCCTCGCACGGCCACGAAAGTGACGGTCTTGTCGCGCGGCCCCTCCATGAACAGCTGCACCTGCGAATGCTGATCAGTGGCGCCAAGGGCCGGCAGCGGCGTGGGACCCACCGAGCGGCCGTCGGGCCCGATCTTACCCAGCGACTCCGCCCAGAGCTGCACGAACCACAATGCCAGA
>JACVCT010000290.1 GCA_016741895.1 Gemmatimonadaceae bacterium | reverse complement strand
GGCGATGCCGCCGCTCGGCCCGGGCGCTCCCGCGCCACACGTGGCCACCCACCTGGGCCTGCAGTGAGCCCCTGCCCCGACCCGCGACATGATGCAGGCTCCCCCAGGTGGAGCCACTGGCGGTGTTGAGCAGGGCGTTGAGCAGTGGCCAGTCACTCACGGCATCGCTGCCGTCCTGCATGCCCTCGGTTTCGCGATTGGGACTGGCCACGCTGCCGCTGTCGAGATGATCACGCCCGATGACGATGGGCGCCTCGAGCTCGCCGCTTCGCACCATGGCGTTGAACGCGAGACCCGCGCGATGCCGGTCGCCGAGGCCAATCCAGCAGATGCGCGCCGGCAGCCCCTGATACGCAATGCGCGAGCCGGCCATGTCCAGCCAGCGATGCAGGTGCAGGTTGTCCGGGAAGAGTTCCTTCATCTTCGCGTCGGTCTTGCGGATGTCGTCGGGGTTGCCCGACAGCGCCACCCAGCGGAAGGGACCGATGCCGCGGCAGAAGAGTGGCCGCACATAGGCCGGCACGAAGCCGGGAATGTCGAAGGCGTTGCGCACGCCGGCGTCGAAGGCCACCTGGCGAATGTTGTTGCCATAGTCCACCGTGGGCACGCCCGCCTCGCGGAAGGCCAGCATGGCGCGCACATGCGCGGCGCAGCTTGTTGCGGCCGCGTCGCGCAGTGCGGCATGTTGCGAGGCATCGCGCTGCGCCGCCTGCCACTGCTCCACACTCCAGCCCAGCGGCAGATAGCCGTGCACGAGGTCGTGTGCACTGGTCTGATCGGTGACGAGATCGGGACGCACGCCACGGCGCACCAGTTCGGGCAGCACATCGGCCGCATTGCCGAGCAGCGCCACGCTCACGGCGCGGCCCTCGGCGGTGTAGCGGGCAATGCGGGCGAGCGCGTCGTCCAGGTCGCGCGCCTGCTCATCGACATAGCGGCTGCGCAGGCGGAAATCGATGCGGCTCTGCTGACACTCGATGGTGAGGCTGCTGGCGCCGGCAAACGAAGCGGCCAGCGGCTGCGCGCCGCCCATGCCGCCCAGACCGGCAGTGAGAATCCAGCGTCCGGCGAGCGAGCCGCCGTAGTGCTGGCGTCCCGCCTCCACGAAGGTCTCGTAGGTGCCCTGCACGATGCCCTGACTGCCGATGTAGATCCAGCTGCCGGCCGTCATCTGGCCGTACATCATGAGTCCCTTGCGATCGAGCTCGTGAAAGTGCTCCCAGGTGGCCCAGCGTGGCACGAGGTTGCTGTTGGCCAGCAGCACACGTGGCGCATTCTCGTGCGTGCGGAACACGCCCACCGGCTTGCCGCTCTGCACGAGCAGGGTTTCGTCGGGCTTGAGTGCGCGCAGGCTCTCGAGCAGGGCGTCGAAGCAGGCCCAGTTGCGGGCGGCCTTGCCGATACCGCCATACACCACCAGCGCGTCGGGATTCTCGGCCACTTCCGGGTCGAGATTGTTCTGCAGCATGCGGTAGGCGGCTTCAATGAGCCAGTTGGCACAGTGCAGGGCCGTGCCGCGCGGGGCGCGGACGGGACGCGGCCCCGAGGCGCTCGACAAGAGCGAAACGGGGTTCGTCCCGGCGGGGACTTCCGAAGCGGTGCTGGACATGGGACCGGGGATGAAGGGCGTCCGTGCAATCGTACTTGTCTAGACAAGTCGCGGCAAGTAGCATCAGGACATGGCCATCGCCACGCAGGCGCCCTATCAGCGCGTCAAGCACTTTCTCAAGCAGGGATTGGCTCGGGGCCGCTGGGCGCCCGGCGCGCTCATGCCGTCGGAAGCCGAACTGGTGGCGCGCTTCGCGGTCAGCCGCATGACGGTCAACCGCGCGCTCAAGGAGCTGCAGGCGGAGGGGCTGGTGGAGCGGGTGCAGGGCGTGGGGACCTTTGCCCGCAGCCTGCACGCCGTGAGCAGCACGCTCACCATTGCCGATGTGCACGAGGAGATTCTTGCGCGTGGTCACACGCACGAGGCGCGTGTGCATCTGGCCCGCGAGGAAGAGGCGAGTGCCGCCGTGGCCGCGAAGCTGGCGCTGGCGCCTGGGGCGCTCGTGTATCACACGCGCATTGTGCATCTGGAGAACGGGGTGCCGCTGCAGTGTGAGGATCGCTGGGTGAACCCGGCCGAATGTCCGGCGTATCTGCAGCACGACTTCACGCAGGTCACGCCCACGCAGGTGCTGTTCGCAAACACGCAACTGTGGCGGGCGGCGTACCATATCGAAGCCACGCGTCCCTCACGCACCGAAGCGCGGCTGCTCGAAATTCCCGGCGACGCGCCCTGTCTGGTGGTGGTGCGCCGCACCTTCAGTCGTTCCGCGCCCATCACGCTCGTGCGATTGGTGCATCCCGGAGATCGCTATATGCTGCAGGGAGAGTTCACGCCATGACACCCGCCGGCATGGCCACGCGTTCGCTGCTGCACGTGGTGCAGCGAGACCATGTGGAGCCCACGCCATGGCGCAACGGCGGGGGAACCACACAGGAGCTGCTGGTCTGGCCTCAACCCGAGGGCTGGCAACTGCGGGTGAGCGTGGCGCGCATTGATCGCGACGGGCCCTTCAGTGCCTTCCCCGGCGTGCGGCGCTGGTTCACGGTGCTCGAAGGCGCGGGGGTTGCGCTCACGTGGCCGACGCGGACGCGCCGGCTCACGCGTGGCGACGAGGGGGTGACGTTCGACGGTGCCGAGGCGCCCGAGTGCCAGCTCCTGCACGGCGCCACCACCGATCTCAATGTCATGTGGGATGCGCGCATGCCGGTGCATGGGGTCCAGCGTGTCATTCCCGGCATGGCCTGGAGCGCCTCGGCGCAGTGGCGCGGCGTGTATGTGGATGCCGCCTGCACCCTGCAGGTGGGCAGCGGTGTGGACGCTGAGCTGCTGGCGCTGCCACGTGGTGCACTGGTGTGGCGTGACCATGCGTTGACCGATGCCTGGTGCATCCGCAGCCCGGAGCCGCTGCGCGCGTGGTGGATGTGGGCGTCGCCCGTTCAGCCCTGATGACGGACGGGGCCGAGCACATGGTCGCGCCGGTGGATATGCCGCGGAGACTGTGGCGCGGCGTGACGCTTGCCACCTTTGCCGACGCGGGCAGTGGAGGCGCCGGCGCCGATCAGCCGTATGGACTGATTGAAAACGGCGCCGTGATCACACAGGGCTCACACATCGCGTGGGTGGGCCGCGAGTCGGAGTTGCCGGCCCAGGCTGCGCCCGACGAGGAGCATGACGGGGGCGGTGCGTTGCTGACACCCGGGCTCATCGACGCACATACACACCTTGTGTATGGCGGTGATCGCGCGGCGGAGTTCGAGCAGCGACTGCAGGGCGCCACCTACGAGGACATCGCCCGCGCCGGTGGCGGCATCATGTCCACGGTGCGGGCCACGCGCGCCGCGTCGGAGGAGGAGCTGCTGGCGCAGGCGACGGCCCGCGCGACGGTGCTGCTGCACGAAGGGGTGACGACCATCGAGATCAAGTCGGGCTATGGACTGAGCGCCGAACATGAGCGCCGCAGTCTGGCAGTGGCTCGTCGCATTGCCACGCAGTTGCCCATCACCGTGCGCACCACCTCGCTGGCCCTGCACGCCGTGCCGCCAGAGTTTGCCGGTCGCGCTGATGACTACGTAACCGAAAGTGCGCGGTGGTTGCGGGCGCAGCACGCCGAGGGACTGGTGGACGCCGTGGATGCCTTCTGTGAGCGCATCGCGTTCTCGCCGGCGCAGGTGGCGCGCATCTTTGCGGTGGCCCGCGAGCTTGGCCTGCCGGTCAAGTTGCACGCGGAACAACTGAGTGACAGCGGCGGCACCGCCATGGCCGCGACGTTTGATGCGCTCAGCTGCGATCACCTGGAATACCTGAGCGCCGACGGCGTGCAGGCCATGCAGCGCAGCGGGTCGGTGGCGGTTCTGCTGCCGGGGGCGTATTACATGCTGCGCGAAACGCAGTTGCCGCCGGTTGCGGGGCTTCGTGGGGGCGGTGTGGCCCTGGCGCTTGCCACCGACCACAATCCGGGCACCTCTCCCACGCTCAGTCTGCTGCTCATGCTCAACATGGCCTGCACGCTGTTTCGTCTCACGCCGGAAGAAGCCTGGCGCGGAGTGACGGTGCATGCGGCGCGGGCGCTGGGCCTGCGTGACCGCGGACGGCTCCTGCCGGGCATGCGCGCAGACTTCGCGCTGTTCGACGCCGGGCATCCCCGTGAGCTGGCCTATCGGATTGGAGGCACCCCCTGCCGCCGGGTGATCTGCGGCGGACAGGACGTGCGCCGGTCATGATGTCTTCCGCGCGCCGGACCACGGCTTCCCACGATGCCAACCGTCCGCATGTGATAGAGGGCGGTGCGCCGCTGGTGATCAGCCTGCCGCATGTGGCCACCGCCATTCCGGTGGACCAGCAGCACCGCTACACCCCCCGTGCGCTCGAAGTGGAAGACACGGACTGGCATCTCGATCGGCTCTATGGCTTTGCGCAGGCCATGGGCGCCACGCTGCTGGTGCCGCGGTGGAGTCGATATCTCATCGATCTCAACAGGCCGCCGCAGGATACGCCCATGTATCCCGGACAGAACAACACCGAGCTCTGCCCCACGCGGCACTTCACCGGCGAAGCCATCTACCGGGACGGATTGGCGCCGGACGCAACGGAGATCGAGCGACGCGTTGGGAGCTACTGGCAGCCCTACCACGACGAGTTGCAGGCGGTGCTGGACGCGCGGCGCAGCACACACGGCTTTGTCGTGCTCCTCGATGCGCACAGCATCCTGAGCGAAGTGCCGTGGTTGTTCGATGGCATCCTGCCGAACTTCAGTCTGGGCACGGCCAGCGGCAGCAGCTGCGCGCCGGCGTTGCGTGACGCGCTGCACGACACGCTGTCCCGGTTTCCGCAGTTCTCGCAGGTGGTGGACGGCCGTTTCAAGGGTGGCTACATCACACGGCACTACGGTCGTCCGGCAGAGGGCGTACATGCGGTGCAACTGGAGATGGCCTGCCGCACCTACATGCTGGAGGCGGCGCCCTTTGCCTGGAGCGAGGTGCTGGCCGGGCAGGCGCGCCCGGCGCTCGAGGCCTTCGTGCACACCCTGCGGCACTTCCGGCCTGAGATGCCCTCGACGCCATGAGCGATGCACTGACCTTCTGGGCACCCTGGGCATTTCTTGACGGGCAGTGGCAGCG
>JACVCT010000289.1 GCA_016741895.1 Gemmatimonadaceae bacterium | reverse complement strand
TCGTAGAACGTCATGGCGCCGCCACCACCAAGCCCCGTCTGCGAAATGTCCGTCACCGAAAGCGCGAAGGCCGTGGCCACAAAGGCGTCCACCGCGTTGCCACCCTGCGCCAGCACCTGCGCGCCGGCGGCGGCTGCATCGGGATGCGACGCGGCCACCATGCCGCGCCGGCCCTCGGCGCGCTTGCCGGCCATCGGTGAGATGCGATCGTCCACCCGCGGCGGCGATGCGCAGGCGGCCAGCGCCGCGCCGGCCAATACGGCGGCACAGGCCGCCCGCATGCGCCACACGCGATCGGGCGCGCGAACCAGCGCACGAACCAGCGTGCGAGGACGCGCGGCGGGGAGTGAAGTGCGAATCACGGCAAAACCTCGCAGGCGGGGAGTAGAGGGCGGTGAGAGACAGCGACGTGAGACGCACGCCATGTGGCGCGCCGGGCCGTCAGGGATCGATGAGCGAGAGCAATTGACGCACGATGCGTTCGGTGAGTCCCCACACGACATGCTCGGCCACACGATACCCCGGAAAGCGCGCGCGCACGCCGTTCACGGTCAAAACGTGCTCGGCACGGGCGGTATCACCACGCAGCGCGTCCAGCGGTACCCAGTACGTAGCCGCGACTTCCACGTTCGGCACGAAGGTGACGTCGGGCGCCACCACGGCCACGAAGGGGCGGATGATGAGCGGCGGCAACGTGGGGTTCTGCGGCGCGAGATCATCGAGCCGCCCGATGAGCTGCCCCTGCGTGAGATCCAGCGAGAGCTCCTCGCGTGTCTCGCGGATGGCGGTCGTCTCGAGCGAGTCATCGTGCGGTTCATGACGACCACCGGGAAAGGCCATGTGCCCGCTCCACGGATCGCCGTCCTTGTCGGCGCGCCGGATGAAGAGCAACTCCGGTACCGCGTCCACCACACGCAGTACCGCCGCCACCGCAGCCAGCCGCCGAGCGGTGTCGACCGCGCGAGTGGCGTCGAAGGCCTCGCGCGCCAGCAGCCGCTGCGACAGGCGGGCAATGTCCGCCTGTCGCAGGTCACGCTCGAGTGCCGGCAAGGTCACTCGGCGACGGCGCCGCCGCTGGCCACCCAGTCGCGATAGCCACCGGCCAGCGAGGCCACGTTCTGATACCCCATCTCGCGCAGGGTCAGCGCCGCCAGAGCGGAACGGTTGCCGCTGGCGCACATGAGCACAACACGCGCATCACGGGGCACCTTGGCCTCGATCTGACTCTCGAGCACGCCCCGTCCGATGTATTGAGCCGGCGCGGCGTGGCCCATGGCCCATTCGTTCTGCTCGCGGATGTCGATGAGGGCGAGCGACTCACCGCGCGCCAGTGCGTCCTGCACTTCGCGCGCCGTGATTTCGGTGATCTGCGCCTTGGCTTCGGCGATCAGTTGCTGTGCGGTCTTCATCGGGCGGATGGTGTGGGGGAACCCGTGAACGGACGATCGTGGCGATGGACGTGCAGCGTGCGGGCCTCGGCATCGAGCGTGGCCATGGCGCCGAACGGCAACGTCCACTGTTCTTCAATATGGCCAATCGGGACGCCCAGCAGGGCCGGCACCTCGAGCCGATCGGCCACCTCCTGCACCACGGCCTCGATACTGCGGGTGCCGTCGGCCGTGGTATCCGGGCAGTCGGTGAAGTGACCGAGCACGAGGCCGACACAGCCGTCCAGCGCTCCGGAAAGGAGCAGTTGCGTGAGCATGCGGTCCAGCCGATAGGTGGCTTCGCCAACGTCTTCCAGCACCACCAAGGCGCCATCGAAGCGGCAGGCCCAGGGCGTGCCTACGAGCGACGCCACCAGCGCCAGATTGCCGCCCGCCAGGCGGCCGGTGGCACGACCGGGGGAAAGCACCGACGCAGACTCCGCCACCCAGCTGGCTTCGCGTCCCTGCGCCACGATGGTTCGAAAGGCCTCGCGCGAAAAAGCCGACAGCTGACCGCGGGCCACCGGGCCATGAAAGCTCACCCAGCCATGCTGCTGCCACAGGGCGTGCAGGGCCGTGATGTCGGAGAACCCGATGAGCGGCTTGGGTGGCAGATCAGGAGGGGTCTGACGCAGCACGTCGTCGAGCACGGGCAGCAGACGGGCCGCGCCGTACCCGCCGCGCAAACACCAGATGCCGTGGATGTCATCGTCCTCGATCGCGCGCACCAGATCGGCGGCGCGCGCCGCGTCGTCGCCGGCAAAGTAGCCGCTGCGCGCCAGCGCATGGGCGCCAGGCACCGGCACCCAGCCAAAGGATTCCACGGTGGACAGGGCGCGCTCGAGTTCGTGCGGTCCGTTGAGCGGCCCCGAGGGTGAGAGCAGGGCCACACGCGCGCCGGGCGGCAGGGGAGCCGGCTCGCGCAGGCCCCTGTCCCGCGTCATCAGGCCGACGCTCCCACCAGCGCCGCGGTGAGCCGCTCGGCCCGCGCGAGATAGGCGGCGCGCACGCGCTGCGTAACGGGGCCCGGCTGACCGTTGCTCACCACGTGCTGATCGATGCGGGTGATGGGCAGGACGAACGATGTGGCGCTGGTGAGGAAGCACTCGTCGGCCGCCATGGCCTGCTCCACCGTGAAGGCGCGTTCGCGCACGACGAGGCCCAGTTCACGCGCCACCTCCACCACCACGTCGCGGGTAATGCCGGCGAGAATGTCTTCCGACACCGGTCGCGTCTGCAGCTCGCCCTGATTCACGATCCACACGTTGCTGGATCCGCCTTCGGTGACGACGCCGTTCTCGTGCATGAGCGCCTCGCCAGCCCCGGCCTCGCGCGCAGCCTGCTTGGCCAGCACCTGCGCAAGCATGGCCGTGCTCTTGATGTCACAGCGTCCCCAGCGAATGTCGGGCACGACGTGCACCGTGAGGCCCGACGCGTTCGGGTCGTCGGAGAGGCGCTTGGGACGCGCCCAGGCGAAGGCCGTGGGCTTGATGGACGCCGGAAAGGCAAAGTCCCGCTCCGCCACACCGCGGGTGACCTGCAGGTACACCAGTCCCTCGCGGATCTCGTTGCGCGTGGCCAGCTCCTGCATGACGTCCAGCCACACGGTCGACGTGTACGGGGCCGGCAGCGACAGCTCGCGCTGCGAGCGCTCCAGGCGAACGAGATGGCGATCCGCATCGAGCAGGCGACCGTTGAACACGGCGGCCACTTCGTACACGCCGTCGCCGAACAGCAGGCCGCGGTCGAAGATGGACACCTGGGCCTGATCTTCCGGAACGAAGGAACCGTTGAGCCAGCAGCTGCGCATGATGGGGAGAGTCGGAGGTGTGGGACTGCAGCACGGCCCGCACGACGCCCTAGGTCACGCCGCCGAACAGGAGCAAGCCCGCAACCGCACCGCCCAGCAGGACCCATCCCGACCCGACCCGCGTACCGATCAGCACCAACGAGGCCACCAGCAAGATAGCCAGGGTGCGAAGGTCCACGGCGAGTGTGCGGGCCAGTGTCACCACCACCGCCGCCATGAGGGCCAGGGAGGCCGCGTTGACGGCGTCCAGCAGATGCCGTCCTGCCGGCCACTGTCGCAATCGGTGCACGAGCGGGGCCGAAAGCGCCACCGCCACAAACGCCGGCAGAAAAATGCCGGCCGTTGCCGCCAGCGCTCCCGCGTGACCGTCCACCACATAGCCCACGAACGTGGCCGCACTGAAGACCGGGCCCGGCGTGACCTGGCCAATGGCAATGGCATCGAGCGCCTGGGCGTCGGTGAGAACACCCAGACGCTCCACGAATTCGCGGCGCACAAAGGCCAGCAGCACATAGCCACTGCCAAAGAGCACGCTGCCGATGGTGGCGAAGCTCACGAACAGGGTGCCGGCACCAATGCCCGTCGCAGCCACGCCAGCAGCCCCAACGCCTGCAGCTCCGGCACCTGCGCCGCCCAGCGCCTGCGCCGTATCGCGCAATGTCCACGCCTGTGCGGAGGGCAGCGTGCCCGTTGCCAGGGCCACACCCGATACCACACCTGACGCACCGGCGGCCCGCCAGGCATTGAATGCCCCCACCAGCAGCGCACCGCCCAGAATGACAAACTCCGACACACCAGCCAGTGCCGCGCTCACCGCCAGCAGGGCCAGTATGACAATGCCGGGACTACGGGTCACGCTCACCCTGAGCCGCCAGAGTGCCTGCACCACCACCGCCAGCACGGCCGGCTGCATGCCCTGCAGCAGCGCCGCCACTTCCACCCGCGTGCCGTGGCGCACGTAGGCCCAGGCCGCCAACCAGACCAGCAACACCGCCGGTACGAGGAAGCAGGCGCCGGCCAGCAGCAGCCCCACCCAGCCGGCGCGCAGATAGCCGAGGTGAATGGCCAGCTCGGTGGAATTGGGACCCGGAATGAGATTGGTGGCGCCGACCAGATCCACGAAGGCCTCTCGACTGAGCCAGCGACGCCGCGTGACCACTTCGTCTTCCATGGCCGCGATGTGCGCCGCCGGTCCGCCAAATGCCGTCAACCCGAGCCGCAGGAACACGGCGGCCACTTCACGCCGCAGCACTCGCGGATCGGCTGGGACCTGGGGTGCGTCTTCGCGCATTGTCGCCTCGGACATCATGACAACATAACGCGGCACGCCCGCTGCGTTCCCAGAACCCAATGCGCGTGAAAGTGGTGCAACACCTGGAGCGATGCCATTCCATCATGGCGCCGTGCTCACTCTCCGCGCCGCCGCCCTCGCGCTCTCACGCGCCGACTCGTTCGAGGCCCTGCGTCCGATCGCCCGCGCTCTCGGGTTCCTCGACACCCCGATTCCGCTCTCCGCCGCCCTGCGGCGTGACCTCGGCATTCACACGCTCAGTGAACAGGCCGCCCTGCACCTCAAGCCGGGCGGACTGCGTCTCCTGGTGGCGGTTTTGTCGCCACCCGACTCACTGCACGGAACGGGCGACATGCGTGAACGCGCGCTGGCCCTCGCCACCGCGCTCAAACGCTCGGCGCCCACCGGACTCTGGTGCCTCTGTCTGCTCGACCACACACGTCAGCACCTCTGTCTCGCGGCCGTCCTCGACCATGCGCGCGGCCTGCGCCTCACCACGCTGCGTGTGGATCGTCGCCGCGTGCTGGACTCCGACGCGGATACGCTGCGCAGCCTCGCCGCCATTGCCGAGGCCGACGCCAACGCCCATCACGCGCGGCTGGCCGACATTCTGGGGCGGGACGCGCTCTCTCGGCGATTCTATCGTGAGCTGGAGCAGCGAGTGAGTGCACTGGCGGGGTAGGTGCAGAACGACAAGCCAACCCGGCAGCCTTGCCGGACGCCGCCCCGAAA
>JACVCT010000019.1 GCA_016741895.1 Gemmatimonadaceae bacterium | reverse complement strand
CGGCCAGATGCTCGTCTTCGAGTGCGGCCTGCTCGGTGGCAATGATCAGCAGGTCGTCGTAGGTAATGGGGCGGGCAATGCGCTGCGCGTAGCCACGCACAAACTCCGGCACCACGGGCGCGCGGTAGTGCGCACCGAGTTCGGCCGCGAGTGTGGTCTTGCCCACGCTCTCCGATCCGGTCAGCACCACGCGCAGTGGTAGCTGCGCGCTGCGCCGCGTGTGCGTTGATGGTGTGGGTCTAGGCATGGACATCGCGTCGCCAGCTCAGGTGGCCGCGCACGGCCAGCAAGAGAAAGAGAAAGTACAACACGGCCGTGAGCGAGAGTCCACGCCACAGAAAGAGCGCCACGTAGCTGGCGTCGATGACGATCCAGAGCAGCCAGCACTCGAGCAGTTTGCGGGTCATCATCCACTGCGCCACGAGGCTGCCGGCCACCAGCAGCGCATCGGCCCAGGGCAGGGCGGCGCCCGGAATGCGGGTGGTGATGAGGGCCAGTGCAACCCACAGGCTGATCAGGATGAGCGACAGCGGCAGCAGCTGCCTGCGCGGCACGCGGGTCACGCGCAGGGGTGACTGATCGGGCGCTCCGCGCCACCAGTGCCACCACCCGTACACCGACAACAGGAGATACACCACCTGCAGTCCGGTGTCGGAGTAGAGACCGGCGCGGGCAAACACCACGGTGTACACGGCGGCGTTCACGATGCCCACCGGCCAGCTCCAGAGGCTCTGCCGCGTGACCAGCCAGACGTTGAGCACGCCGGTCACGAAGCCCAGCATCTCGAAGCACGACGTCCCGTGTGCCGCGAGCCAGCCGCACAGTGGATCGAGGATCGGGGCCAGGGCACTGGTCATGGCTGGCAAAGCTAATTAGCGTACGCGCACATGACCGGGGTGCCTGGGCCGCTGGTGCGCACAGGCTGAGAGAGTCCCGCAGAACCTGATCCGGTTCGTACCGGCGTAGGGAGTCCAGACATGACACGTGGTTCCGCCACGCGCGCAGCGCGCGTGCGGCGACCGGCGTGCGATCGCGACGCGCGATCGACGACCGGCTTCGCCCACTCCTTCGGTGTTCCGCCCTTCGGGGCCCGGCCCTCCAGGGCCAAGCCCATCAGGGCCCTCCTCGTTTCCACCGTGATGGCCGCGTTCGTGCCGGCCTTCACGCCCCTTCTGGCTCAGGCCCGACAGGACAGCGCCGCGGTCGATTCGGCGGCGCGACGGATAGAAGGGGTATCCGTGCAGGCCATCCGCGCCGGCAGCGCGGCCCCCATCGCACAAAAGACCATCGAACGCGAGGCGCTCACGCAGCGGCACTTCGGGCAGGACGTGCCCATGCTGCTCATGAACGCCTCGCCGTCGCTGGTGTCGCACAACGAAACCGGCACGCAGTGGGGCTACAGCTATCTGCGTCTGCGCGGTCTCGATCAGACCCGCATCAACATCACCATCGATGGTGTGCCGCTCAACGACATGGAGGATCAGGTCCTCTATTTCGCCAACTTTGCGGACCTGCTCTCGAACGTGCAGAGCGTGCAGGTGCAGCGAGGCGTGGGCACGAGCACGGCGGGCACCGCGTCGTACGCCGGTTCGATCAACTTCGAGACGGTGCCGGTGGCGCGCCGGGATGCGGCCGGAGATGTGCAGCTGCAGATGGGGTCCTTTGGCGCGCAGCGCGCCACGGTGGGCTTCAATACCGGGCTCACCGCCGGCGGGTTTGCCGCGTATGGCCGGGTGAGTGGTCTGCGCACCAATGGCTACCGCGATCACAGTGGCGTGATGGGCCGGTCGGCCTTCCTCGGTGCCGGCTGGTTCGGGCAGCGCGACGTGGTCAAGCTCACCGCGCTGGTGGGCCTGCTGGCCGACACTCTGTCGTACACCGGCGCCACGCTGGCGGAACTGGCGCAGAATCGCCGCTTCAATCCGCTCAATCCGGGCGAACGCGACAAGTTCGGTCAGCAGATGGTGGCGTTGGCCTGGTCGCGCGCGCTGTCCAACGGCGGCACGGTCAACACCACCGTGTACCGCAACTCGGCCAGCGGCAACTACGACTACTTCGACCTGCCGGACAAGTACCGCTACAACCTGGCGCACACCTGGTATGGCGCCACCAGTGTGTACAACGTCGAGCGCGGCGCGCTGCGCCTCAACACCGGCGTGAACGCCAACACCTATCAGCGGGCGCATCGCGCCTACTTCCAGCCGTCCACCGAGTTGTACGACAACACGGGACACAAGCAGGACGCGAGTGGCTTCGTGAAGCTGTCCTACACGGCGGGACGCGCGACCTGGTTTGGTGATGTGCAGGGCCGCTGGGCGCGCTTCCGCTACCAGCCGTCGGAGAATGCCGGCATCACGGAGCGCTCCATCGACTGGACGTTCGTCAATCCCAAGGCGGGTGTCACGTACCAGTTGGCGCAGGGGCTCTCGGCGTTCGCGAGCTATGGCATCACCAGCCGCGAGCCGGCGCGCAACGACCTGTTTGGCGGAGAGGACGACCTCAATGCCGACAACGTGGCGGACTTCGGCGACTTCACCCGGGTCAAGCCGGAGCGGCTGCACGACACCGAACTGGGGCTCAACTACACCCGCCCCACGCTCGACCTGTCGGCCAATCTGTACAGCATGGACTTCCGCAACGACATCGCGCGCATCGGTGCGCCCACGGCGTCCGGGTCCATTCTGCGGCGCAACGTGGGCAGCAGCTACCGGCGTGGACTCGAGGTGGATGTGGCGTGGCGCGGCATCAACCGGGTGGTGCTGGCCGGAAACGCCACGTGGAGCACGAACCGCATCCGGCAGTTCACCGATTCCTCGCGTGGCACGCCGGTGCTGCGCCGCAACGTGGAGCCGCTGCTCACGCCGCGCTTCATTTCGTCGCATCGCGTGGAAGTCACGCCGCGCCGCGGACTGATGATCGGGCTGGAAGGCCGGTACCAGAGCCGTGCATTCCTCGACAACACGTCGAGCCCGGACCGCGTGCTGCCGGACTACTACACGGTGGACGCCACGGCGCGTCTGGCACTCGGCCGCAGTTCCCTCACGCTGCGTGGGCAGAACCTCGGCGACACGCAGAAGTTCGGCTCGGGCTCGGTGTCGGGTTCCGGCACGGTGCGCTACTTCGTGCTGCCGGCGCGGGCGCTGTTCGCCACGCTGGCGTACGAGTTCTGAGGTATTGCGTCCGGCAACGGTGTTGGCGCGGACGGCGCAAGACACCGGCTTTGGTCATGCTGCGAGATCGTTAACAGCTCACGCAGAGAAAAGGAGTTCGCAGAGGGCGCGGAGGGGTTCAGTCAAACTGAAAGGGTCTGGGAGCGTTTGCCGCTGTTGATCCGTGCGGTTTCCGCCCCATCCGCGTCATCCGCGACAAGGCCGTTCAGCCACGACCGCTGTCCCTCTGCGGGCTCTGCGCCCTCCATTTCTCTGCGTGAGCTGTTGACGGTCCTGCCGCACCACGAGTGCCGGTGCTTCCGTGAGATCGAGAACAGCTCACGCAGAGAAAAGGAGTTCGCAGAGGGCGCAGAGGGCTCAGTCAAACTGAAAAGGTCTGGGAGCGTTTGCCGCTGTTGATCCGTGCGGTTTCCGCCCCATCCGTGTCATCCGCGACAAGGCCGTTCAACCAGAACTGCAGTTCTCTACGTACTCAGCGCCCGATGACGGTGAGTGCACGCTCGTTCCGCACCGGCTGTCCGCCTGGAACGCGCGCCTCGACCACCACCCGGTATTCGCCGGGTTCGAGGTCACCCAGGTCGAGCGTGATGGCGCGCGGCATGATGCTGGGACCATCGCTGATGGTGGTGCGCGTGTCCGGGTCGCGCCAGGCAATACCGAGCGCCCGCATCGGCACATCGCGCAGGCGCGTCACTTCGCCCAGGCGCTGGAGCAGGCCCGTGCGCGTGGTGCGCTCGATGGCCACACGGAACTGCACCGAGTCGCCCGGTGTGACGCCGTAGGTTTCCCAGAAGATGCCGATGCGATCACCCTGCCGGAGCGTGGTGGTGGCCAGCATGTGCGGAAACATGCCCGGCGCGTCAGGTGGGGTACCGCCGCGCAACGCGTCGTAGAACACCGGCGCGGAGACGTCGATCTGCCCCTTGGTCAGCGCGGAGAGCACAGCGGGTGGCCTGACACCGAAGCGCGAACGACCGAACAGATTGCGGAGGCGTGGATGACGCGCCTCGACGCTCACCACCGCCGGCTCGGGCGGAATGAGCGCCGAGGTGAACAGCGACCCGCCCGGGTGCACGCGCCCGCTGCCCAGTGTGTGCATGGTGTCGGGGGCCGGTGAAACCACCAGCACCGCCTCTGCGGAATCCCGCCGCAGGTTGGTCAACACGGTGTCCGGGCGGGCGAAGAGGTTGTGCGTCACCGCCAGCGTGACCCCGGTGTAGCGCCGCAGCATGGCCACCTGACCCAGCGGCATCTCGGCGATGCGTCCGTTGAAGGCCATGTGCTCATGCGGCCACCAGATCAGACCCTGGGTCATCGCATCGTGTGTGCTGTCGCGCTGATGCAGCTGCCAGCTGCTGTCGCCGGCCGTGTAGGGGCTGTACACCGCCGACAGGGAGGGCGTGAAGGATTGACGGCCCGAGGTGTATTCCATGGTGGTGTAAGGGCCGGCATGCAGCTCGCCGACATGCTGATCGTGCAGCCGGTCCTCCTTCTCGCCAATCCAGAGCGCGGCACTTGGCGGGCCGTAGCGTGTGATGAGCTCCTCCACGGCATCCCCGCCGTAGTCCTTGCGCAAGTCGTGTCGCTGATCGCGATCCATGGCCGAATGCAGGCCAAACCATACCCGGCGAGCGAAGTGTGCGGCGCGTCGTTCATTGCCGGCCACCGAGAAGAGTGGATCGCTGAGCCACCAGAACATGCGCGCGATCTTGCGACGCTCCCTGCACGGGGTGAAGAGATACTCGTCGCGTGGGCTGTCTGATGGCGGATCGGGCAGCAGCTGCCGGAGATCGATCCAGGAGCATTCGGTCAGCTCGTCCAGGCGTGTGGTCGCCTCGACGAACAGCGAGTCGGCCCGCCGGAGGTCGCCGCGTTCGTGCGCCACGTAGCCGCGCAGCGACAGGCAGGCGAAGCTGTCGCCGCAGGCATCGAGCGCCCGTTCTGCCCGGTCATAGCGATGTGCGTCCACCAGAAAACGCACGCGTTGCGTGCGAAGCCAGCCGTCCTCAGGAAGCAGGTCCTGAAACCCGTCCAGAGAGCGAATGAGGTCCTCGCGCATCTGCCGGATGTGTACGGAGTCCCCCGTGCGAATGGCGGCATCGACGTAGCGCGCCTCATCCATCTCGCGATGCATGCTGCCCAGCAGCCAGCTGGGGCAGAGCGCGTAGGCCGAGTTGTAGCTGAGAATGGGGGTGAACACCGTGTCGGGCGTTCCCCACACCGGGATCATTGCCCGGCCGTCCGAGCGCCCGTATACGTAGTCGCAGTGACCATAGGTGGTGCGCATGGCGCGCACCTTCTTGTCCGTCTCGCCCGGCACCACGTTGATGTCACTGCGGATCCACGCCTGCTGCCATCGGGCCTGAAACAGCGCGATGCGCTGCCTGGCGGTGTTGAGGATGGTGGCCGTGTCTACCGGGGCCGACCCTGGCGAGGATTGGGCGGAGGCAATGATTGGGAAGCATGCGGCAGCGGAAAGCGCCACCGCGTACAGCGTCAGGAGGGAGGGACGCGACATGCTGAGATGTACTCCACAGCCGCTGGAGGTTCCATGGGCCGCGCCCCTCGACCTGCCTAGCGGGCCACCCAGGCCCGCTCCAGCGTGGACTTGTTGAAGCTCCGCACATGATTGAGGTACAGCATGCCGTCGGGGCCGAAGCCCAGCAGGGTGCGTCCCTGCGGGAGCTGCACCCGCTCGACGAGGCGGCCCTCCCGATCGACGACATCGTACAGCAATCCGGCCTTGGCGTCCTTCGACGTGGCAGGCAGAATCCAGATCCGACCCGACGGATCGGCGCGCACCTGGCCCTGCCGCACGGCGGGGTAGAAGTCCGGCAGATCCTCGGCGGGCACCGGGTCCATGCGGAAGCGCGGAAAAGCCGGCATACCCGGTGGGGGCGGCGGTGGCGGAGGCAACTTGGCCTGACGTTCGTCTTCCTGCCGCTTGAGCGAATCGACAATGGCCTGCTTTTCCTCACGCGTGATGCGCTTCCAATCGAACGGAAGTCGCGGGCCGGTCGTCATGCGCCCATCAGGTTCGAGAATGTCCACGTGGTAGTCATGCCCTCGCACGATGGCGATGGCGCCGTCGGGCAGCATGGTCCATTCATCAGTTTGCGGCAGGGGGTTCGTGAGCGGAAAGACGGTGCCGAAGTTGGGGCCCCGGATGTGGACCTCTTTCTGCGGGGCCACCTTGATGAGGGCAACGGTATCCACCGTGCGCCGGTCAAAATCCATGCGCATGAGCGGAGCCGAGTCGGGCTGCGACATGATGGTTCGTGTCTCCGCTGCGGGTGCGGCTCCAGACATCACCATCATGTTGTTCGGATTGCGTCGCACAGAGCGATACCAGAGACGTCCCTGAGGATCAAACGCCGCACTGCCCGTGCTGCCCGCGCCGATGTAGAACAGGTCACTGGCACGCACCGGAGCCATCACCCGCGCGAAGGCGCCATGTTCGTCAATGACGAGAAAGGCCTGCGAGTCGAAGTCCATGAACAGCGTGGAATCGCCCCGATACGGAATGAGCGATGCGCCCGTGATGCGCAGCCCGTAGGGATTGGGCGAATTGCTGCTGGTATCGGCAATGACCCGCGGGTTGGTCAGCGCCGAGTCGAAGACGACCAGTTGCTTCTTGCGCGTGTCGTTGACGATGACACCGCCGCCGGGGAGGTGGCGTACCGCCGACGCGTCCATGAGGATGCTGCTGTCGCTGGCGATCACCCGGGCCAGTTGGCGAATGGGGACGGTGACCCGTGTGTTGCTTCGTACGCTGTCGGGCGTTTGCGCGGTCTGCGTGGCGGGCGCCGCCTGCGCGCCGATGGCTGCCGTGGCGCACAGACACAACGATGCGATGCGACGGACTGCGGCCATGCCATGGCGGAGCGCATGGCCGCGAACGGTGCCGATGAGATGCGTCATGATCGGCCTCAGAAGAAAAAGAAGAACTCGCCGCCCACCTGGCCGGCACGGAGCAACTCGAGGTAACGCGGCTCGAGCTGCTGCACGATGGAGTTGTCCATCACCCGCAACTGCCCCTTGGTGAGCAGGCGGCGCACGTTGGGCACGGCGGTGATGAGGTAGCTGACGGCCACCTCGCGTGCCTCCACCAGGCGACGCTGGGCCTCGCGCTTGTCGTAGTCCTTGGGCAGGGACGCGAGGTGCTTGGCTGCCGGCGTCCACACCGAGTCCACCAGTCGCGTGTAGCGCCGGCTCATGGTGGCCAGACTGTCGGCCTGCACCCGTGTGAGATGAATGCGCTCGCCCACTTGCAGCAGGCGCGCCATGACATTGGGGAAGATCTGCGGCGACATCTGACGCACCGAGGCCTCGGTCATCTTGGTGCCCGCCCGGGTGCGGCCACGCGCCAGCTGCTGGTCGAGGTTCTGCCAGTCACGCGTGGGCGCGAGATTGACACTCATCTGCAGCGTGAGCACGGCCGGCGCGCGTGAGGCCACCTGCTGAACCCGTGTGGCGCCGAAGCGCTGATTGACGTCGTAGCGGAAGCGCTGCGTGCTCTGATCGAAGCCACGCACGAACAGCAGCGACTGATCGATGATGGGCGGCTGGCCCCAGCCGCGCAGTCCGTTTTCGCCGTTGAGGAGCAGGTCGGCGGCGGCCAGTGGATTGCTGAGGGTGAGCGTGAGGGTGGTGCGCTGTGGCAGCCGCACCCTCGACGGATTGGGGACGATGCGCAGCTGCGAACTGGCCGCCGTCCACGGACCCGTGCAGGAATGGCGATCGGCCAGACGGCCCAACTGGTTTCGCAGACAGCGGCGCACGAAGGGCGAACCCTGGTCGAGCAACTGCTGCATGGCGGTGCCAAGCGCGGGGTCCGAGGACGCGCCCGGCGCAAACACGAAGGCACGGTCGTTGGCCCGGCCGTCGCCGTTCACATCATGCGAGATCATGGGGGTGAAGCGCTGGCCGGACTGGAGGCGCCCATTCCAGCTGAACGTCACGGCGTTGCCCAGCGTGTAGCTGAGCGTGTAGCCGATGTCATGACGCGGCTGGGCTGCGGTGTTCCAGGCAATGGCGAAGGGATCGCCGGCCGTGTTGCTGAAGCCGCGATACTCCTGCGTGAGATACAAGTAGTTGTAGTTGACCGACCAGCGGAATCGGCGATCGGCGAAGGAGAAGGGTGACAGCGATACCGTGACCTGCGCGCTGCGTGACTGCAGGTCACTGCGCTGTTCCTGCACGCTGGTGAAGGCCGTGCTGCGCCGCGCCGCGCGTGAGGCAATGAGTCCGCTGGCCGCGTCGATGTTGCCCGGCGCCACATACACAGGACGCCCGGCCTCGTCGGCCAGAGTGAACACCTGCCCGTCGCGGAAGTTGCGGTCCACGAAGTCGGGCTGCGAAAAGTTGAGCGCGCCCTGCAGATTGAGCGTGAGATTGTAACGGTTGTCGAAGGCGAGTCCGGTCCACCCCAGGTTGCTGCGCAGACTGCGTTCCTGCACAAAGCCCGGCGCAAACATCGTGATGGACGGCGTGTTGTTGGAGAAGAGCGTCGCGCCCGTCCCGTCGGCGCAGGCGCCGGGCACGAGGCCCTGACCAAGCAGCACGTCCCAGTCGGCGCCCGGTGTGGCGGCGCCCGTGCAGGTGAGTTGCTGCTGCGCGCTGGCCAGACCCGTGTTGGCCAGTGCGTTGCTCACGAGGTCGGGACCGCGGACATTCTGAAACAGGCCAATACCGCCACGAATGGTGGCACGTGGGCCTCTCGCAAAACCCTCGCCAAACGGAATCTGCGCCGCCGTGCCGTAGAGCCAGGAGAAGCCGAGGCGCGGGCTGAGGTACACACGATTGGGCACCGGCGTGTTGCGAAGGCCAAGCAGGGAATCGAGCGCCGCATTCAGCGCCGGGCGATCCAGAAAGTGGTTGCCGTCGGCACGCACACCGTACTGCACCTGCACGTTGGCGGTGGGACGCCACGCATCACCCAGCGCCAGGGCTCCCACCAGTGCCCGACCGGACTGCTGTACGGTGTTGAGGTTGCGGCTGTAGGAGGACGGTACGCCGGCTTCGAGGTCGGCGAGAGACTGATAGGTGAACCGGCCGCGCAGATTGAAGGCCCGGTCGGACGCGGACTCCTCGAGACGGGCCTCCGTGATGAGCTTGAGGCGGTGTTTGTTGTTGGTGCTCACCCAGGACAGCATGTTCCGGGCGCTGTAGCTGGTGCCTGAAGTGGTGCCCGCATTGAGTCCGCCGCCAAACGTCAGCGAGCGTGTCGCGTTGCTGCCGTCGGGCAGCGTGGAGGTGACCAGTACCGTGCCGCCGGCGGCATCCAGATACGGCGCGTTCTCGCTCCGGTTGTACGACGCGCTCACCATGGACTCCGTGAGGACGCCGTTGTTGAAGTAGTTGGTGTGGCGGAGTTGCGCCCCAAGGCTGGTGGACTGCGATTCCGACAGGGCGGTGGGCGTCTGCGTGGTGGCCTGGAACTGCGGCCCCGCGTTGCTGAAGCTGCCGTTCACCGACAGGGTGAAGGCATGCCCACTGGTGGGGCTCTTGGGCGCCCAGTCGAAGGCGCCGAGCAGTGAGGCGTTGGTGCGCGGCGAGGTGCGCCCGAGTCCGCCGGCTGTGAGTGGAATGCGCTGGTTGCCCAGAATCTGGCGCAGGCGCTGGGCCGAATCGGCGGAAACGCCGGCGCTCTGGAACAACGTGGGCACACTCGAGAGCAGCGTGGGCAGTCGCTGGTCACGCTGGTCAAACTGGAAGGAGACGTTGTAGAAATCCTTGTCCATCACAATGGGGCCGGACGCCCGTCCACCAACGGAGATGAAGCGGTACGCACTCGCCATGCCCACGGCATCGTTGAACTGTGCCTGCGGCGCGTTGAACACGCTGCTCAGGTTGCGCGCGATGTAGTTGGTGCCGGATTGAGTGGTGACGGCGATCTGTCCGCCGCTGAAACCACCGTTGGCCACGTCGTATCCGGCGCGCAGCTGCGTATTCACGGCGGCATCGCGCGGCAGGTTGGACAAACCCGACTGCTGGCCGTTGAGGGTGGCGTTGTTCTGGTTCGGGTCGAGCCCGAACATGGAGAAGCGATCGGGATTGCCGTCCACACCGGGAATGAGCTGCACCCCCGGAGTGCCCGCCGCCATGGCGGCCAGATTGCCGGCCTGATCGGGCGACAAGCCCTGCGTGCCAAGAAAGCGGTCGGCGCCGGAGATGTCGGACTGGAACGTGTTCTCCGAGCGCGGAGGCGGGGTGCGCGCCGCGTTGGCCGTGGTCGTCACGGTCTGCAGCATCTGCGCGGCCGACAACTTGATGTCGGCCACCAGCACCTCCTCGTCCGCGTTGCGACGCACCTGGATGCGCTGCGCCGTGTAACCGATGGCGGCAAAGGAGATCCAGTAGTCGCCTTCGCCGTTGGGATAGGTGAGTGAGTAGCGGCCGTCGCGGTTGGTCCGGGTCTCCTTTGTGATGCCGCCAAAGTAGGACACCGCCGTGACACGCGCGCCCACGATGGGCTGCCCCTCACTGCTGGTGACCCGCCCCCGGATGACATCAGCGGCAACCTGGGCGTGGAGGCCGGTGGCCATCAGCAACATGCCAATGACCGGGCACAACAGGGCGTACGTGCCCCGTGCAAATGCAGTGAACGTCATGGGAGAGTACAGAAAAGTCTTGATACCATTCATCACCGGGCATCGGTGAGGAGCGCCCCGAAACTGCGGGCCGATTGGAAAGTGCGCAAGAGCGGTGCAAGCTTACATCATGCCCCACTCCCGCGATTCGGCCGACCAACCGGCCCTGCCCGACGACCTGCTCTACTCCGACTATCGCAAGACGGAAGAGCTGCACACACTGCGTGAGGTGGCGCGGGCGCTGGCGGCGGAAACGAGTGCGGCCAGTGTGCTGAGCACACTCTGCGATCTCAGCATGGTGCAGGGCAGCGCCAGCGGAGCCGCCGTGGCGCAGATTCATGCCGACAGCGGACTCTACGTCGCCACGTCGGGTCGTGCCCTGGCGCTGATGGGCATGAGCTTCCCGCTGGCCGGCACCTTCACGGGACGTGTCGCGGCCGAACACCGCACGCTCGCGCTCGAATCGCCGGCCTCCTCCACGCCCTTCTTCGCGGCGCTGCTGCCCTCGCTTGGCGTGGGGCCCATCATGCTCATTCCGCTGCTGGCCAATCAGCAGCTCTTTGGCGTGCTATCGGTGGTGCGCGATATCGGGCATCCGGTATTCGACGCGCAGGACGAGGAACGGCTCGGCGTGCTGGCCGATCTGGCGGCGCTGGCGCTCTGGAAGGCCCGGCTGCTCGAGGATGCACAGTCGGCCGACGCCGCCAAGACCAGTCTGCTGGCCACGCTCTCCCACGAATTGCGCACACCGCTTGCCGCGCTCGAGGGCTACAGCGAACTGCTGGAGGACCAGATTCTCGGTCCGCTCAGCGACGAGCAGCGTGATGTCGTGGTGCGTCTGCGCACCGTGGGCCGGCATCTCGGTGCACTCATCGAGGACATTCTCACATACGCCTCACTCGAGGCCGATCGCGTGTCGCTGCGCGAGGGGCCGGTGCGGTTGCCCGAGCTGTTCGACTCACTGCATCCGTTCCTCGAGCCGCTGGCGCGCGAAAAGGGACTCGATCTCGACTTCGACATCGAAGCATCGCTGCCGCAGTTGCACACCGACGAAGCCCGTGTGCGGCAGATCCTGCTCAACCTCTGCCAGAACGCCATCAAGTTCACCGAGCACGGCGGGGTGCAGATCAAGGCCTCGCGAGGTTCGGCCACACTGGGCAGTGCGCAGCCCACGGTGCGGCTGGCGGTCAAGGACACGGGCATCGGCATCGCGGCGGCCGACCTTTCACGACTGTTCCGGCCGTTCTCCCAGCTGGCCGACGTGCAGTCGCGCCGGCATCGTGGTACTGGTCTGGGGCTCTACATCTCGCGTCGACTGGCCGGCATGCTCGGTGGCCGCATTGAAGTCGTGTCGCGTCCGGGTGAGGGGTCGGTGTTCACGCTCGTGCTGCCCATGCCGCCAGGCAACTGACTTTCCAACTGATTATCACGGATTCCACGGAAACAAAGGACAACAACAGGAAAAGCCTTGTCGCGGATGACACGGATGGGGCGGAAACAGCACGGATCAAACAGTTGGTGCCTGAGTTTTTCCTGTTGTTGTCCATTGTTTCCGTGAAATCCGCGATAATCTGTTTGGCTTTTGTTCGGTGTGCGCAGGTGCGCGATGAGAGTAACCGGCGTGATGTCATTTGCCGGCGCGAAGGCTCCGATTTCCGGACAGCCCCTCACTAGATTTCATGGTTATGCCAGCCATCACGAGCGTTTTCAACGACGGCATCTTTGCCGAGCAGTTCGAGCGGTACCGCCGCGACCCCTCGAGCGTCGACGAGACGTGGCGCCAGTATTTCCGCATCGCCGAGTCCCTCTTCGGGACCGCTGCGGCACCCGCCCCCGGCGTGACCGCCGGCACCGACGTGTCCCTGCTGGCCAAGGTGGCGGCTGCCGCCTCGCTGCAGCAGGCCATCCGCATGTTCGGGCACTACGCCGTGCAGCTCGACCCGCTTGGCACGCCGCCGGCTGGCGCCGATGAGCTGACCCCGGAATTCCACGGGCTCACGGAAGCCGACCTGGCGCAGATCCCGGGTGCGGCTCTTGGGGACGAGCGCTTCGCCACCGCCAAGGACGTCATCGATCGCAAGCGCGCAGTCTACCAGAACCGCATCGGCTACGAGGTCTGGCACCTCGAGGTCAACGAGGAGCGCAACTGGTTCCGTCGCGCCTTCCGTGATGGCATCCTCACGCGCCCGCTCACGGTGGACGAGAAGAAGCAGGTGCTGCGCCGCCTCAATGAAGTCGACGGCCTCGAGCGCTTCCTCGGCCGCGCCTATCAGGGCTACAAGCGCTTCTCCGTCGAGGGCACGGACACGCTCATTCCCATGCTCGACGCGATGGTGGATGCGCTGGGGCGTGAGGGCGCAGATGAGATCGTGATTGGCATGGCGCATCGCGGCCGTCTCAACGTGCTCACGAACGTGATGGGCAAGCCCTTCGAGGCGCTCTTTGCCGAGTTCGAGGGACATCACGACGCGGCCATTGAGAGCGGCACCGGCGACGTGAAGTACCACATGGGCTACAACGGCGTGCGCAGCGTGGAAGGCCGTGAGGTCAAGTTGCGTCTCGTGCCCAACCCGTCGCATCTCGAAGTGGTGAATCCCGTCGTGGAAGGCGTGGTGCGGGCCCTGCAGCGCGACGCGGCGCACCCCGGCTCGCGTGACGAGCATCGTGTGGTGCCCGTCGCCATTCACGGTGACGCGGCCTTCCCCGGTGAGGGCATTGTGGCCGAGACGCTCAACATCTCGCACCTCAACGCCTATCGCACCGGCGGCACGATTCATATCATCGTGAACAATCAGGTGGGCTTCACCACCGATCCGTCGGACGCGCGTTCCACGTACTACGCCTCGGATCTCGCCAAGGGCTTCGAGATGCCGATCTTCCACGTCAATGCCGACGACGCGGAAGCCTGCATCCAGGCCATGCGTTTGGCCTGCGCGTATCGCGCGGCCTTCAAGAAGGACGTACTCATCGACCTCGTGGGTTACCGTCGTCACGGGCACAACGAGGGCGACGAGCCCATGTACACGCAGCCCACGCGCACGGCGGCCATTCGTCAGCACCCCACGGTGCCACAGGTCTGGGCCAAGCGCATTGTGAGCGAGGGTGTGCTCACGGCGGACGAAGCGGCGGCCGTGGAGAAGGACGTGGCGCAGCGCTACGCGGACATTCATGCGCGCTTCAAGCAGTCGCTGCTTGGCAGCGAGAAGCACGCACCCTGGCCGGCGGAAGGCGCTCCGACGCCGCGCCCGGTGAGCACCGTGGTGCCGGCTGAACGTCTGCAGTTCATCAACGAATCGCTGCTGCAGTGGCCGCAGGATCTCACCCCGAATCCGCGACTCGCCAAGCAGCTCGAGCGTCGCCGTGAGGCCATGGGTGAGCAGGGGGGCATCGAGTGGGGTCACGCCGAGGCCCTGGCCTTCGGCTCGCTGCTGCTCGACGGCATGTCGGTGCGCCTCACCGGTCAGGATGCGGAGCGTGGTACGTTCTCGCATCGTCACTCGGTGCTCAACGACGCGAACACTGGCCGCAAGTACGCGCCGCTGGCCAATCTGCCGGGTGCGCGTGGCAGCTTCGAGGTCTACAACTCGGCGCTCAGCGAAACGGCCATCCTGGCCTTCGAGTACGGCTACAGTGTGGTGGCCACCGATACACTCACGCTGTGGGAAGCGCAGTTCGGTGACTTCGTGAACGTGGCGCAGCCCATCATCGACCAGTTCATCGTGGCGGACCGCGCCAAGTGGGGCCAGGACAGCGGGCTGGTCATGCTGCTGCCGCATGGCTACGAAGGGCAGGGCCCCGAGCACTCGAGCGCGCGTCTGGAGCGCTTCCTGCAGCTCTGCGCCGAGGGCAACATGACGGTGGCCTACTGCAGCACACCGGCCCAGTACTTCCACCTCCTGCGTCGTCAGGCGCTGCGCAAGGCGCGGCGTCCGCTCATCTGCATGCAGCCCAAGAGCCTGCTGCGTCTGCCGCAGGCGGCCTCGCGGCTCGAGGACCTGGTGCAGGGCGGATTCCAGCCGGTCATCGACGACCCCATTGCCTCGCAGCGCCGCGATGAAGTGCGTCGCATCGTGTTCTGCACGGGCAAGGTGTACTACGATCTCGCGCTGGCGCCGTCGCGCAATCCGGCAGTGGCGCTCGTGCGCGTGGAAGAGCTGTATCCCTGGCCGCACGACGAGATCCAGCGCATCATGGACCTCTACCCGGCCATCGAGCAGGTGGTGTGGGCGCAGGAAGAGCCCAAGAACCAGGGCGCATGGACCTACGTGCAGCCGCGTCTGCGCGTCTCGGCGGGCGCGGCGGTTGGTGTGCGCTACGTGGGACGCCCCGAGAGGGCGAGCCCGGCCGAGGGCTTCGCCGATGCGCACCAGACCGAGCAGGCGCGCATCATTGCCACGGTGATGGACACAGGCGAGGTACCAGCCTCCGGCGCCTCGCTGGCGGGGGCGCAGGGCTGATGCGCCATGGCACGGTTGTCACCACGCGAGACGTGGCGCACCGGGGCCTGCTGAAAGTGGTGAGCGCCGCGGCTGTTGCCGCGGCGCTCGTCGTTTCGGCGCTCCCCGTTCGACTTGCGGCCCAGGCGACCACTGAGCGTGGTGCGGCCGCGCTGGGTTCTGTGCTGGCGGGTATCGGCACCACCGGTCGCGTGCTCACGGTCGCAGCCCACCCGGATGACGAGGACACGCCGGTCATCGCCTGGCTGGCGCGCGGTCGGCATGTGGAAACGGCCTACCTCAGTCTCACGCGCGGCGATGGTGGGCAGAATCTCATCGGCAATGAACTGGGTGAGGCGTTGGGCGCCATTCGCACCCAGGAACTGCTTTCAGCGCGGCGTATTGATGGCGGTCGGCAGTACTTCACGCGCGCCTATGACTTCGGTTTCAGCAAGAACGCCGAAGAAACCTACGAACACTGGCCCAAGGATTCGATTCTTGGCGATGTGGTGCGTGTGGTGCGCGCGTTCCGTCCGCATGTCATCGTGGCCTTCTTCAGCGGCACGCCACGCGACGGGCACGGACATCATCAGGTGTCCGGGCTGCTGGCGCGCGAGGCCTACGAGCTGGCGGGTGACACGGTTCGCTTTCCCGTGCAGGAATTCGGTCTGCCCTGGACGCCGTCCAAGTTCTACCGGAGTGCGCGTCAGGTGCCGGACAGCGCCACCCTGCGCATCAACACCGGTGAATACGATCCGCTGCTTGGCCGCAGCTACTACGAGGTGTCGGCCGAGAGCCGTTCGCAGCACAAGAGTCAGGGCTTCGGCGTGCTGCAACGCAAAGGTGTGATGTACGCCTATCTCTCGCGTGAAGCCTCGCGTGTTGGGCCGGACGACGTGCGCAGTGAGCGCTCGCTGTTTGATGGCGTGGACACCACCTGGGCGATGCTGCGGACGCAGCTTCCCGCGGCCGTGCAGCCCGTGCTCGACTCGGCGCTCGCCGGCACGGCGGCCGTTCGTGCGGCGTATCGCGCGCAGGATCCGTCGACGATCGTGGAGCCCTTGGCTGACGTACTGCGGCAGTGGCGCGCGGTTCGCAATGCCAGCGGGCGTGGTGTGCCCTTGCTGATCACATCGCAGCCCGGCCGCCCGTCGCGGCTTGGGCCCCGCACGGCGCAGGAAGCCCCACCTGCAGTGTGGGACGCGCTCTCCACCACGGTGGCGCGCGCAGAGGAGGCACTGGCGCTGGCGGCGGGTGTGGCACTCGAGGCCACGGCCACGCAATCCACCCTCCCGGTGCGGGAGGCGGTGAAGGTCGAGGTCAACGATTCGCTGCCCGTCACGGTGCGCCTGTTCAATCGTGGACGTGTGCCCGTGCAGGTGAACTTCACCAGCGTGGTGGGACTGGGCATGCCGTCTGCCTTTGTGCGGAGCGGTGGAGTGCTGGCGCCGGACAGCACATTCACCGCCTCTCTGTGGGCGGCAGCGTTTGCCTCCGATTCGCCATGGTGGCGGGTCTACGGTCGCAAGGGCATGGACTGGTTTCAGGCGCCCATTGATGCCCGTGACGAGGTGCAGCAGCAGAATGAGCGGGCCACGCGCGTGCAGGCGTCGTTGCTGATTGCCGGTCAGAACCTGACCATCACTGCCCCCGTGGTCTATCGCTGGGCCGACCCGGTGAAGGGTGATCAGCAGCAACCGGTGTCGGCCGTGCCCGGCATCACGGTCAATCTGGCCAACTCCATGGAGTACATGCGCGCCGGTGTACCGGTGGAGCGCATGGTGCCGGTGCGCATTCAGAGCGCGTATCCGCACGAGGCCAAGGTGCTGGTGCGTCTGGAACTGCCGGAAGGGCTCAAGGCCGATTCGGTGGAGCGCGAGCGTGTGCTGCCGGCCAATGGCGTGGAGATTGTGTGGTTCCGCGTCCGCGGCACGGTGAAGGAGGGGCAGCAGCAACTGGTGGCCATGGCCATTCACGACGGCGCCATGAGCACGAATTCGTCGTATCTGATTCAGTACGATCACATCGCGCCCATGCGGCTGTACGGCGGCTCGGGCATGTACCTGTCGGCGGTGAACGTGCGCATCCCGGCGCGGGCGCGGGTGGGTTACATCAAGGGCGTGGGGGATACGGGCTACGAGGCGCTGCAGCAGCTCGACATTCCGGTGGAAGTCATCGAGCCTGCTCTGCTGGCGAGCACCAACCTGTCACGCTTCACGGCCATTGTGGTGGGACCGCGCGCCTACGAGGCCAGTGAGGTGCTGGTGAAGCAGAACCCACGGCTGCTGGACTTCGCGCGCGCCGGTGGCACACTGGTGGTGCAGTACGGTGCGCAGAACATGAATGCGCTGCCCGGCATCACGCCGTATCCGCTGCAGTGGGCGCCGCGCGCGGCGCGCGTGACCATGGAGCAGGCGCCGGTCACGCTGCTGCAGCCCACACACCCGCTGCTCACCACGCCCAACAGGATCGGGCCTGCCGACTGGACGGGCTGGGTGCAGGAGCGGGCCACGTACATGCCGAGTGTCATTGACCGGCGCTATACGCCGCTGCTGCGCATGAACGATCCCGACGAGCCAGCCAACGACGGTGGTCTGCTGGTCACGTCACTGGGCAAGGGCCGCTATGTGTACGTGACGCTCGCGCTGTTCCGGCAGTGGGCGGCCGGAGTGCCCGGTGGGGCGCGCATCCTGGCCAATCTCGTGAACAGTGCACCGACGCCGGTGGCGCCCAAAATGTAGTCGGCGTGCTCTACTGATTATCACGGATAGCGCGGACAACAAAGGAAACCACAGGAAGAAGACTTTATGACTTCATCCTGTGGTTTCCTTTGTTGTCCGTGCAATCCGTGGTAATCAGTTGGCCGCTTGAGCCGGCGCGCGGCGGGCGCTGAGTACGAGCCCCACCACGAACACGACCACCGCGCCAATCACGTTGTGCCAGAGGAAGCTCACCTGCGGCGCGCCGAAGGACACCGCCGCGACCGCGCTCATGCCGGCCAGCAGACCGACAAAGGCACCCAGCGCGTTTGATCGCTTCACCATGGCCAGCAGGAAGACGCCCAAAATGGAGCCGTAGAAGAACGAGCCGAAGCGGTTGACCACTTCAATGAGCGAACCAAGCGTGGCGGCATAGCCGGCCACGACCATCGCAAACACACCCCACAGCGCCGTGGCCACGCGGCCGGCGCGCAGCAGGTGGGCGTCGCTGGCCTCGGGCTTGTACCAGCGCTGATAGAAGTCCACCACGCTGGCCGTGGCCAGCGAATTGAGCTCGGCGGCAATGCTCGACATGGCCGCCGCGAGGACGGCGGCGAGAAACACACCGGCAAAACCCAGCGGCAGGTGATCAAGCACGAGACGCGGAATGATGTAGTTCACATCGCGCGGATTTTCACCCGTGGCCGCACCGGCGGCGTCGAGTGCGTCCTTGCGCACCGCGTTCACCTGCTGATCGAGTTCGGCAAATGCCTTGACCGGCGCGCTGCCACCCACCGTGGAGGCATCCTGCGCAGCCTGCAGACGGCCGGCTGTGGCGGCCGCGAAGCGTGACTCGAGCTCCGCATACACGGCCGGCTGCTTCTCGCGCAGGGCCGCGTCGTGCCGCGGATTGTACAGCATGGGCCCCGGCGAGAAGGTGTAGAACAGGAACACCAGTACGCCGATGAGCAGAATGAGCGCCTGCAGCGGGATCTTCCAATACGCGCTCATGAGCAGCGATTCACGGGCCTCGTCAACCGAGCGCGCGGCGAGATAGCGCTGCACCTGACTCTGGTCGGTGCCGAAGTACGACAGCATCAGAAAGGTGCCGCCGAGAATACCCGACCAGAATGTGTAGGTCTCCGTCAAGGAGAAGGAAAAGTCGAAGACCTTGAGGCGTCCGGTGCTGCCGGCCACGCGAAGCGCGTCATCGAGCGGTACGGGCAATCGCATGACCAGCACCACGACAATGGCCAGCAGGGCCGTGACGATGATGACCATCTGCTTCACGTCGGCCCAGGCCACGGCCTCCACGCCACCCAGCACGGTGTAGAGCACCGTGGGCACGCCAATGAGAATCACACACCAGGTGAGGTCCCAGCCGAAGATGGCGGATAGCACCACGCCAGGGGCGGCAATGATGGTGCCTGCCGACATGCCACGCGACAGCAGAAACAGCAGACTGGTGAGGGAGCGTGTCTTGGCGTCGAAGCGCCGCTCGAGATACTCGTAGGCCGTGTAGACCTTGGCGCCGTGCAGAAACGGCACCAGCGTCACACCCAGCAGCACCATGGCGATGGGCAGACCGAAGTAGAACTGCACGAAACGCAGTCCATCGGTCGCGCCCTGTCCGGTGGTGCCAATCAGCGTGATGGCCGACAATTGTGTGGCCATGACACTGAGTCCGACTGCCCACCACGGCAGACTGCGTCCGGCCAGAAAGTAGCCTTCGATGTTCTTGGTGCCGCGGGTACGGCGGAGGCCGTCACCTATGATCACCACCAGATAGATGGCGACGATCAGCCAGTTGATCCAATGCATGGCGCGCTCAGCCCGAATAGCGGGACTGCAGCAGCCACAGCAGCACAAGGGTCACGAGCTGCACGCCGAGCACACGGAGGAGGGTCGTCTGAAAGCGAGACATCGCAATAAGTTACACTGGGGGTACGAGGGGTGGGGTGGGCAACAGCCGCCGGCCCGGGCGCGCCGCAGTCCATTCGACAGTCGGATCATCTTGGGCTAGATTCGCCGCCGGCGCGTTTTTCGCTGGCCCGCCGCTCCGCCCCTCTCTGTGGCCATTCACCGGACTCGATGACCGATCAGCCAGCTGTCTGGCTCGAAGCGCTGCCCATGCCCGCGCTGCTCTGCGGGCGCGACGGCTTTGCGCGTGGGATCAATCGATCGGGGCGCGAGGCCTTTGTCTGGGACGCGCAGGCGCCTATCGAACGACAGTCCTGGCGGGTCCTGTTGTTCGGCTTGGGTCCGACACTGGTCGAAGCCGTGCAGCAGGTGGCGGCGGGCGACGTGAGTGCAAGCGATCTCGATGTCGACGGTCCGGGGGAGCGACGCTATCGCTGCCGGATCGTGCCTGTCGGAGACGCCGTCCTCGTTTCCGCGACGGATACCACCGCCGAGCGGGCTCGCGATGAGGCATGGCAGGCGTTGCGTCGAGAGTACCGGACCTTGTGGGCGGCGTTGCCGGCCACGGTGCTGGTTGCTGACGCGAGCGGGCAGCTGCGCAGCAGTCTGGACGGTGAACCTCGGTCCCAGCACCGGGACGACGAGTCGGAGACTCTGCGTCGACGCTGGGAGCAGGAGGCCCCGCACGACCCGCTGCGGCACCAACCCATCGAGTGGCTGGAAACCCCGGCCATGCGGGCGCTTGGCGGGCAGGTCATCCATGGGCAGCGCATCGAGGTGCGTCGGCCCGAGGGGCGTCGTGTCGTGGAAGCGCATGCGGCCCCCATGCGCGACGTTGATGGCCGGGTGAGTGGCGTAGTGGTGGTCGAGTGGGACGTCACCGAACTCGCGCGGCTCGAGCTGCGCGTGCAGGAGCAGGCGGGCGAGGCGGCCGCGTTGCAGGCACGGGCCGCGTCTGCCACCGACTCCATCGAGCGCCTGGTTGAGGAGCGGTCACGGGCCCTGCTCGCCTCGCAGGAGGAGCAGGTGCGTGAGCGGCGTCTGGCGGCGCTTGGTCAGCTTGCCGCCGGTGTCATGCATGATGTCAACAACGCGCTCAATCCCATCATGGCCGCCGCGTATCTGCTGCGGCATCATGCCGAGTCACCGGAGGCGGTACGCGACTACGCGGATCGCATTCGCAAAGCGGCCGAGATTGGGGCGGCGACGGCGTCACGTGTCGGGCGCTTCATCCGGCAGGAGCCGGTGCACGTGGGTGGCGATGAAGTCATCGACCTGTCTGCACTGGCCGACGAGGTGGTGGATCTCACCGAACCCATGCGCCTGCGCCGCAGCAGTGAAGCGCAGGAGGTGCGGGTGGAGCGTCAGCTCGGTGCCGATGTGCACATGCGAGGCCTGCCGGGTGAGATCCGCGAGGCGCTGCTCAACCTGGTACAGAACGCCATCGACGCCATGCCCAAGGGCGGAACACTCACCCTACGTACGGCCGTCGAGGGCAACGAGGTCTGTATTGCGGTGCGCGACACCGGTGTGGGCATGACCGAGGAAGTCCGGGAACGGGCCTTTGACCCGTTCTTCAGTACCAAGGGGGCCGGCGGTACCGGACTCGGCCTGGCCGAGGTGTATGGCATCGCGCGCCGGCATCGGGGTTCGGCGGCCATCACGTCCGTCCCCGAGCGTGGCACCGAGGTCCTGCTGCGATTCCCGCGCTGGCGGGAGCGGAACGGCCGTCCCACTCCCAGTCAGCCGTTGCTGCCCACCCAGCCTCAGCGCATTCTGGTGGTGGAAGATCATGATGATGGGCGGGACTTCCTTCGCCGCATTCTCGAGGCCGATGGCCATACGGTGGCGGTCGCCGCCAGCGTCCGGGAAGGAGAACGCGCGCTCGAGGCTGCCGGTCCGCCCTTCGACCTGCTCCTCACCGATGTCGGGCTGCCGGACGGCAGTGGCTGGTCGCTGGTGAAGACGGCGCGGGCCCGATTCCCGGACCTGCGGGTGGGCGTGATCACCGGCTGGGAGCCCCAGGTTGGCACGTCTGAAGCCCAGGCGGTGGAATTCGTTTTGCGCAAACCGTTGCGAGCGGCCGAACTCAAGTCGCACATTGCTGCACCCCTCCGTCGCGATACAACCTCCGAGACGTAACCCATGTCCGAATTGCCCACGACCATCCGCGTGCTGGTTGCCGAAGACAACGCGCTCGAGCGGTCCACTCTCGTAGATCTGCTGGGCGCACTCGGGCACATGGTCGTGGCCGAGGTGGAGAGTGGGACGGCCGCCATCGAAAAGGCGCAGCAGTTCACGCCCGACGCGGTGCTGCTGGACATGCACATGCCAGGGGCCAGCGGCGTGCAGGCGGCGGAGGAAATCGCCAACGCGCTGCCGGGAACGGCGGTGGTGCTCATCACCGGCGACTTGTCACTCACACTGTCCACGGCCGACGTGCTGCGCAGCACGGCCGTGGCCCTCCTGCCCAAGCCCACACCGCCCACCACGCTCGATGCCACGCTGCGCATGGCGGTCACGCGCGCGCGTGAGCTCATCGAAGCGCGGCGCGAGGCGGCCGAAGCCAGGCAGCAGCTCGAGGCCCGCAAGCTCATCGAACGCGCCAAGGGCATCCTCATGCGCCGCACCGGCAGCAGCGAACAGGAAGCCTACCGCATCATGCAGCGCAGCAGTCAGGATCGCAGTGTGCGCATGGTGGACATCGCGCGCGCGGTCATCGAGAGTGAACCCGGGATGAAGGTGTGAGGCTGGGCTCCGGTCAACTGACCGGAGTGCCGGGCCCGGCCACCCGCTTGACCAGTTCGTAGAGGAACGCGAGGCCATCGTAGTAGCTCTTGACCCGCAGCTTTTCGTTGCGGCCGTGGGCGTTGGTCTCGCCGGGCGCCGAGAAGATGCCGCTCACCCCGAAGGTCGGAATGCCGGCGTTGCGCAGGCGATAGCCGTCCGTGGCGCCGGTGCTCATGGTGGGAATCACCGGAATGTCGCCGAACATCTGCCTGGTGAGCTGTTCGGTGATGCGGAGCAGCGTGGCGTTCACCGGCACCGGCGCGCCGTCGCTGCGATCGGCGCGTGACCCCGAAATGGAGACGCTGGTGTCGTTCACGACCCGCTCGAGCGTGGCACGGACCTGCGAGGCCTTGCTGGTCGGCGCGATGCGGCAGTTCACGTTGGCCGTCACCGTTTGGGGCAGGGCATTGGGCGCATGTCCGCCGTGCAGCATGGTTGCCACACAGGTGGTGCGCAGCATGCTCGCGTACCGCGGATCGGTGGAGATGATGCGCGCGGCCGCCGTGTCCCCGGGGTTGGCCACGATGGCCCGCATGGCCGCCGCCAGGGACGGCATTTCCACCTTGGCGGTCTGTTCGAAGAATGGGCGCGTGATGTCGTTGAGTTCGACGGGGAAGGTGTGTTGCTGCACGCGCAACAGGGCCTGCGCCAGCGAATAGATGGCATTGTCGCGGCGCGGCACGCTGGAGTGCCCGCCGGTGTTGTGCACCGTGAAGGTGAAGTCTTCATACACCTTCTCGGCGGCCTGAATGGAATGGAACTGCGGCTTGTCGTCCTTGAGCGTGCCGCCGCCGCCTTCATTGATGGCATATTCGGCGTCGATCAGCGCCCGGTGATTGGCGATGAGCCAGCTCACGCCATTCTGACTGCCGCCCTCTTCATCGGCCGTGAGCGCGAGAATGAGATCGCGCTCCGGCACCCAGCCCTCGCGCTTGTATCGCAGCAGATTGGCCACGAACATCGAGGCCATGGACTTGTCGTCCGAGACCCCGCGTCCGAAAAACCACCCGTCTTCTTCGATCAGCGTGAACGGATCGCGCGGCCAGTCGCTGCGGAGGGCCTGCACCACGTCCAGATGGGCGAGCAGCAGAATGGGCTTGCCACGTCCCTTGCCGCGGTAGCGCACGACGAGATTCTGCTTCGTTGGTGCGGAGGCTGGCCCCACCAGATGCATATCGGCGTCGGGAAACCCTGCTGCACGGAAGTGTGCCGCCATGGCCTGCGCCGCCTTCGTGACCGATCCGACGGAATCGTCGACGGTGTTGATCTCCACCATCTCCTTGTAGATCGCGCGCGCGGCGGCCTGATCCGGCGTCAGCGAGGTCGGCGCGCCGGGAGCCCTGGCGCCCGGCAGTTGCGCGGCGCCGGTGTGAAACGGTGCGCTGAGCAGCGTCCCGGCAACGGCGGCCAGGGCCAGGGTCCGGCGGGAAGCGTGGAGGCGCGACGGTGGGCAGAGCATGGCGGTGACGGGCGGCAGGAAATGAGGGTCGACCTGGCCGAATATCGTACCTCCGTCGTCGTCACGCGAGCGTGCGGGATGGTGAACCGCTCACTCCGGTGTACTCATGCCCCGCCAATTGCCAAGGCTGACCCCGACCCGCACCTGGCGCGGCTCCACCGGATGGAAGTGCACATCGTCGAGACCCCCTGCGGGTTCGCCGCGGAGACGGGACGCATAGAAATACTGCACATCGCGGCCGCGGCTGCCGAGCAGGTTGAGTACGCTGGCGGTGAGCCGTACGGAGCGCAGCGGAACGCCGATGCTGGCATTGAGCAGTGTGGTGGACCGCCCGCGTACCGTATTGTCTTCGATGAGGGGGTGCGCGCCGAAATGCCGCACCCGTACTACGGCCGCAGGCCCGTTGGGCATGGGGCTCCACTGCACGCCGGCGGCGATGACCGCTTCGAGAGCGCCGGGCACGGACTGCTCACCCGCCGGCTCGTCGACGTAGCGGGCACGCGTAAACGACACATCGCCGTCCACGGCCAATGTGCGGAGCGGACGCCAGAAATTGGCGATCGTGATGCCGGTGCGTGCGCTGCGCCCCTGGGGCTCCGTGGTGCCGGCGTCACCCACGAACAGCAATTCACTGTCGAGCCGCAGGGTCCACAGTGAGATGGTCGTACGCAGATCGCGGGCGCCGGACATCCGCAGGCCCAACTCGCCCCCACGGGAACGCACCAGCGGGTCCACGGCATCGACCGAATCACCACTGGCCGGATCGATACGGATGGTGGTGCCACGGGCGTCGTTGCTGTGAAAGCCCAGGCCCCCACCCAGGTACAGTTCAACCCGCGAAGACGGCGCATAGGCCAGCGAGGCTTTGGGGCTGGCCAGCATTGCCGTGCGGCTACCTGAGTTCACGGGCAGGTCGCTGTTCACGTCGAAGCGATAGCCGTCGAGGCGCGCGCCGAGCGTGCTGCGCCACTGCGGAAGCCATCGAGTCTCGATGGCGCTCCAGGCACCTATGCTGCCCTGCTTCACGACATCGGCGCGCACCATGTCGTGAAACGCACGCGAGGTGGTACGCGCCAGCGACACGTCGGCATTGTCCCAGCGGCTCTGCGCACCGTATCGCCACTGGTGGGTCGTGCTGCCCGGTGTGTATACGCGTTGCTGTTCGACGTTGAATCCAAAAATGGTCCGACCGTCACGCTGACGGATCTGATCCCCGTTGGCTTCGTCGTCCAGGAAGTAGGTGAAGTTGGAGAACAATTCGAAGTCGTACCGGACGGCATAGGCTTCAAACTGCGAACGCGTGCGGCCGCGCAGGCGTGTGGCATCGAGTGAAAGACTGTAGCGCGATGTGGAGCCGCCCAGCGAAGGATCGACCTGGCCAAATCGCGGCAGTTGGCCACTGTCGACCAGGCGTTCGGGGATCTGGTCGGAGGCGTTCCAGCGGTTGTGGTAGCCGAGCCCGAGTAGCGAAACGGATTGATCGGCGCCCTGCCAGGTGTAGCGGGCGACTCCGCTGCGCTTGCTGAGCCCTTGCGCGACATCCCACGGACCGTCGTAGCCTTTGGCTTCTCCACCCAGCAACATCGTGTGCGCGCCCGCCGTGCGGCTGCCAGCCGCCACGGCGCGTCGGAAGCCCCACGCGCCACCTTCGACCTGCGCAATGGACTGCGGCAGCGCACGTACCAGGTTGAGCGTGGCACCTCCGGCACTGCCAAAGTCTCCCAGCTCGGCGTAGTACGGTCCGAGGGAATAGGTCACATGATCCACCAGCTCGGGAATGAGCAGGTTGAGATCGGTGTAGCCCTGCCCGTGCGCGTGCGTGGGCAGATTGAGCGGCATGGACTCGATGCGCGTCTGAAAGTCCGTGCCATGATCGAGATTGAAGCCACGCACGAACATCTGATTGGCTTTGCCGTCGCCGCTGTGCTGTGTGAGAATCATGCCCGGCACGACCTCGAGCAGTTCGCCTTCGCGCAGCTGCGGGCGCTGGCGCAGATCGGCACGTCCTACACGCCCCTGAGCGGCACTCGATGCCACGCCGATCAGATCATCGAGGCGACCAGTCACGCGCATCGGACGCAGAGTGGTGAGACTGTCGCGCATGCGATCTCGTGTGGTGTCCTGCAGCGCACGAGCTGAGTCAGGCAGGAGGGCGCTGCAGAGGGCGGTGCTGCAAAGCAGCACGCGCAACGCGCGCGGTTGCACGCGTGGAGTCGGGCGGGTCATGACGGTGGTGGGCGAGACGGAGAGGGGGCCGTTCCGGGACCGGCAGGCTGGCTGGCAGGCGGTCAGCAGATGCGGGGCAACTGTTCGCCTATGGGCATGGTGATGACACGCCGTGCGCCGAGGCCGGTGCGCGCGACGAGCATGCCCGGGTGGTCGGCAACCACATGGCCGATGATGGCCGCCTGCGTGCCCAACGCGTGGGCGCGCATGGCCTCGAGTGCCCGCTCGGCGCATTCGGGCGGCACGATGGCCAGCAGCTTGCCCTCATTGGCCACGAACAGGGGATCGAGACCCAGGACTTCACAGGCGGCGCGCACCGTAGCGCGTACCGGGACCGCCTGTTCGTCGATGGCAATGCCCACGCCGGCATCACCGGCAATTTCGTTGAGCGAGGCCGCCACACCGCCACGCGTCGGATCTCGCAGCACATGAACGTCGGGGACCGCAGCGAGCAGGTCCGCCACCAGCGTGTGCAGGGCCGCCGAATCGCTGGCAATGGGGGAGCCGAATTCGAGGCCTTCGCGGCGGCTCATGATGGCCATGCCGTGATCGCCGATGTGTCCGCTGAGCAGGACCACATCGCCCGGCCGCGCACGCTCCGGGCCAATGTGCAGGTTTTCGGCCAGCGCGCCGATACCGGTGGTATTGATGTACACGCCGTCACCGTGACCGCGCTCGACCACCTTGGTATCACCACACACGATGCGCACGCCGGCGTCGTGTGCGGCGCGGGCCATGTCGCCCACGATGCGCGCCAGTTGCGCCATGGGCAGCCCCTCTTCGAGCACGAACCCGGCGGTGATGGCGATGGGGCGGGCGCCCACCATGGCGAGATCATTGACCGTACCATGCACGGCCAGCGACCCGATGGTGCCGCCGGGGAACTCGAGGGGTTGCACCACGAAGGTGTCCGTGGTGCAGGCGATGCGCGTGCCGGGCAGCGACAGAACCGCGGCGTCCCCCAGTGCGCCCGTGGCATTGGGCGCAAAGGCCGGTCGGAACAGGTGCTGCACCAACTCGGCCGACAGTTGCCCGCCGCCGCCATGCCCCATCACGATGGCCGGATAGTCACGCAGCGGCAGCGGACACACCCACGTGTCCATGGTGATATGGCCGGTCTCGGGGTGGGCTCCCGCGGCTGGTGTGGTCGCGACGCTCATGAGGCTGTCACCGGGTGATCGTGAGGCGCTCGAGCTGCACCGTGCGGCCATAGTTGAAATACGCGGCACAGGCGCCTTCGGTGGACACCATGGTGGCACCGAGCGGGGTGCGCGGTGTGCACTGTGCCCCGAACGCCGAGCAGGCGGTGGGTTTGATGGTGCCCTGGAGGACGTCACCACTGCGGCACAGGGGGGATTCCTGCGTGCGGATGCCGGTCACGGAGAAGCGGTGCGCGGCATCATAGTCGCGATACGCGGCGCTCAGATGCCAGCCGCTCTGCGGGATCACCCCGATGCCGCGCCATGCACGGTCACCGACGGTAAACACGTCTTCGAGCAACGCCTGCGCGGTGCGATTGCCATCGAAGGTGACCACGCGTGCGTATGCATTCTCCACCGCCGCCTCACCACGCTCGAGCTGACGCACTGTACGCAGAATGCCGTCCAGCACATCGAGCGGTTCAAACCCGGTGATGACGATGGGCACCTGATGCTGTTTCACCAGGGGGGGATACTGCCAGAAGCCCATTACGCTGCACACGTGGCCCGCTGCGAGAAACGCCTGCACCCGATTGGCGGGCGAGCGCATGATGGCGTCGATGGCCGGCGGGACCAGCACGTGCGAGACCAGCATGGAGAAGTTGCGCAGCCCTTCGCGCCTGGCCACATGCACGGCCATGGCGTTGGCCGGTGCCGTGGTCTCGAAGCCGATACCGAAGAACACCACCTCTCGATCGGGATGCTGTCGGGCAAGGGCCACGGCGTCGAGCGGGGAGTACACCACCCGCACATCCCCGCCTTCGCTCTTCACCCGGAAAAGGTCCTTCTCGGAGCCCGGCACCCGCAACATGTCACCGAAAGAACAGAAGATCACGCCGGCCTGGGCCGCAATGGCCAGCGCCTGGTCAATGACCTCCAACGGCGTGACACACACGGGACATCCAGGACCGTGAATGAGCTCGATTTCCGACGGCAACAACTGATCGATGCCGTTGCGGAGGATGCTGTGGGTCTGACCGCCGCACACCTCCATGATGGCCCATGGACGAGTGGTGAGCTGGCGGATCTCGGCCGCCATGCGCTGCGCGACCTCCCCATCGCGAAATTCCGTGAGATACTTCATTGTGGCACCGCAGCCGGCAGCGGGCACGGTGGTGGTGGCGCGTACGCTTCGTCCGCCGCTTCGCCCAGCTCTTCCTCGAGAATGCCGAGCGAGCGGAAGTGGCGCAGCGTTTCCTGCGCCGACGCTTCGTCGATCAGACTGATGGCAAAGCCGACATGCACGATGGCGTACTGCCCGACGACCGCGTCGGGCAGATAGGCGAGGCACACGGCCTTGGTGATACCGTCGAAATCGAGTGTGGCCATGCGCATGGGGCCGTCCTGATAGATGGCGGCAATGCGGCCGGGTACGGCGAGGCACATCGTCAGATCTCCCGGGAAAGAGCGGGTGCAACAGTTGGACCGGCCCAGAGCATGACGCGGTTGTTTCCGCTGTCGGCGATCGCCAGGCGATCGCCGTGGCTCCAGAGTCCATAGGGCCAGCAGAGTGAATCATCGACGACGGCCTTCCAGCGGTTCTCGCCGGCGGCATTGAAGTCGAGTTGGCCCAACACGGCCTGGGCTTCGTGCCGGGTGCCGTGTCGTGGCGGCTGATGCCAGTGCAGCAC
This sequence comes from Gemmatimonadaceae bacterium, assembly GCA_016741895.1. Classification (GTDB taxonomy): domain Bacteria; phylum Gemmatimonadota; class Gemmatimonadetes; order Gemmatimonadales; family Gemmatimonadaceae; genus Gemmatimonas. The sequence goes on along the minus strand of JACVCT010000019.1, from coordinate 445 downwards.
GCGGTTGTTGGCGGTGTCGGCCACTGTCAGTCCGTGATCACTCATGGCTGCGGCATACGGGAAGCGCAGTCGATGTGGTCCCTGCGGACGATGCGGCAGCTCCTCGGCGTGCGCATGGTCGCGCTGACCGATCACCACCTCTGCCGGTCTGTCGCGGGTTGGCAACGTCGACCAGCCGAGGATACGGTGATTGCCGGCGTCGGCGACGTACAGTGTGTGCGCGTCTCCGGTAATGGCGTGGGGCCAGCGAAAGGACGACGCGGACACGGCGCCGCCGCGATTCTCGAGCGCCGTCTGCGCGTCGTCCTGCCCGAGCACCACATGGGCGGCCTCCCCGGGCTGGGGCACGTGGGGCCAGCCCAGTACACGACGGTTGCCGGTATCGGCAATCCAGAACCATCCGCCCACCATGCCGAGTCCGTAGGGCCAGTAGAGGGTGTTGCCC
>JACVCT010000288.1 GCA_016741895.1 Gemmatimonadaceae bacterium | reverse complement strand
GCCGGCCGGCTGTAGGGGTCGCAGTGTGCCGCGTGCGGCGGTCTTGGGTGGACGGAGGCCCGGCGGCTATTGCCTCTGGGGGCGGTCACCGGGCAGTGGGTTCTCGCTGAGTCGGGCATCAACCCGCGGGACGAGGTGGCGATCGGACAGCAGGTCGGCGGTGGCTGAGGCCGGCGGCGTACGCCAGCCGCCACTGCCTACTGTTCACGAGGCGCGGATGCTGGAAGAACGGCGTGCGCAGAATCCACGACCATGTGGACGAGTAGACGCTGCTCATGCCACCGATGAGACCGGTGAGCGCGAAGAGCAGCGAAACACCGCTGCCGATGAGCAGGCCGCCGATGAGATAGTGCTGCCAGCCGTTGGGAAAGAATGCCATGCCTTCAGTATGGCCCCGACGCACGCGCTGGGGCTACCAGGCGATGCCCAACTGCAGGCCGTTGCGACCGTGTGCTCTGCTCAGACCGACGCGCAGCGGCCACTCCAGAGTTTCCCATCGCTCCACACCGATAATGGCACCGATCGGTACACCGATCATGCTGCCGCCAATGGCCGTGAGTACCATGGACTCCGCTCGCGAGCCGCAGCCAAAGGCCTCGGGATCACGATCACATTCTGGGTCGTGAGTAGGCACGAGGCCGAGCACGGCGCCAATGCCGGCTCCCCACAGCAGGCCACGCCACGCGCCGCGACCGCGGCTCTTGCCGCGAGAGATCTCCACGCGGGAGATGGCACTGAGTGCAATCGGAATGGGCGGGCCGTTGGGCCGTGACACGGTCAGCGAGTCGCCGCTGCGCGACAGCACAACCCCCTGCAGTCGACCCGCGACATCGCTTCCGCGCACCCGGACCCGCGTGCCGGGCTGCAGCTCGGCGAGTTGCGCTGCGAGGGGTCGTGCCGGCATGGACGTAAGCAGCATGGTCAGCGCCACAAGGAGCGCCGAGGCGTGGTGCAAGCGATTCCTCCGTGAGAAGAGCCGTGGTGAGAAGGTGCGTGGGATGCCATACTATGGCGACCGATCGTGTGTCACCGTCTATTCCGTCCCGAACATGTCACCTGCGCTCAGGCTCCTGATTCCTGCCTCCGTGGCGGTGCTGACACTCAGCGCCTGCGTCTCGCTTCGCGGGAGCGGTCTTGAACAGCTGAACCGTCAGCCACCGGAGACATTCCGCGGCCACTACACGTTCGGTGCGTCCGGCAGCTGGTTTCGCTCCTGCACCGCGAGCCAGTCAGACTCCACGTGGTGGGTCACCGTGACCAATGATGCCGTTCCGAAGATTGAGGACGCCAAACGCAGCGGTCAGTTGAGCGACGGTCGTTCGATCTTCGTGGTCTGGCGCGCCGTGCTTACGCGCGGCGGCGAAGTGGGGCCGCGTGGACCCGGTTATCCGGCCTTGCTGGTTCGCGACGTCGATCTCATCCGCCCCGCCGGCACATTTGAGGCGGACTGCAGTGGACGCTGAGTGATCATAGCTCGGATTGCACAGGGTGCGAGTGTGCTGTCTCTCGTTCGGTCTTCGTCGATGATTCCATCCACGCGCAGACTGCTGGCTGTATGCGTCGCGCTCTGCTGCAGCGCCTGCAACTCGGACGCGGCGCGACGCGCACCGGCGGGGGACACGGTGGGTACCGTGACCGGCTCCTCTGGTCCGTGGCCGATCGCCCTGTCCGACTCACTCCTGCGCCTTGGCGAGGAGGATCAGACGGGACGCGACGCGTTGGCCCGGGCCGCCGCCAACCAGGACACCGCCACGCTCTTTTTGTCCCTGCGCGCCGACAGTACACGCAGCCGATGGCTGAAGGACCGGGTGGCGCGGTTCGGATGGCCCACGGCGGCGCAGGCGTCGGATGCTGCGGCACGGGCGGCCTGGCTCATTCTCCAGCACAGTCCCGACACCGCGTGGCAGGCGGACATGTTGCCGGAGCTCGAACGCCTGGCTTCATCCGGCACCTTGCCACCCGATGACGTGGCCATGCTTTCGGACCGCGTGCAGGTCCGGCGTGGCGCGCCGCAGCGCTACGCTACGCAGTTCACCATGGTCGATGGGCGGCTGCTGCCCGAGCCGGTGAGCGACACCGCCGGGCTGGACGCGCGCCGCGCCGCCGTGGGACTGCCCCCCATGGCCGAATACGTGCGACGCATGCAGGAGCAGTTCCAGGTTCCGGTGGTGTGGCCGCCACCGCGCTGATTCACGCGGCGCATCGAACGCAGAGCAGCGGCATCGCCTGCGTGGACTACCAGCTCAACACCCGTCCCGCCAGCGCCACACCGCTCAGCCACGCCGCTTCCGCGTCACGTGCTGCGTTCGTCGGCCCCCACGCAAAGTCGCCCGCCAATCCGATGGCGTCCTCCGACGAGAACAGACAACTCGACGACACACCGCGTTCAACACGCGCGTAGCGCCAACGGTGGGCCACCGCGTGCACCACATTGCCCGCAATCTGCAGCCGGTCACGCAGCGCCTCGCTCATCTGCGTCGCCACCGTGGATGCGTCGGCCTCCAGATGCTCGCGGCTCCACCCGGCGGAAGCCTGCACCACCCAGGCTTCGTCGGATGACCGGCCAGGTCGCAGACTCTGACGCCAGCCACGACTGAGCAGGGGGCTCTCGTTCTCGGGCAACTGGCCGTGAGGTAGTCCGTCGGTGATGCGCACCGGCGGCGGGCCGTCGAACACGAGCATGCCGCTCCAGCAGGGGCTCATCTGCACCGCGCCCAGCGACTGCTGCAATGTCTCGACGCCGCTCACGACGCCGCTCACGACGCCGCCGTCCGCTGCGAGTACAGTCTCCAGCAGGGCACGGGCCTGCGGCGCCGGCACGGCCAGAACCAGCAGGTCCGCCTCGTGCCCCTGCCCGGCGGTGTCGTGCACCAACCATCGCTGCGTCTGCGTCTGCGAGTGCGTCTGCGTCCGGCTCTGCCGCTGCAGCTTCGCGGCCTGCACGCCCGTGTGCACGGTCAGGCCACGCGCCACATGACGCGCGAGCGCAGTCATGCCGTCGCGGCCCACGAAGTCACCGCCCACGCGCGACAGCACCGCATCCTGCTCCCAGGACTCCACGAAGCGAGCCAGTCGATCGTCCTGCAGCGCGATAGCGGGCGCACCATGATCGAACTTCCACGGCCCCTCACGGCGTGTGCTGGTGCGACCGCCCACGCCGCGACTCTTGTCGAGCACGGTGACGGGGACGCCGTGGTCGTGCAGCGTGCGCGCGCAGGCCAGCCCGGCGAGCCCCGCGCCAATCACCAGCACCTGCGGCACACGCGGGCCGCGCGGTCTGGTGACATGCCGTTGATAACGCGCGAGATCGAGGCGCTTGAGATGCTCCGACGTGGGTCGCGGACGCACCGTGCCCAGAATGCGCACCGGCGGCGTGAACGGCCGATCGAACTGGCCCAGGCACCAGAGCAGGCCACCGTAAGACGCCGGATCCCGACCATCAAGCGCATAGCGGTGGTTGAGATCAACGAGACGATCCAGCGCCTGTTCGGCGTTGTCAGACCAGAGCGGAATGGCCTTGCCCCAGGTCATGCGCACGTTGTTGTGCAGCTCGCCGTGCCGCAGCAGCGAGGTCTGCGTGGCATCCCACAGTGCATCACCCGACTGCGCACGCGCCAGTGTTTCCCATGAAAGCAGGCTGCGTGTGTCGCGCTCATGCTTGGCCAGCGTGTCGCGTGCCCACACCGGCACGGCATCCAGCGTGGTGGGGGAGGGATGCCAATAGCAGAAGGCATAGGCCAGTTCACGCCACACCAGCAGCTCGTCGAGATACTTGGCCGGTCCGTCGCCCACCAGCGCCGCGCACTCGCGCGCCATACGAAGCGGCGACACCATGCCATAGTGCAGGTAGGCCGACATGCGGCTCACACCGTCGATGGTGGCGTCATTGCGCTTGGCCGCATAGCGCGCGAGGCCGCCGCTTTGCTTGAACGCCTCCCAGCGCGCATAGCCGGCCGCCGTGCCGCCTTCCGTGTGCGGCACAGGGCCCACACCATGATCGATTCCGCACTGCGCCACCAGTTCGGCGATGTCGGCGTCGACAAAACGAACCGGCGTGAAGGGGAGATCGCGCGGTGTGAACGGCGGCGTATGCGGCGCCACATCACGCCAGGGTCGCCCGACACGTTCGTCGCGAATTCGCGCCGTGGCATCGCGAAAGGCGAAGGCGCGGGTGTGCGCGGTGCCCACCAGCGGCATGGGCACCACGCAGGCCGTGTCCACACTCCACACGGGGCAGGGCGCGTCGTCGGCCAGTCCCTCGGTCAACCAGTCGAGCGGCGGGACCGGCATGGTTTCCGTCACCAGCAGCGCTGCGCGCGTGAGCAGGGTCTTGAGCGCCTTCTGCCGGTGTCCGGGCCGCTCGAGATGAAACGCATAGCCAATGCCACGTGCCGCGCACTCGGCTTCCACATCGCGCGCGCCTTCGAGAATGAAGGTGTGGTGCCGGTCGGAGGCGTAGGGATAGCGCTCCGACAGCGCGTGATACACGAACACCGGCAGACCGAGACGCCGGCCCGCGTCCAGGGCGACGTCGAGCGCAGGGTTCTCATGGGCGCGCACGGCGGTGCGCATCCAGTACAGCACATACTCGGCCTGTGCATTGGCCGGCTGATGCGCCGAGTGCGTGGTGATGCGCTCGGCCAGATGTTCGGAAAAGTCGTCGGGTCGGATCACGGTGGACAACGCGCAACGTCTCGGGCGAGTGCCCTGCGCTGCAGACCGCCGGGAACTCACGGCCGGTCCATGGGCATTCCGCTGCCATGAGTCACGCATCGACCTTTCTGCTTCTTGGTGGCGCCGGTGGCATCGGCGCGGCCACGGCCCGTCGTCTGGTGTCGGCGGGGCATCGTGTGGTGCTCGCGGGTCGCTCGGCGGCTCCCATGGACGCGCTGGCCGCAGAACTGGGCGCCGGTGTGCTGGCGACACACGTCGCAGACCTGACCACTTTCGACGCGGTGGAACAGGCAGCCCAGGCCGCGCAGGCGGCGGCGCCGGCAGACGCCCCACTGGTCGGTGTGGCCAATCTCGTGGGGTCGATTCTGCTCAAGCCTGCCCACCTGACACGTGAGGATGAGTATGCGCAGGTCATTGCGCAGAATCTCACGAGCGCGTTCGCCACGGTACGCGCGGCAGCCAAGGTGCTGCCCAGTGGCGGGGCCGTCCCGCTGGGGGTCACCCCGGCCCCGCGGGCGGTGTGGGTCGTAACGGCGGCCGTCGAGGGCGCGACAGCGCGGGCGGGTGGCGGCATCCCGACTCCAAGCGCCACCCCCGCCCACCCGGGGTGGTGCGGTGAACTGGTGGTGCGCGGCCAGGCGCGCGCGC
>JACVCT010000287.1 GCA_016741895.1 Gemmatimonadaceae bacterium | reverse complement strand
TACGCGCGCAGCCGAGACCTACGCGGGTAAGACCGCCGGCCGCGGCCGATGTGATAAAGTCGACGGTTCGTGCGCCCCTGACCTGCGACCCGCTTACTTGCTTTCGCTGCGGCCTTCGCTGCGGCCTACGCTGCTCCGTTCACGCATACGCAGCAGCCCTTCCTGCGCGACGGAGGCCACCAGCGTGCCGTCGCGGCGGAATACCTGACCACGCACGAAGCCGCGCGCCCCTGCCGCAGACGGGCTGTCCATCACGTAGAGCAGCCACTCGTCGGCACGGAAGGGCCGGTGCATCCAGAGCGTGTGGTCGAGTGAAGCCACGAACAATCGCGGATCACCGTAGGCCACGTTGTGTGGCAGCAGGGCCGTGGGGAGAAAACCATAGTCGCTCGCATACGCGAGAATGGCCTGATGCGTGATGACGTCGTCGGGCAGCTGGTCGATGACGCGAAACCACACGAATCGTTCGGGCTCATGCAGGCCCGGTGCACCGCCCACGTGGGACTCAGAGGAACGAAAGTCGATGGGTCGGTCCTGCGTGAGCACATGCCGCACTTCGGGCGGCAGCCGATGCGCCTTCTCGCGAATCTGCTCGAGCTCCGGTTTCAGACTGTCCGGGTCAGGCACATCGGGCATGGGCACCTGATGATCGAGTCCGGGCTCCACCACATGAAACGACGCCGACAGATGGAAGATGGCCTCGCCATGCTGGATGGCCGTGACGCGCCGACTGGTGAACGTGCCACCGTCGCGCGGCCGGTCGACGAAGTACACAATGGGCGCCTTGAGATCACCGGGACGCAGGAAGTATCCGTGCACCGAGTGCGCTTCCCGTGCGTCGTCCACGGTGCGGCGCGCCGCTACCAGGGCCTGCGCAAACACCTGTCCGCCAAACACGCGCCCCGTTCCGAGGTCGCGATTCTGTCCGCGGTAGATGTTGACTTCCAGCTTCTCGAGTTCGAGCAGCGACAGCAATTCGTGAACGATATGCATGGGAGACGGAGTAAGGGGAAAATCGACGCGTTCACTCGGGCGCAAAGCGCCCGCCGGCCAACAGGGCGGTCGCCCATCCCGAGAGACGACCGTCGGTGGTGTGCACACGGCCTGCCCAGGCCCTCGCCACCAATTCACCGGCCGAATAGCCGGTGGTGGGCGTGCTGATCCGACGCGCCGCGGCCACCATGCCGCCGAGCCCTACGCGAAAGCGGGCTTCACCGGGAAGCCTGGGACGCACGTCGTAGAAGACGGGCGCATCGAGATGGAGCCCGACACCAGCCGCAACCCAGTGCTCGGCATCAGGATGCCACTCGATGGCCGGGTATACGCCTTCAAATCCACGACGACGGGCCCGTCCCTGTCCGGCATGTCGATACGGGGTCGCTCCGGCGTGAATGCCAAGCGCCGCATGATCGCTGACGTGATACATCACCCGCCAGGCCAGCGCCACGTTGGCGCCCCCGCGCGCTGTCTCCCGATCGCGCCGTACCCGGCTGAACGCGCCACCGACCGCAAGGCCGACGGTCCACTGTGGTGTGGGGGCCTGCGCGACGGCGAGCTCCGGTACAACCCACAGGAGCACGAAGAGTGGCAGGAAACGCCAACGCACGCGGAGCGGTATGGGGAGCTGTGACATCGGGCGCCTGGGCGCGGGGTGATCGACCGCAGGGGATCTGCACGAAGCTCATGGCGTGCCCCGAGCTCCTCTGCAATATTGCCGAAGCCGCAGAACATTTCACGGTCACATTCTGTCCATGGAGCGCCGGTGAATCGCGCGATGCGTTCGTTTCTGCTGGCCCTGATCTGTCTGGTGCTCGGCACCTGGGCACTGTGCAGTCCGCGTCAGGGCCCGGCGCCGGAGGCAGAATCCACGGCGCTGGCGATTCCCGCGGCGCCGTCTTCAGCAGCCGGCACTGATCGGGAAGACGGAGCCGGTGCCGACCGCAGCGCGCCCCCCAACGGCCGCGGGTTTCGCGGTGCCGCGCAGTTGGCTGATCACTTCGCGCGGCATGGAGCCGACGTGGGTGCGTCGACCCCCGAGGCCTATGTGGCTCTGGCCCAGGCCCTGCGCGACGCCGCGCCTGGTGGAGATGTGCTCGAGATTGTGCGACCCGTGGACGGCGTCATTTCCCGATTCGATCGCCGCAGTGGCGCGTTTGGTGCCTACGATCCCGACGGGACCATTCGCACCTTCTTCAAGCCTGAGGATGGCGAGGCGTACTTCCGTCGCCAGGCGAGGCGCCGTCCGTCCCCCAGCCCGTCTGGCCCATGATGCAGCACGACGGGCGGGATACGTCGCGTGAGGCCGCGCCTGATCCCCTGGACCGCAGGCTCGATCGCTGGGCGCACGTGGTGGCCGAAATCGAGAGCGGCTACTCGCTGACCTTCGACGACTACCTCAACGATCTCGATCTCCGCCACGGTCTGCGCGCCCTGCCGGCCGACGATGCACGACAGGCCGGGCTGCGTGAGCTCGACGCCCGCTTCAAGGCCCACACCTATCCCTCCGGCTCCTGCGTTTGGGGCGACGACAACGCGGAGGCCGAAGGCTGGGACCGCGAGCGGGACTGGTACTACTGGCGGTTGCCCACCCACCCCGGCCCCGCCTTCCCGGACACCTGAGCCGCCTGGCTCGGAGGTCGCGGCGAAGCAGCCCAGAGGCCGCTGGATCGGGTCCCGGACTGGTTAGATTTCGAGGCTATGTCCGAAACGCCCCCGCTCCCGTCTTCCGCCACGCCCGGCGCCCAGCCCGACTCCGACGCGCTCGCGTCGCAGGTGGCGGCCGCCACGCGCCTGCTCGAACAACTGGCCAATGACCGCGCGGGGCTGCTCGACATCCCCGAGGAGCAGCGCACACGTCTGCTCAAGGCGGCGGGCGAAGTGTCGCGGCCAGACGCCATTCTGCGCCGGCAGATGGTGAAGGCCACCAAGCGCCAGAAGAAGGCCGAGCGCACCGAGAAGATCCGCGAGGCTGAGAATCAGCTGCAGGAGACCGGCATCCGTCGTCTGCGCCGCCAGACGGTGTTCACCACGCCCAACTATCTGCCGCCCGGCAGCGATGCGCAGGACACGGTGGACGAACCGGAGTTCCGCGAGGCACTCGAAGCGCAGCACTGCTACGTGTGCAAGCAGGAGTTCACGGTGCTGCACCACTTCTACGACCAGCTCTGCCCGAGCTGCGCGGAGTTCAATTTCCGCAAGCGTGGTGAGCTGGCCGACCTGCACGGACGCACGGCGCTGCTCACCGGCGGTCGCGTCAAGATCGGCTATCAGGCCGGCATCAAGCTGCTGCGCGCCGGTGCCCATCTCATTGTCACCACGCGCTTCCCGCGCGATTCGGCGCAGCGCTACGCGGCCGAACCCGACTTCGAGCAGTGGAAGCATCGCCTCGAGATCTACGGGCTCGACCTGCGACACACGCCGAGTGTGGAGGCGTTCTGCCACCATCTCATGGAGACGCACGACCGTCTCGATTTCATCGTCAACAACGCCTGTCAGACCGTCCGGCGCCCGCCCGACTTCTACAAGCACATGATGGACCTCGAGCGAGCGTCGCTGTCGGACATGCCGGAGCCTGCGCGCAAGCTGCTGGGTGCCTACGAGGGCGTGCGCGGCTATCACCTGCTACCTGAAGCCGGCGTCTCACGGGAGCAGGAGATGATCACCCCCGCCACGCTGCCCCGCGAACTCGCGGAGGTGGCGGGCATCACGCATGCCGCCGAGCTCTCGCAGGTGGCGCTGCTGGCCGAGGAGTATCAGGACCAGGCGCACCTGTTCCCTGAAGGCCGTCTCGATCAGGACCTGCAGCAGGTCGATCTGCGCGAACGCAACTCGTGGCGCCTGCTCATGCACGAGGTGCCGAGCGTGGAACTGCTGGAGGTGCAGCTGGTGAATGCCATCGCGCCCTTCCTGCTCAATGCGCGCCTCAAGCCGCTCATGATGCGCACGCCCGAGCGCGACAAGCACATCGTGAACGTGAGTGCCGTCGAAGGCCAGTTCTACCGGAAGTTCAAGACCACGCGCCACCCGCACACCAACATGGCCAAGGCCGCGCTCAACATGATGACGCGGACCTCGGCGGCCGACTATGTCAACGACGGCATCCACATGAATGCCGTGGACACCGGCTGGGTGACGGACGAAGATCCCGTGCACATCGCGGCCCGCAAGGTGGAGGAGCACCGCTTCCATCCGCCGCTCGACATCGTGGACGGCGCGGCGCGCATTGTCGATCCCATCATTGACGGGATCAACACCGGCCAGCATGTGTGGGGGAAGTTTCTCAAGGATTACAAGCCGACGGATTGGTAGGCGAGCAACGAACCTGCGACTCGTAACCTGAACACAAAACTCGAAACTGATCAGTTCCGAGTTTTGAGTTCAGGTTTCGTGTTTTGAGTCGCTCGCAGACTGCAAGTGCTTCGTTACCACGTGAGCGACTTGAGATATCCGTAGTTCTCCCGCGCACTCGCCATCTCGTCGGCGCTCCCTTCCTGCTCCACAAAACACGGCTTCTTGTTCAGGTCCTTCACCTGCGCGAGAAACGCCCGCAGGTCGAAGCGACCCTTGGCCAGCTCCGTGTCACGTGTGGCGCCCGCCGCGACGTTCTTGAGGTGGAACGACCAGCAGCGGTCATGATGCCTGGCCAGAAACGCCATCGGGTCGCCGCCGCCAAGCAGCATGTTGCCCACGTCGAGCTGGAAGCGCACCACCTTGGGATCGGTCTCGCGCAGAAACACGTCCATGGGCCGTTCACCCATGATGGGCTTCTCGTGATTGGGCTCGTTGTGCAGCGCCAGCCACACGCCGTAGCGACGTGCCACTTCACCGGCCACGTTGAAGCGATTGGCCCAGAGCCGTACGGCCTCAATGGAGCGATTGGCTTCGGCCGGCAGACTGGGCGCCACGAGGTACTGGTGCCCCAACTCCCTGGCCTCGGCCAGCCGCGCTTCCCACTCAGTGAGAATGGTTTCCGGCGCCATGTGCGCCGATGGCGCCTTGAGCCCCGAAGCCTTGAGTGCCGCCTTCACCTGCTTGACCGAGCGATCGAAGTTCTTGAAGCTCCAGAGCAGCTCCACGTCGGTGTAGCCGATGGCGGCAATGGCGTCGAGTGTGGCCTCGGGATTGGCGCGCATGGCGCCGCGCACGGCGTAGAGTTCGAGGCCAATGCGTTCGAGGCGGCCCGCGGCGCCCCAGTGATGCGGCACGCGGCGGGCGGCCAAGGCCCCGGCCGCCAGGGCAAAGAAGTGACGACGGTCCATGCCCGAAACTACCACCCGGGACGCCCGGTGCAATACGTGACGCAATGCTTGACCCAAAGCCCGGGGTGAACG
>JACVCT010000286.1 GCA_016741895.1 Gemmatimonadaceae bacterium | reverse complement strand
CCCCGCTCGCTGCGTGCCTCCCCCTCGGCGGGCGCGCCGCCGCCACCTCCTCACGCCCCCCCCCGGGCGCCGCCTCGCGCTCGGTGGACGCGCGCCCCCGCCATACCGAGGCGGCGTTCATGAGGTAGCCCCGCCGTTCCTGGTGTCGGTGTTTGGCGCATTCGCACCTGGCGTGTTGGCGCCCAGGTGCGTCGCCAGCAGTTCATCCAGCCGCTCGGGCGTGATGCGGCCGTAGACCGTCTCGCCAATACGCAGTGACGGGCCGAGGGCGCAGTTGCCGAGGCAGTAGGTAGCCTCGGCATGCCATCGCTGGTTGGGAACGACTTCACCCAAGGGGGCTCCCCGCCGAGCGGCCAGATGGAACTCGAGATCCACGCAGCCGACGGCGCGGCAGGCTTCCGCCATGCACAGCTGCACGACCGTGTCGCCAACGGGCGCGCCACGGAAGTCGTGATAGAACGTCACCACGCCATGGACTTCGGCGCGTGAGAGATTGAAGTGCGCGGCGATGGCGCGCGTGGCGGCGTGAGAAACAAAGCCCACGCGCGCCTGCACCTGATGCAGCAACGGCAGCAGGTACTCGGCGCGCGAAGGAAAGGTTGCGAAGAGCTCGTGCAGGACGGCGAGTTCATCACCGTCCTGCACGGCGGACGCGAACGTGGACGCAGGATGCGTCATGACGCCTCAGCGATAGCGCTCCATGAGAGAATCGAGTGCCGCCTTGCCGGGGCACAGCGACTCGAACGGCAGGTCCACGAGGGGCGTGGCCGGCGTGCGCAGGTAGTCGTGCATGTCACGACCGTTTTCGTCCACGAAGAGCAGGCCGGTGGCAATCTCGCCGCGCGCCTGGCAGGCCCGGACGTGCGCGTAGGCCGACTCGCGGTTGGTCGGGTCGTAGTCCGACGCGGTGGCGCGCAGACGCACCAGGCCACCGTCGTGCAGCGTCACGGTACGCACTTCCTCGTCCGTCTCGGGTACCGTGATTTCGCGTTGCAGGGGGATGAAGTCGGTGTGCACGGCCTCCACCTCGTGCTCGCGCGTGAACGCATAGCTCTTGGTGGACCCCTCGTGGTCGTTGAAGCTCACACAGGGCGAGATGATGTCGATGATGGCAAAGCCCTTGTGCGCGATGCCCGCCTTGATGATGGGCACGAGCTGCTTCTTGTCGCCGGAGAAGGAGCGGGCAACAAACGTGGCGCCGAGGGTGAGTGCCAGCAGCACCGGATCGATGGGGGTCTGCTCGTTGGCTTCGCCCTTCTTGGACTTCGAGCCCACATCGGCCGACGCGGAGAACTGGCCCTTGGTCAGGCCGTAGACACCGTTGTTCTCCAGCAGGTAGAGCATGTTCACATTGCGCCGGATGGCGTGTGACATCTGCCCGAGCCCGATGGAAAGCGAGTCGCCGTCGCCGGAAACGCCGATGTAAGTGAGCGAGCGGTTGGCGGCGGCGGCACCGGAGGTGACCGACGGCATGCGGCCGTGCACGGAGTTGAAGCCGTGCGACTGCTTCATGAAGTACGCCGTCGTCTTGGATGAGCAGCCGATGCCGCTCATCTTGCCGACCCGATGCGGTTCGAGTTCGAGTTCCCAGCCAGCCTGCACCACGGCGGCGGTCACGGAGTCGTGCCCGCAGCCGGCGCAGAGCGTGGACATGGCCCCCTCGTAATCCCGCAGCGTGAGGCCGAGGCCGTTGGTGCGCGAGCTGGGGTGCCGGACGGGAGGTTTGGCGATCGAGGTCATGCGGGCACCTTCGCGAGATGGCGGAGCACACCGTCCACGACCACCTTGGCGGTGAGCGGCATGCCGCCGTAGTCGAGGATGGAGGTCATGCTGTCACGGGGAATGCCGAGCTCCACCGCCAGCAGGGCGCGGAGCTGGGCGTCGCGGTTCTGTTCGATGACGAAGTTGCGGTCGTGCGCGTCGAAGAACTCGCGCACCTCGCTGCCAAAGGGGAAGGCGCGGATGCGCATGACATCGACTGTTACCCCCTGGTCGCGCAAACGGTCGGCGGCCTCGCGCACGGCGGCGTCACAGCCGCCGATGGTGACGAGGCCGACTTCGGCACCAGGCTGAAGCGTGAACACCGGCTTGGGCATGACCGTGGCCGCGTACTCGAACTTGCGCTTGAGACGGTCCACCAGCTCCTGGTAGGCGTCGGAGTCTTCGGTGTAGGCCGCGTGCTTGTCGTGGCCGGAGCCGCGCACGAAGTACGCGCCCTTGCCTCCCACGCCGGGCAGCGTGCGGGCGGCAATGCCGTCGCCGTCCACGTCGAGGTAGCGCGAGAACTTCTGGATCTTGTCGAGGTCCTCCTTGTGCAGGACCTTGCCGCGATCTGGCCGGTAGCTGTCGTCCCAGCTGAGGCGCTTCACCATCCAGTCGTTCATGCCGATGTCGAGATCGGTGGCGACAAAGACCGGTGTCTGGAAGCGCTCCGCCAGGTCAAACGACTGCACCGCCAGCTCGAACGCCTCACCCGGGTTGGCCGGGAAGAGCACGAGGTGCTTGGTGTCGCCGTGTGAGGCGTAGGCCAGCGACATGAGGTCGGCCTGCTGCGTTCGGGTGGGCATGCCCGTGGCCGGTCCGCAGCGCTGAATGTCAAAGAAGACGGCCGGAATGTCGGTGTAGTACGCGAGCCCGATGAACTCCTGCATGAGCGAGATGCCGGGCCCCGAGGTGTTGGTGAAGGCACGTGCCCCGGCCCAACCGGCGCCGATGATGATACCGGCTGCCGCGAGTTCATCCTCGGCCTGCAGAATGGCGTACTTGTGCTCGCCCGTGGCCTTGTCCACGCGATACTTCTCGCAGAAGGCCTTGAACTGCTCCATCAGCGCGGTGGCCGGCGTGATGGGATACCACGCGCCCACAGTGGCGCCGGCAAACACGGCGCCCAGCGCGCAGGCCGTGTTGCCATCGATGAGGATGGAGTCGCTGGTGGCATCCATCTTCTCGAGATGGAAGGGCAGCGGGCACTGGAAGTTGGCCTTGGCGTACTCGTAGCCCAGCTGGATGGCCTTGTGGTTGGACTCGAGCAGCTTGGGCTTCTTGCCGTACTTCTCCGAGAGCATGCCCGACACCACGTCCATGTCGATGTTGAGCAGCGCCGCGAGCGACCCGGCATACACGATGTTGCGCAGCAGCGTGCGATCGCGGTCGCCCTGGAAGTTCTCCACGCAGATGCGGCCGAAGGGAATCCCCATGATGGTGATGCCTTCGCGCACAAGATCGGGATCAAGCGGCCACGATGAGTCGTAGAGCAGGAAGCCGCCCGGCCTGACGGTGGCCACGTCCTTGGCGTAAGTGGACGGATTGAGCGCCACCACCAGGTCCACTTCACTCGGCCGCGCCGTGTAGCCGTCCTTGCTGACGCGGATCTCGTACCAGGTGGGCAAACCCTGGATGTTGGACGGGAAGATGTTCTTGCCGGTGACCGGGATGCCCATGCGGAAGATGGCCTGCATGAGCAAACCGTTGGCACTGGCGGAGCCGGTGCCGTTGACGGTGCCGATCTTGAAGGAAAAGTCGTTGACGCCGTTCATACGCTGGCCATCCCGGCGAGCATGCCCGCCACGGGCTTTCTGAGATCAAAGAGTTGCATGTCCCACGCCGCGGTGGGGCAGCGTTCAGCGCAGAGTCCGCAGTGCAGGCAGACGTCTTCGTCCTTCACCATGACACGCTTGGTCTGCGGCAGGCCATCGGACACGTAGATGGCCTGATCGGTATTGAGTGCGGGCGCCGACAAGCGCGTACGCAGATCGGCTTCGGACGTGCCGTTGGTGGTGATGGTGAGACAGTTGGTGGGGCAGATGTCCACGCAGGCGTCGCACTCGATGCACTGCGAGGCCGTGAAGTGGGTCTGGATGTCGCAGTTGAGACAGCGCCCCACCTCGGTGGCGATCTGCTCGGCCGTGAAGCCCAGCTCGACTTCCGTCACGAGATCCTTGAAGCGCTTGCTCAGGTCCTCGTGCTGCATCTTGGCGCGCTTGGCCGACTCGTAGTCGTTGTCGTAGGCCCAGGCGTGCATGCCCACCTTGGCGCTCACCAGCGACATGCCGTAGGCGGGCCGATCGTTCACGCTACGGCCCTGGCACTGCGCGTCGATGGAGATGGCCGCAGCGTGTCCGTGGGCCACGGCCCAGATGATGTTCTCTGGACCCCAGGCCGCGTCACCACCGAAGAACACCTTGGGATGCGTACTCTGATGCGTGGTCTTGTCCACCTTCGGCATGCCCTTGCCGTCGAACTCCACACCGATGTCGCGCTCGATCCACTCGAAGGCGTTGTCCTGACCAATGGCGAGAATGACCTGATCGCAGGGGATGACGACTGTGCCGGTGACCGTGCTCGTCTGCTTGCCGCTGGCATCTTCGGTCCACTGCAGCACCTCGAACTCCATGCCCACGAGCTTGCCGTTCTCCACGACCATGCGCTTGGGCGCGTGGTTCTCAATGATCTCGACCAGCTCCTCTTCGGCGTCCTCGAGCTCCCACGGTGAGGCCTTGAAGTGCTTGCGGCCGCGCCGCGCCACCACCTTCACATCGGTGGCGCCAAGGCGCTTGGAGGTGCGGCAGCAGTCCATGGCGGTGTTGCCCACACCAATGATGATGACCCGCGGGCCGAGCTTGTCGATGTGCCCGAAGTGCACGTTGGCGAGAAACTCGATGCCGATGTGCACCGACTCCGGCGCGTCCCAGCGCCCCGGAATGTCGAGCTCCTTGCCCTTGGGCGCGCCGCTGCCCACGAACACGGCGTCATAGCCCTCGTCGAGCAGGCCCTTGAGGCTGGTGACGGCCGTGCCGTACTTCATGGTGGCACCCATGTCGATGACATAGGCGCATTCCTCGTCGAGCACCTGCGCGGGCAGGCGGAAGGACGGGATGTTGATGCGCATGAGGCCACCCGGGGTGGCGTTGCGCTCGTAGATGGTGACGTCGTAGCCCAGCGGCAGTAGGTCGTTGGCCACGGTGAGTGACGCGGGCCCGGCACCCACCAGCGCGACGCGCTTGCCGTTCTTGACGGACGGGGCCTTGGGCAGATGCGCGCTGATGTCGTCGCGATGATCGGCGGCTACGCGCTTGAGGCGGCAGATGGCCACCGGCTTCTCTTCCACCCGGCCGCGGCGGCAGGCAGGCTCGCAGGGACGGTCGCAGACACGCCCAAGGATGCCGGGGAAGACGTTGGATTCCCGATTGAGGAGATACGACCCGGTGTACCGCCCCTGCGCGAGGAGTCGGATGTAGCAGGGGACGGTGGAACTGGCGGGACCGGCCCAACGGACATCAAGGCACCGGGGGTGGAGTTGCCGTGCCGCGGCAACACTAGCCGCCCATGGCG
>JACVCT010000285.1 GCA_016741895.1 Gemmatimonadaceae bacterium | reverse complement strand
CCTCCAACCCTGGAACCCACCAATCCTCACCCGTTATGTTCTACGGTGCAGCGGACACCTAGAAAGCGGTAACCGCCTCAATCATGAACCCGCGGAACTTGCCACCGTTGCGGATGTCGGTGCGGACGAAGCCTTCGTACTTCTGCTCCACCAGCTCCGCCTTGAGCAACAGGCTGGGCGTGATGAACCAGCCGCCGCCCACGTTGCCGCGTGTCACGGTCACATCGTTGTTCGCGCCGCCGATGTTGCCCGTCACCCGGTTCCAGCGCGCGCCGAGGAAGAGCTTCTCGTCCTGCAGGAAGCGGTACACGCCTTCCGCCATCACCTGGTCGACCTCACGCAGGGCCGTTTCCGACGCCGACCGCCCCTTCGCCTTTTCGTACATGCCGAAGACTTCCGCACCCTTCACCTTGATGAACGGGTTGACCATGTACGCGCTCAGCTTGTCGCTGAATCCCGGGTTGATGCGTCCCGAGGTGAAGTTGGCCGACTCGGTGGCCTTGTCGTTCTCGAGCACGAAGTAGTAGCGCGAGCCCGCGCGGTCACCGCTGTAGAGCGTGTTGCTGATCGCGCTGCCCTGGTTGCGCCACGAACCCGAGAGGCGCACCCGCACATCATCGTTCAGCTGACGGTCGAAGCCGAGCTTGGCCATCGCCGCCGGCGAACGGTCTGCCGGACGCGTGATGTTGCCGCGGATCTCGCCGTTGGTCAGCGCCACCACGCCGAAGAGTCCCTTGTGCTGCACCACCGCCTCGGCACCGACTTCCGTCGTGAACGCATCCATGATGGCGTTGCCCACGAAGGGGTTGAACAGCGCCTGGCCGTTGTCGGAGCGCTTGAAGTGGAAGTCACCGTAGTTGACTTCGAAGTGACCGATCTTGACCGTCGTGTACTTCATGAGCGTGTTCAGGATCGGCATGTCGATGGGCGACTCATCGATCTGGATGAAGCCGTCCTTGACCCAGGTCTCGTTGTGGTGACGTGCCGACAGGTAGCTGGTGAGCTGGACCCGGATACCCTTGGCCAGCTGCGCGTGCATGTACAGATTGGCCGTCGCGTTGTTGAAGCCGTTGCTGATGGGCATCAGCTTGTTGCGATTGGGATTCGCGGCCGACCCGGCGTTGCCCGGCGACGGCTGCACGGCAGCCACCGGCACGACGTCCGCCGTGTTTTCATGCGCGAGACCCTGGAACTGCTGGGTGAAGGCCGCACCCCAGGCGAGCTTGAAGCCCGTGTAGGGCGCACCGGCGTCCTTGGTGGTTTCGAACACATTGAGGCCACGCTTGTCCTGGGGACGCATGTACTGCACGTCGCGGGGCGGCTGCGTGCCAGCCGGGTCGGCCTGCTGCGCCGAGAGGGTCATCGCCAACGGTGCAAGCACCGCGCCGAGGGTAACGCCAAGGGTGGTGGCGATGGTGACACTGCGAATGCGGGACATATGACGGAGTCCGATGATGTGGAGAGGTGGACTGAACGGGAACGACACTTCGGAAATCAACCGGCCGGAGCTGAGCGTATGTCGCTCAGTCGAGAGCCGTCGCACTGCCCTTCTGCAGCAACAGATCGAAATGCACGGTGACCACGGGGCCCACCTTCATCGTGCCGAGCATGAGCGTGGGCGGCTTGATGCCCCAGTCGGTCATCTTCACTGGCACCTTGCCCGTGACACGCATCGCCCCATCGGCCGCCGCCGCGAACTGCACGGGGACCACCACCGGCAACGTCTGCCCCGCCAGTTGCAGTGTGCCTTGGAGGCTGCCGGACACCGTGGTGCCGCGCTCCACCTGGTAGTTCTCCATCGTGAAGCGGATGGTCGCGTGCTCCTTGGCCTTGAGCGCCTTCCACATGTGCTCGTTCATCGTGCCGTTCTTGCACTCGAGCTTGGACACGGGGAAATCCACCTGCACCTGACCCGCCACCTTGCGTCCATCGAGGACGGCGGCAATGACGCCGTCATCAACGGGCATGAGCGTCGCATCAATGCGGTCGGCCGAGCAGTTCCAGGAACGCACCGTGGACGTGCCCTCGAACCAGAGCCGGCTGCCTTCGCGAAGAGTGAGCGGACTCGCCATGGGGGCGGGCGTGGCGGCAATGAGGGTCACCGCAGCGGTCAGTATCGTGAGATGCGAAAACAGGGCACGCATCGGGAAGTCTCCAGCAGACGGGATTCGTTCAGGCATTCATCGACGGCAGTCGCCGGCGTCAGTCGCCTGTGGAGATGAGACTCGCACTTCGGCGGGTCATGCAAGGTCGGGTGTCTCTTGAACTTCCGTGCGGGTTGCCCACCGGCCGTGTCAGGTGGAATCCGACACCGCGGTGCAATTCCGCCGCCCGGCCGCGCGATGCTGGGTGAGCGTGAGCGTGGTGGTGCCCACGATGGGCATCTTGCTCACGATGCGAACCGGCATGCGGCAGGGCGACACATCGATATTGAGCTTGATGAGCCCAATGCCCTTGAAGTGCTTGGGGTCCCGCACGTGCATGACCACCACGCGCGTGCGGAAGGTGCCGGCTTCGGTTTCCAGCGTTTCCTCGGCGCCGACACTGACCATCGTGGGATTGCGCCGTTCGTCGTAGTGCCGATTGAACTGGAAGGTGCTGTCCCGGTCGAGCGGCAAGGTGCGCACGAAATACAGGAAAGACAGTTCATCGAGGGGAGCGTCGCTGCCGAGCGGCTCACCGAGGCTGTCTCGCGTGCTGCGCCAGCGCCCGGCTTCACGATCGATGTCCACGCGCTCGTCGGCGCGGGAGAGCGGATGCCGCTCGCGCTTCTCGAAGCGGGCGCTGGCCATGCGGAAGGGGTCGAACCACGACGTGGTGCGATCGGTGGCCGTGAGGAAGCCGCGTCGCGCCTTCATCTCGGACACGAGGCGCCAGGGGGCGGGATCGTGCGTCGCCGTGGACTCGATGCGCATTTCGCCCGTGCCGATATTCCCGCCGCGCGCCACGTTCACGCGAAACTGCAGCACCTCACCGATTGCGAAGGGCAGACCAACCGTCCCGATGTGGCCAGGATGAGCCGCTCCACCTGCGACCGTCGAAGCTGACGTGCCGGAGCTGGCCGCTGGTTGCGCCAGAGCCGGTACTGGGACGACCAGGAATCCGGCAAGGATCAGGCGGCGCATCGGGAAAAAGCACATGCGAGGCAGTCTCGCCTCGGCGCCCGCACGGATGCAGCGGGGCAATGCCGCAATTGCGTAGGTGTTCCCCCGACGACAGGCCGGGGGGCAGGCCCTGTGTCAGTTCCGGCGCGGGGCGCCGACGTTGGTCACGGGAAACCAGAAAATGGCCAACGGGGCAGCCCCCGACGTGACCGTCATGCGCACAAACGCCCCCGTGGGCAGCGCGGACCCGGCGTGGAGGAACACGCCGTCCTCGATAAGGCCCGTAACGGCCGCCATGCCGAGGAATTCGTCGTGGACGAGTACCTGAACCACCTGCCCGTCGGTGTACGAGCCGGTCTGCATCGGCTGGGACAGGGCGGCGCGCACGCGTTCGGGTGAGGCCCAGAACTGGGCCAGCGATCCCCGGTCGGGCGTCGTGCCGCGCGCCCGATCGGGCTGCAGCTGGCGCAGCACGCGGTGCGCGTCGGCCACCAGCTCCCCAACCAGCGGCTGGGGGAGCCGAGCATCACCGGTACCACCGCGGGAATGGGTTTCGGGGGGCTTCAAGCGGGCTCCGAAGGTCGTCGACTAAGAAATGATACCGGTGGGTCCGGATAACATCACGGCTTTAGGACCCGGCGAATGAGTCCAACCGAGCGTCCGACACAAAATTGCTGTCGGTTGCCCAGCGGGCCTCATGTTGCAGAAAACAGCCCAGCGTGTTGCGAAACAACGACTTGCGCTGTCCTTACCGGAGTGCAAACGGCACGTTCTGCTTGCCGAAAACGCCCTGTAGTGGGCCAAAGTTCGGACCGGTTATTCTTAGGACTCTGTATTCTTACACGATCCGGGAGCGGAAACCAAGGGCCTGCCATGCCGGATTGCCGGGTCGGCGTGATTTCCTGCTGCGTCGGGAGGCATTCGGGTGAGCACCAGGACGAGCTGCGGGGCTCATGAACGGGAAAGCGCCCGATCCCCGAAAAGGGATCGGGCGCCTGGACCAGGCCCCTGGGCCGGACCGCCGGGCCCGGCTCACCTGTGGCGTCTCAGGGCCGAGCCGGACCCATGATGTTGCGCGTGTAGAGCGCAATGACGATCGCGATGAGCGCGATCTGCCCGATCGGTCCGATGGCCAGGATGACCTTGAAGATCGAAGAAATCAGCAGCAGCGGCAGCTTGATCAGCGGCAGCAGGAAGTCCGCGTTGGCGGGATGGCTGAAGAAGGGCATCGCGAGAGTTGGCCTCGGTTGGAAGTCAGGGCGGAAACTTAAGGGTGGCCGGCTGGCTGGTGGAAGCGGGGGCGGACAGGAAATGGCGAGCGCCGCTTACCCCTGCACCGCGTCGTGGGCGATGATGCCAAAATCCTGATGGCCATGCCCCTCGGCAATCACGGCATCCATGCGGGCGGCAATGGCAGGCAGGGCGGCCAGCGGGCGCTCACCCACCGTCTCGAGCATGAGCCGGATATCCTTGCGGGCCATGACCAGTTCGAAGCTGGCGTCGAAGTTGCCTTCCGACATCTTGCGGCCACGGTTCTGCAGCATGCTGCCGGGATTGAAGAACTCGAGCAGCTTGAGAGCGTCCGGTGCGCTGACGCCCGTGCCTTGTCCGATGGTGAACACGTCGGAAACGAGCGCACCCAGGCCGATGATGAACGCGTTGCCCATGAGCTTGTAGGCCGCCGCCAGATCGGCGCGCTCGCCCCAGTACACCACCCGCTCGGCCTGCTTTTCGAGAGCCGGTCGCACGCGCTCGTACAGGGCCTGGGGGCCCGACACCATGATGATGCCCTGCGCCTTGCGCGCAGCCGCTGGCCCGATGAACACGGGGCAGTGCAGGTAGGGCACACCCTCCGCCAGCAGGCGCGTGACACGCTCGGCGGTGCTGGCCGGCTGTGTGGTGGTGTGATCGACGATCACGGCATCAGCCGCAAGACCGGGCCGGAGCGCCGCTACCACCTCTTCGACGACGGGATCGTCCTTGAGCACGAGGTGCACACGCGACGCACCACGCACGGCATCGGCTGGTGTATCGGCCACCGTCGCGCCAAAGGCGGCCAGCGCCTCGGCCTTGCTGCGCGTGCGGTTCCAGACCGTGACGCTGTCGCCGCGCTGCAGGGCGGCTTCGACGAAGGCGCTGCCGAGCAGGCCGGTACCGAGGAAGGCGATGTTGGGCATGGAGGGGAATCTATGTTGGCTGGCGGCCCGTATCGGGTTGAGGGAACAGAAGG
>JACVCT010000284.1 GCA_016741895.1 Gemmatimonadaceae bacterium | reverse complement strand
GTGCACGGGCGCGGGGTGCTGCTGGCGTATCTGCGGCGGTGCGCTGCGCGGCTGGCGCCGGGCGGGGGGCTGGGGCTCGACGCGGACGGAGGTCGGACGGCGGTCGGCGCCGGCGGTGTGGCGCGGGCGCGTGCGCTGCGGCTCGGGTGCCGCGGGCGCGCCGTGAGGGCCTCGGCGTGCCAGGCCCTGAACGCCTGCGCCGCCACTGGTGGCGCGGCGAACACTACGCGCGCGACTACTGGCGCACCGTGGCCGATCCCGACGGCGAGTTGCTCATCTACCAGGACCGCGCCGCCTGGTATGTGCACGGGTGGTATGACTGAACAAAGAGGAGTCGAAAACAAAGCTCTTGCGCAAGATTGTACCACAGCATATCCTCGCCGCACGACGCCGACTCGATGATCCGCGCGCCAATGTGCGGCAACATCATCGGCAATAAATCAGTAAAGAGGAAGGAACATGAAGAACGCAGTCATCGCAGTGAGCGCGCTCGCACTAATTGCCAGTGCGTGCTCAGACTCCCCCCCCCCCCGCAATAGCCGGTCCTGACGTTTCAACAGCCAACTCTGCCGCCGTCAACTCAGGCAGTCCAACACACGAGCTCCGCGTTTCTGTAAGAGAGAACGGGCGGATCGCCTCACTACACACCGTCCGCCTGCGAACGCCATCCGGCAAACCGCTCCCCCAGCGCAGCACAGAACAGGCCGGAACAAGGATCGGTAGCACACCACCAGCAGGCGTGCACCCGCAAATCACATCAGCAGCGAGAAACAGCCAGAGCCTGCTGACGGTGTTCTATCGCGCGAACGGTGCGTCCAAGAAAAAGGTCGAGGAAATCTCGCCCAGACTGTCCGCCACTACCGATGACCCACCAGAGCTTCCAACGGACTGGGATCCCAATACGGATCCGTACCCCGAGGAGATCTTCTCAACGGTTATCGATCAGGCAATGACCAGCCTTGAGTCCGATCTGAACAGTATCAGCGCACAGACCGACGACCTGCTGAACGACCCGTATTCGGACGAGATGGAAGATGACGAGTACTCCGAGGCCGGTGACTTGTCAGTTGAGGGTACTACTGGCCTGGGCTACCGCTTCGTAAGAGCGGCGTTCTCACTCAACAACTTCCTCGAAGAAGATCCTTGTATCGACCAAAGGGAGGCCGTTGACAGCGCCCTTGTAGCGCTTGGAGCAACGGCGCTCATGGGACTCGCAGCGATCGCCGCCATTCCAATCACAGCAGCAGGATCAGCCGTCGCCTTCATCATTGGCGAGGCAACCATAGGTTTCGGAGCGTCCGCACACTCGCTGAATACTGCCACTCGGGCATTCGCGCGCTGCAAGAGTCGAAACCCGCAGTACTACCCCCGTCGTCCGTAATCAAACATGACATCAGAACACATGCTCGCGGTGTTCGCTGTGCTGCTGTGTGCGATCAACGTCGCCCAAGCGGTCCGAACTCCCAATAAGATGGCGCGAGTAGGCTGGGGCATTAATTGCATGGGCTGCATGCTCTTGCTGTCGTACAGCGTAGCCATCATGCCAGGCGACATCGACCCAACGGAATTGCGATACCAGCCACTCATGGCATTCGCGATGATAGTCGGGGGATCGGCCATTGCATTGATATTCAGATATCGCAAGCCGAGCTGACCGAAGAGAACTGCGCCACGCCACAGGAAGTAAAGAGTGACGTGGCGCAGTGGTAGGCGGGCATCATCACACAAAGCGTGAAGCAGTACCACAAGGATACGAACCGCACTTCGCCATCGCCCGCAGCATCGGCCCCACACCCTCCGCGTCCAGCAACAGCATGCCCAGATGCACATCCGACACGCCCGGTCGCAGTCGATAGCTGAACTGCGGCGCGCCCTCATGCACCGACGCCTCGAGATACTGGCACGACACCGCACGCGCCTCCACCTGCCGCCGTGCCACCTCAGCCAGATGCGACGCCACCACGAAGCGTCCCTCAGGTACGGCAGCCAGCCCCGCCACGAGCAGCGCACAGGCCTCACTGGCATCGTGCACATTCGTACCGCGAAACACCTCGTCGAAGATCGCAAACAGCACCGCGCCATCATGCACCGCCTGCACGATGCGCTTCACGCGCCGCACCTCGGCCAGATACAGACTCTCCCGTCGGGCCAGGTTGTCACGTTCCACCATCGACGCCACCACCGCGTCCACGCGCGGTACCACGGCAACGTCCGCGCACACACGCATCCCCAGATGGGCACAGTGCACCGCGATACCCAGCGCCCGCAGCACCGTGCTCTTGCCCGCCATGTTGGGCCCTGTGAGAAACAGCACACGCTCCCCGGGCTCCAGACACACATCGTTGGCCACACCATCCGGCAGCAGCGGATGACGCAGACCACGCAACGTCAGCGCCCCACCTGACGAGACCAGCGACGGCAACACACCACCGCTGCGCGCCGACGCCACGGCCAGTGAACAGAACGCATCCACGGTCCACACGGCCGCAATGAGCGCCTCCACCCGCGCGCGATATGGCGACGCGCGATCCCGCAGCAGGTGATCGAAACCCAGGAGTTCCACACCCACATCACGTGTCACCGCCCGCTGCAAGGCCTCGGTCACCGGGTCCTGCACCGCCGCCTCGATATCCGCCACGCAGGTAGCAAACGTGCCGTCGTCCCGCAGGGCCGCAATACGCTGCAGCACCTGCCCGGAAACTTGAAGCAGTTGCGCGACCGCGTGAATCTGCGGCAGCATCTCCCGCACCATGGCACGATAGCGCGTGGCGTATACCAGCCGCGCCGCACGGGCCGCCGGCGCAATGTCAAAGTTGGACGCCAAAAAGCGCTGACCGCGATCAGCGAGTGATGCCCAGTCGGAGAACGCTATGCGCGGCGCCACCTTGGCGAGTTGTTCCAACAACTCCTGGCGCGAGGCAATGACCTCGACAGAAGCAAGCGGTGCAGCCAACAAGCGCTCGAGCGCGACGCGGGACAACGGCGCATGCGTGTGATCCAACCAAGGACCCAACGGCCAGCCACGCACCGGATCAGGCAGCAGCCCGAGATCCACCAGCGACTGGGAATCAGCGATCACCGACACAGACGGCATTACGGAGAACCGTAGGAGATTTACACGAACAACGGATCCAGCTTCACACCCCCGTTACGCATTGTAGTTCCCAGCGAAATCCACATTCTGAATGCTGGCCAAGTCTGCAACATCGACGCATAGTCCGACCATGGCCAGCAACGACCCACCTCCGCCAACCTGGCACCAGCAGACCCCGGACTCCGTTCTCCGGCTGATCGACTCGCGCGCCGACGGCCTTTCGGAGCACGAGGCCGAGTCACGCCGCGCGCAGTACGGTGACAACCTGCTCGTCACGGCCCGTCGCCGCAGTCCGCTGCGCATGCTGCTGGCACAGTTCCGCGATGTCATGGTGCTCGTGCTCATCGGCGCCGCGCTCGTGGCCATGCTGGTGGGCGAAGCCGAAGACACGCTCGCCATCGTGGCCATTGTGCTGCTGAATGCGGTGCTTGGCTTCGTGCAGGAGTATCGTGCGGAGCAGGCACTCGCGGCGCTTGGACAGATGGCCGCGCCCAGCGCACGGGTCCGGCGAGCGGGCCGCGAACAGAGCATCGCCGCCCACAGCCTCGTGCCCGGCGACCTGGTGCTGCTCGAGGCCGGCAACGTGGTGCCCGCCGACCTGCGTCTGCTGCACACCCAGCGCCTGGCCGTGGATGAATCGGCGCTCACCGGCGAGTCGCTGGCGGTGGAGAAACACACCGCCGCACTCGACGACGCCGATCTGCCGCTCGGTGATCGGCGCAACCTTGCCTACAAGGGCACCACCGTGACCGCCGGACGCGCGGAAGGTGTGGTGGTGACCACCGGCATGCGCACCGAGCTGGGACGCATTGCCGCCATGCTGGGGGCGCAACACGACCCGCGCTCACCGCTGCAGCTGCGACTTGCCGCCTTCGGACGCCGTCTGGCGGTGCTGGTACTGGGGCTCTGCGCCGTGATCTTTGCCGCGGGCCTGCTGCGCGGCGAAGACGCGGGGCTGATGTTCATGACCGCACTCAGTCTCGCGGTGGCGGCCATTCCCGAAGCACTGCCGGCCGTGATCACGGTGGCCCTCGCGCTCGGCGCCCGTCGCATGGTGCGCCAGCAGGCCCTCATCCGCCGGCTGCCCGCGGTCGAGACCCTGGGCTCGGTGACCTTCATCTGCACCGACAAGACCGGCACGCTCACGCAGAACCGAATGCAGGTGGACCGCGTGCGCGCCATCAACGAGCACGAGGCGAATGACGCCGCACAGGATGGCGCGGCGGTGCTGTCGCTGGCCGAGGCGATGGCTCTCTGCAACGATGCCACCCGGCAGCCCGACGGCAGCCTGCTCGGCGATCCCACCGAAACCGCGCTGTTGCAGCACGCGCTGACGCACGGGGTGGACCTCGCGACACTGCGGCAGCGTTGGCCGCGCGTGAACGAAATCCCCTTCACGTCAGAGCGCGCACGCATGACCACCGTGCATGCGCGGGGCGACATGCGCGTGGCCTGCATGAAGGGCGCACCGGAGCAGGTCCTGCCGCGTTGCCACGCGTCCACGCAGGCCGTCGAGGCAATGCAGGAAGCGGAGACCATGGCGGCCGAGGGTCTGCGCGTGCTGGCCGTTGCCATCCGGCCGCTTGCCGCCGCTGAGGTGCCCACTGCCAATGGCACCCTGCCCGATGCGGACGCCCTGGAATCCGACTTCACCCTGCTGGCGCTTGTGGGCCTGCTCGACCCGCCGCGCGAGGAGGCGGCGCAGGCGGTGGCGCAGTGCCGCAGCGCCGGCATTCACGTCGTCATGATCACCGGCGATCACCCCGCCACCGCACGCGCCATTGCGGCGCGGGTTGGCATCGACAGCACGGCGCCGGTGCTGACCGGGCGCGTGGTGGCCGGCATGGACGACGACACCCTGCGTCATGCCCTCGCCGATACTCGCGTGTTTGCGCGCGTGGCGCCGGAGGACAAGCTGCGCATCGTGCAGGCCCTGCAGGCACGTGGCGAGTATGCGGCCATGACCGGCGACGGCGTCAACGACGCCCCGGCTCTCAGACGGGCCAACATCGGTGTGGCCATGGGACGTGGCGGCACCGACGTGGCCCGCGAGGCCGCACACATGGTGCTGCTCGACGACAACTTCGCCACCATCGTGCGTGCCGTGCGCGAAGGCCGACGCATCTACGATAACATCCGCCGCTTCGTGCGCTTCGTGCTGTCCACCAACAGCGGCGAGGTCTGGACGTTGTTTCTCGCGCCGCTGCTGGGATTGCCACTGCCGCTGTTGCCCATGCACATCCTGTGGA